>CAYQNT010000150.1:0-5602 GCA_964418865.1 uncultured Rikenella sp.
TCAGTCTACAGTCTACAGTCTACAGTCTACAGTCTACAGTCTACAGTCTACAGTCCTCAGTCTACAGTCTACGGTCTACAGTTTACAGTCTTCAGTCTACAGTCTTCAGTCTTCAGTCTACAGTCTACAGTCTACAGTCTACAGTCTACAGTCTACAGCCTCTTTCTACTGCTGACTTGCCGACTGCTGACTTGCCGACTGCTGACTGCCGACTGCTGACTGCCTTAGGCTTCCTCAATAATATCCTTTTCCACGTACCATAGCCACGACTTCACCCTGGTGTATCCCATCTGTCCGAGGAGCAGGCGATATGAGGCTGCCTGTTGCCTATGCCCGGGTGATGGCTCACCAAACTTATAATCTACCACAATCACGTTGTTATCTCTGATCATGACCCTGTCAGGACGGCGGGCGGCGCCTGAGGGCATTATGATGGTAGCCTCTGTCATCGCCTCATATGACCCGTCAAACCACTCGCGCACCCTGTCAGATGAGAGCATGGCACGCAGGCGTGAGATTATCATCTCGCGTCTTGTCACAGGCAGCAGGCCGGTATTACATGCATATATTGCCGCTGCCTCTATGTCTGCAATAGTCTTAACCCTGCTCAGTAGCTCATGCATCATGATGCCGTATGCTCTGCCCCCTGTCTCCCGAAGCTTTTCCTCATCTTGTGGCAGCGCTCCTCCCGTTCTCAGTCTGAGGTTGCCACGAGGTTGAGTTACATGATAGTGTTCCATCTCTATCTGCGGTTCACGACCCTCAATCACCACAGCAGGGAATGTGCCACACTCGACATATTTCCCTGTCTCCGTCTCTGTCCATCTGAAGTCATCCGGTAGATTCTTCAATGACTCATTCAGTAGGTTCCCGGTGTTAGCCCCTGTGCCGGTAGTACTTGTCACTTCAGGAGCCATAACCCACAATGCATCTACGGCTCGTGTAAAAGCCACATATAGCAGGTTCCCCCCATCAAGCCAGTCGGAGGCTTTCTCCATCATGGCCTCATCGGCAAAGAGCGACTCTTCCAGCCTGCTGCTCCTCTCAGGCAGCACCACAGGCATGGGAGCGAATGGCGCCGGCACATCTGTGATCCATAAGAGAGGCTTGCTGAACCCATGTTTTGAGAAGTCCCACGATGCAAAAGGAACGATCACCACCTTGCTCTGCAGTCCCTTGGCCTTGTGTATAGTCATCACACGCATCGCCTCCTGTCTGTCAGACTGGCTGAGGGTACTCTTGTAACCCTCGTCATCCCACCATCCGACGAAGGATGAGATATCTGAGCTGTGACGACCGGAATAAGCCAGTACCAGGTCCTGGAATGAGCTTATATAAGCCACGTTAGCACTATGTTTACCGAGGCTGAAGTAACGTATCATGCTCTCAACGACAGTGAAGAGCGATGCATTCCTGAATGAATCGAGCACCTTCTCCCACCCTTCCGGTAATGGAGTGTTTAACCTCTCGGCAGTATCGCCGCTGTAGATCAGCTCTTCGTTCCTATCAGTGGCAAGAACTAATGATCTCACCATCATGCTTAGGTTTATGCGACTGCCCGGGTCGGTCAGGTATCTCAGGCAAGAGACCAGGAGGGTGACAGCAGGGTTGCGTTCAAGATATAGGGACTCGCCGGAGGTTACCTCATAGTTATACAACATTCGCTGTTCGGGAGTGCATGAGGCATTGTGTTCCATAATGCGGCTGATTATCTCCTTACCCTCATCGTTGCTGCGGCAGAGAAAGAGAATATCATCAGCCTTGTAATCATGATCCTGTATCTGCTCAATAACAGACGGGATATCGTTCAGCACACGCTGCTTCCATCCCTCCTCCTCACTCTTGCCGTAGAGCATGACGCGCACATAACCGCCAGGCTTGCCGGAGGTCCCTTCCTGCCCAGACCCATTATAGACATCACCTATACGCAGACGGTCGAAGGCAAGCTTATCATCGCACAGTGCCGGCAGTGCGCCGGGATCAAAGATATGATTGTTGAACCTGATGACATTCAGCCGGCTGCGGTAGTTGGTATTCAGGCAGATCGTTCTCACCTGCTCCATTCCAAATGCATCCTCTGCCTCCTTATGGATAATCCTCCAGTCGCTGTTTCGCCAACGGTAGATCGACTGCTTGACATCGCCCACAACCAGGTTGTCTCTTCCCCTGGAGAGTGTCTCGGATATTAGTGGTCTGAAGTTGTTCCACTGAATGCGCGATGTATCCTGGAATTCATCGATGATAAAATGATCATAGGCTGTACCGATCTTTTCATATATGAACGGAGTGTCATCATCAGCTATCAGTTTGTTTATCAGTTCGCCGGAGTCAGAAAGCAGGAAGAGGTTCTGTTCATGAGCCTTGTCACGGACCTTTCCGCTTATAGCCCCCAGTATACCTATGACATGTATTGTTTTTACCTGTGCCAGCGCAGAGAGATAGAGGGGATATCGATTTTTAAATAACTCCGATATCGCGCTGATAACGTCTGCCAGTCCTTTGTTCAATGCCTCCCCGAATGCCGCCGCAACCAAAGGCGTTGCTCCTGCGGCATAATATCTTCCCTCGTTGAGAGCTTTGCCCCAAGCTGAGTTTGGGGGCTTTGTTTCACCGGCAGAATATTTTCTGAGGCTGCCACCCACGCCACCCCTGCTCTTTGACAGGAAATCGTCAGGTGATAGGCCGCAGTTCTGATATATCTCAACTCCCTGTGCGGCCAGAGTGCGCAGGTCTGACTCAAATGCCTTCCTGATTGCAAAGACCCTGGCAGAATACTTCCCCACAACCTCATAATCGCCTATTTTCTCCCTCTCTTCAGCTGTCAGCTGTCTGAAGTTTTCCTTGAATATCAGTGCTGCCACTTCCATTATCTCGCGGCGTATATCCCAGCTCTTGTTGTCATCAAGGCGCGATCCCACATATGATGAGATCCACCCCAGCAATCGTTTATCAGTAGCCACGTCTGACAGCAGGCTATCTACAGCTTCAGAGAGCAGAGCCTGGTGCTCAAGCTCTATCTCATATCCTGCCGGTATATCCATCTCACGGGCAAAAGCCCTGATGACCCTATGGAAGAATGAATCAATTGTTCCCACTGTGAAACGGGAATAGTCCTGCAGAATATTGTTCAGGGCCAGAGGTGCGTTCTTTCTTACCAGAACCAGTGCCTTCTGCCTGTCAGGATAGATGTCCGGAAAGAATTCGCACAGGTATGTCACAAATTCTTCCCTCTCACGCTGGCCGGCTGCATCTTCGCTGCCCAGGGTGTGCAAGCGTCTGAGTATACGGCTCTTCATCTCAGCAGCGGCACTGTTAGTGAATGTGACGGCCAATATTCTGCGGTAGGCACCCGGATCATGCAAAACGCGCGAGAGGTAGAAGCTTGTTAGGGCATGAGTCTTCCCCGACCCCGCGGACGCACTGTATTTCAATAATTTACCCTGGCTTATCATCACGTGAAAGCTAATAAAAAAAGTGTCATGAAGCGAAGTGTGACGGAAGTAGTTTTCAACATATTAAGTTAAAGCACTACCTTTGCGGCGTGAGAAAGAAGGTAATAGTAGGCCTGTCAGGAGGAGTCGATTCCAGTGTCGCCGCATGGCTGCTAAAAGAACAGGGGTATGAGGTTGAGGGTATCTTCATGATCAACTGGCACGACAGCCGCGGGCTTCTCAGCGGAGGATGTCCGTTTGACGAGGATATAACCTTTGCGGAGATGGTTGCGGGCAAGCTGAAGATAAAGTTGAGTACCATTGATCTCAGCAGTGAATACCGTACAAGGGTGGTTGACTATATGTTCAGTGAGTATGAACGCGGACGCACCCCCAACCCGGATATCCTCTGCAACCGTGAAATTAAGTTCGACTCATTCGTGCGCGTGGCACTGGAGCGCGGGGCTGATTATATTGCCACAGGGCATTACTGCCGTGCTGAGACCATTGAGACGCCCTCGGGGACTGTCAACAGGCTGCTGGCAGGGATAGACAGCAACAAGGATCAGAGCTATTTTCTCTGCCAGGTGAGCCAGAGGCAGCTTGACAATGTACTGTTCCCCATAGGCTCGCTTACCAAACCGGAAGTACGGCGTATAGCCGTTGATCTTGGCCTTGCCACTGCTGAAAGGAAGGATTCACAGGGTATCTGTTTTGTAGGCAAGGTAGACTTGCCGGTCTTCCTGCAGCAGAAGCTCGAATCAAAAAAGGGAAGGGTAATATACATACCTGCGGACCATGACTTCATGAGCTGGCCTGACGGTCTGCCGCCTTCATCCGCCTCGCCTGACGAGCTGTCGCTGATGACTGAGCCACACGTGATGGATCCCGGAGACGGTGTTACTGCCGGCACTCATAACGGAGCTCACTTCTATACTGTGGGTCAGCGCAAGGGGCTCAACCTTGGAGGTTACAAGGAGCCCCTCTTTATCATCGGGACCGACATTGTGAAAAACATCATTTATGTGGGTGAAGGACAGGCACACCGCGGTCTCTACCGTAAGGGGCTTTTCATCCGGGCAAATGAGGTGCACTGGATAAGAAGAGATCTGGCCATGCAGGCAGGCGAGAGCCGTGATTACCAGATAAGGATAAGGTATCGTCAGCCGCTGCAGAAAGCGCGCCTCTATGCAAGGGCTGAAGGTTATCATATTATCTTCGAAAAACAGCAGCGTGGAATCACGCCAGGGCAGTTTGCTGCATGGTATGACGGTGAGGAACTGCTGGGATCAGGCGTAATACATGAATAAAACCAATTTATGTTGTCTTGTTTATCCATTCTTCACAACTTTTACTATAATTTACAGTTGTTACAATTAGATTAATCAAATTAAATTACCATGAAGAAACTTATCCTTTCCTTAGTCTTTGTTACTCTGGTGTTTAGCATGAGTGCACAAAGCAATGTAGTTAAAACCAATCCTCTCGCTTTGGCATTCGGTAACTTCAATGCTACTTATGAGAGAGTATTGGGCACAAGTTCCTCTGTACTGATCAAGGGACAATACATGTACAAGCTGCTTGGAACAGACGTTAGCCTTGCCGGATTTGGTCTTGGATACCGTTATTATTTCACCCATGCAAATAAACCGGTACCGGGCGGATTCTACATCAACCCACAGGCATCATTTTCATTTGGAAGCGTCACTGATGATGATGATTACAAGTACGATGCAAAAAGTGTAGGTTTGGACTAGCGGTTTTGTGCTGGACCTTGGCATAGGGCCTATGTATTCGAAGGTTACAGGTGGAGATGATGATGACGGTTTTAATGGTATTATGCCAAGCGCTACCCTTGCTATCGGCTATGCTTTCTAGAATCGGTTACGCCTTCAAGAGATTGTCCATCGTGACATATCATTTCAGAAGAGGCTGTCTCAAAAGAGTAGCCTCTTCTTTTTGTTACTGACTGTACCAGGCAGTTATGCCAGCCGGACATGAAGTGATCTCTCCCGTGGCTCTGACATTGCTTATGACTATACGCTCTGCTATGCTCTCCTCAGCTTGCCTGACCGGAGATCATGATAACCTGTTACGGTAATCTTCATACTCAAACTCCCTTATCATCTTGAATTTCTGGTCTGTGGTCCATATTCCGATATAAGGATGTG
>CAYQNT010000151.1:0-5542 GCA_964418865.1 uncultured Rikenella sp.
CTCCTTCAGTCGTACAATCTTCTCCATCACCGGGTGGGTGAGGTGGAACCTGAGGTCTTTGTTATCTGTATAAAAATTTGCCATTGGATCTCTGTTTTTTTGCTTTCAGACTGCTGCTATTTTACCTGGCGTTGGCCTTATAATACTTAATGAGCCTTGGTATCACCTCGGCCACATCACCGTTGATAACATAATCGGCTATGCTGTTTATAGGAGCCATCGGGTCATTGTTGATAGCTATGATCTTAGCGCTCTGGTTCATGCCGGCAGTATGCTGTATCTGCCCTGAGATGCCACAGGCGATATAGAGCTTGGGCCTCACTGTCACGCCGGTCTGCCCTACCTGCCTCTCATGAGCTGTGAAGCCAGCATCGACGGCTGCTCTTGATCCTGCCACCTCTCCCCCCAGCACTGATGCCAGCTCGTAGAGAAGGCTGAAGTTCTCTTTTGAGCCCATACCATATCCGCCTGACACAATTATCTGTGCTGACTTAATGTCTATCCTGCTGGCCTCCATATGCCTCTCTATGATCTCCACGGCAAGGTCTTCAGGCCTGATGAAGTCAGAGACGGCTATATACTTCACTTCCCCCTTGTGATTCTTGTTCACAATCTCGCGCTTCATCACCCCCTCGCGCACCGTGGCCATCTGCGGCCGGTGGTCAGGATTGATGATTGTTGCGATAATATTACCCCCGAAAGCAGGTCTAATCTGGTAGAGAAGGTTTTTATACGTTGTATCTGTCTTTTTGACATAGTGATCACCTATCTCAAGGCCTGTACAGTCAGCTGTGAGGCCGCTGTGAAGGGCTGATGATACCCGTGGCCCAAGGTCGCGGCCGGCGGTGGTGGCTCCTATCAGGGCTATCTGCGGCTTCTCATGCCTGAAGAGCCCGGCAATGACTGATGTATAGGGCAGCGTGCGGTAATGCTCCAGCACCGGGTCATCAGCCACATGCACCACATCAACACCATAGGGAAAGAGCTCCTGCTCTATACCCTTCAGTCCACTGCCAAGAACGACAGTCTCGAGCTTACAGCCAAGGGTGTTGGCAAGTGACCTGCCTTTGGTCAGCAGCTCAAGGCTTACATCAGCCGGCTTCCCTTCATCGAGCTCGCAAAAGACGAATAGATTATTCACTATCTGTATCTTTTAGTCTGTTAATCAACCAATCGTATGATTCTCCAGTAATTCTATTACCAGTGACTCAATATCTTTTGCCGAGGCGGTCAGGTGTCTTGACTCTTTAGATTGCAGTATGACATTATCAATCTCCTTTACCTTTGTTGGTGAGCCGGATATCCCCAGCTGTTCAGCATTGGCTCCTATGGCTTCGATGCCCCATTCCGTTATTTGGATAAATGGCCTGCTGGCGGCAATATAGTCAGAGCTTTCAGCCTGCAGCTCGGTATCAGTGCGCGCGTACTTGTATTTCATCAGCAGTCGCGCATGACGGTAACGGCATGACGGAGCAGTACCGTTCACTGTGACCACAAGCGGCAGAGGGGCAGAGACAGTCTCCACGCCACGTTCAAGCCTCCTGCGGATGATAAGCCTGTCATTCTCAAAGTGCATCTCCTCGGCATAGGTCACCTGTGGCCATCCCAGCTTCTCAGCCACCTGCGGGCCCACCTGCGCGGTGTCGCCGTCAATGGCCTGCCTGCCGCCGATGACCAGATCAGGAGACAGCTTACTCACTGCCAGAGCAAGGGCATATGAGGTGGCCAGCGTATCGGAACCAGCAAAGGCCCTGTCAGTAAGCAGCACCCCGTCATCAGCACCACGGTAGAGCCCCTCGCGGATTATCTCCGCAGCCCTGCCCGGACCCATTGTCAGAACCGTCACCGTAGTGCCTTCATATTTCTCCTTGATCCTCAGCGCCTGCTCAAGGGCGTTCAGATCTTCAGGATTGAATATGGCAGGCAGAACACTCCTGTTCACAGTGCCGTCAGCTTTCATGGCGTCAGGACCCACATTGCGTGTGTCAGGCACCTGCTTGGCGAGAACAACAATCTTGATTCCGTTCATATAATTCAACTTTTGAAGTGGCAAATATAATAATAAATGAATACGCCATCATAGCCACATACCACTTTACAGCCTCATGGTCGAAATATCCGTGTTCATATACAGCTGACTGGCTGTCTTATATACAATTTAATTCGATCCTTCATGCGTTACGGTCGAATCCATCTTGTTGTCATGACACAGCCATTATTCAATTATCGAAAAATGAATTACCTTTGCACGCCAATAACGCCACTCCCTGCAATTCTGAGATGAAAGGTAAACCCTACGCCGCCCTTGTTCTGTCAATGATCTTCTGGTCTTTCTCGTTCATATGGTTCAAGATAGCGAACCGGAGCTATGACCCGATAGCCATTGTGTTCATCAGGCTCTGCCTTGCCGCTATCTTTCTCTCCGGTTTTCTCTGGGCCACAAAAAAGTTTAAGCCTATAAAAAAGAGTGACCGGAAGTATTTCCTGCTGCTGGCCACGTTTGAGCCTTTTTTCTATTTCCTGGGTGAAAGCTTCGGACTGACATATGTCTCCTCAACGGTAGGCTCAGTCATAATCTCAACAATACCGGTCTTTGCCGTCATTTTCGTCTACGTGATCTTCAGAGAAAAGCTGAAGCTGGTCAATTACCTGGGAGTGATTGTATCGTTTTTGGGAGTAGTGATATTCATAACCAATAGGTCAGGCAGCATCGAGTTTAATCCAAAAGGGCTGGCACTGATGTTCCTTGCTGTCATCTCGGCAACGGGTTATAACATGGTCCTGCACAAGCTGGTTGCAAAATATGACCCTCTCACTATCGTTAACACCCAGAATATAATCGGCGCATTACTTTTTCTGCCCCTGTTCCTGATCTTTGATCTCAAAGGGCTGTTGGCGACAGGCATAGTAATAGAGAGTTTCGGGTCGATACTACTTCTTGCCCTCATGCGGGGCTTTCATCCTCTTCGCCTATGCGGTCAAGCGTATCGGTATATCACGTGCCAACATCTTCAGCAACCTTATTCCGATCTTCACGGCGGTGTTTGCTTTTTTCATGGTTGGCGACAGGCTGAGCCTGCGTAATGGTATTGGGATGTTGATAGTCATTGCAGGACTCTTCCTCTCACAGGCCGGCAAGAGAAAGGCAGCGGCCGTTGACATTGACCTGGCAGGCCGGAGTGCTTAGTCATACAGAAAAATAAGGGCTCCTGTCGTTTTACTGATAATATTATCTTTGTCTGCAAGCTACAAGGAAATGAGGCATCTGGCTCTTCCCCTTCTTATCATCACCACCCTTCTGCCGGTCAGAGGCCAGACCGGGGGCGACAATACCTATGAGTTTCTGAACCTCAGCCATTCAGCCTTCGCCTCGGCCACAGGAGGCATGACGGTATCACAGGGGCGTGGTGACCTCAGCCTGCCCTACTTCAATCCTGCCCTGCTGAGCAGCTCCATGGACAATAATATTTCCCTGAGTTTTTCCACATGGTTTGCAGGTATCAACTACGGTTATGCCGCATATGCCCTTGACACAGAGACGCGAGGCACCTTTGCCGCCGGAGTAAGCTTCATCAGCTATGGCAGCTTTACTGAGGCAGATATTGCAGGCAATATCACCGGCAGCTTCACCGCTGCAGAGTATGCCTTTAATATCATCTGGTCACTGCAGATAGATTCATCATTCACCGTGGGGGTGAACCTCAAGCCGGTGCTGTCGCACATGGAGAGATACTTTTCTGCCGGTATCTGTGCTGACATAGGCGCCACCTATCACAATGAGCGCCTGCTGTTTGATGCAGGACTGGTGATCAGGAATGCCGGGCTGCAGCTGAAGAGCTACACAGGCCATGGCGGTGAGCCGCTGCCCTTCGAGATCATTGCCGGAGCCACCAAGAGGCTGGCCCATGCACCCTTCGGATTCTCTCTCACCATAAGGCACCTTGAGAAACCGAACCTTACCTATGACTATATAACCGGCGATGATAAACCGGCAGGCGGAGTCGGAGAGAATATACTCAGGCATCTCATCCTGGGTGTTGAGATACTCCCTGCCGATGCCTTCTGGATAGGTGTGGGATTCAACTACCAGCGCAGAAGTGAGCTGAAGACAGAGCAGCGTTCGGGTATGTCGGGCTTCTCGGCAGGCTTCGGGTTCAGGACTAAAGCCTTTGAGCTATCCTACGGCCATGATGCGTTCCATCCTGCCGGTGGTTCAAACCACCTTACAGTTAGCCTCAGACCTGAGTTGTTGCTTAAAAACAGATCTCACTGAACCTTATGACAACCGTTTCGTTTTTAAATCAGACGACAGAATGAACAGAGAGAAAAAGATCATAATCGCCATTGACGGATACTCTTCGTGTGGCAAGAGTACCTTCGCCAAAGCTATCGCCACTGAGCTGGGCTATATCTATATTGACTCCGGAGCCATGTACAGGGCAGTGACGCTCTTCTGCCTCAGGAGAGGATTGGTTGGAGGCGGCGTAGCGGATAATGAACGTATCATCAGCGCCCTGCCGGAGATAACCATCACCTTCCGGCCGGGAGGCGATCAGGGATTTGCTGAGACACAGCTTAACGGTGAGACGGTGGAGAGAGAGATACGTGACCGTGAGGTCTCTGACAATGTGAGCGCCGTAAGTACAATTGCCGAAGTGAGAGTCAAGCTTGTTGAGCTGCAGCGCGCAATGGGTCAGAGTGGAGGGATAGTGATGGACGGTCGTGACATAGGCACCGTAGTCTTCCCCGAGGCGGAGCTGAAGATATTCATGACCGCCACCCCGGAGGTGAGGGCTGAAAGACGCTACAGGGAACTGATCAGCAAAGGGTTGCCGGCCGACTATGAGGCTGTGGTGCGTAACATCACTGACCGTGATCGCATTGACTCTACACGTGAGGCAAGCCCGTTGCGGATGGCCGATGACGCGGTGATACTCAATAACAGTGAGATGACACCGGAAGAACAGATGGTGTGGTTCAGAAAACTATTTATACTGAGAATAAATGAAAGTTGATATTGACCCGGGATCAGGATTTTGCTTTGGCGTAGAGAAGGCTGTCAGGCTGGCTGAGGAGGCCCTCCTAAAGGGGGAACCCGTCTTTTGCCTGGGCGAGATAGTACACAATGACATCGAGGTGGCACGACTCAAAGACATGGGGCTGGTGACCATTAATTACGATGAGTTTGCCAGGCTGCGCGATTGCAAAGTGCTTGTCAGGGCACATGGCGAGCCTCCCTCAACGTATGAGATGGCAAGAGAAAACAACATAGCCATTATTGACGCCACCTGCCCTATCGTTCACTCTATGCAGGAGAAGATCAAGAGGGTGGCACAGGTATCCGCTGAAGAGAAGGGGCAGATAGTGATATTCGGCAAGAAGGGACATGCTGAGGTGATAGGACTGCTGGGGGCGGCAGGATCAAAGGGCATACTCATCACAGGCAAGCAGGATATGGGCATGATTGACTTCACCAGGCCGGTGTGGCTCTTCTCGCAGACCACAAGAAGCAAGGATGAGTATGAGCTGGTGGCAGAGATCA
>CAYQNT010000152.1:0-5456 GCA_964418865.1 uncultured Rikenella sp.
AGACCTTCAAACCTTGAGACCTTCAGACCTTCAGACCTTCAGACCTTGAGACCTTTAGACCTTATGACCAGACTTGTAGCATTTTTCCTTTTTGTCATTCTTGTTCCGGCTTGCGCGCCGGCCCCGGAATACGTTGATATCAACGGCCTGACCCAGGGAACCACCTACCACATTGTAGTTGAGAAGACTCCCGGTCTTGATGTCATGGCCCTCAGGCAGCAGATAGAATCCTTGCTGACTGTCGTTGACAATTCTCTTTCAATTTATAACGACTCTTCATTGATCTCCCTTATCAACAGTAATCGCAGTGATGTTACTGACACTCTTTTTCGCGAAGTATTCCGTATCTCCGCACTTGTATCAGAGCAGAGCGGCGCTCTCTTTGACATCACCGTTGGCCCTCTGGGGAAAGCCTGGGGCTTTGGTCCGGATGCATTGAAGCGGTTTGACGAGAGCATGCTGGACTCGCTGCTTGCACTGGTAGGGATGGATAAGCTGCGGCTGGAAGACGACAGGCTGTTCAAGGCTGACCCAAACATGTTCATTGACCTCAATGCGGTGGCAAAGGGATATACCGTTGATCTGGTTGCAGACCTCCTTGCCGGTTCTGGTATTACTCAGTGCCTGGTTGAGGTGGGAGGGGAGGTACGAGCCCTGGGTGACAAGAACGGGAAAGGCTGGCACGTGGGCATAGACACCCCTGCCGACGGTAACTATTTCCCCGGAGCTGACCTGCGGGCGGAGATCAGGCTTGACAACAGGTCACTGGCCACATCAGGCAACTACCGTAAATTCTTTATGGAGAATGGTATAAAGTATTCTCATACCATTGACCCCCGCACCGGGTATCCTGTAAGACATACACTGCTGAGCGCCACTATTATTGCCCCTACAGCCGGGGTGGCTGACGCATGGGCTACGGCATGCATGGTAGGTGGCAGAGAGGCAGCTATCGGATTCATTGATAAGTATGATTTTCTTGAGGGCTACCTTATCTACTCTGATGAAGAGGGTGGAGAGATGAGAAGCTGGGTTTCAGAAGGACTAAAACGTCTTATAGAGGAGCGTTAATCCTCCTCCGCAAAACAACCGCAGCAGCCTGTACCACCAATAGGACTACAACCCGTGTCAGTAGACTGTGCACAGGTGATGCCTCTCTTACGCATCTCTTTATTGTGGCCCACATGTGTCTCAGGAAACTTGCCCTTTGGCTTCACAAGTATGGTTATTGCCATGCCTGCCAGAGCCAGGGCCACAAGTACAACAGATATTATAATGAGCTTTAGAAGCATTTTTTCCTTTGTTTTATGATCAAATATACCAATAATAAAACATCCTGCAGCTCTCTTTGTTCGAGGGAGAGAGGCAATCAGGACTCTTCTTCAGCGTAAAGCTCCCTGTCTGCCTTGTCAGCCTCTAGCTGTACCTTGGCAAGCTCCTCCGGCGTATATCGTCTTATTTTATATTTTACAGCCGCCATAAAGATACTCATGAATGGACTGATGATATTGAAGAAGCAGTATGGCGCATAGGTCCATGTTGATACTCCCAGCACGCTCGACTGGGTAGCGCCGCAGGTGTTCCATGGCACCAGCACCGAGGTTACGGTGCCGGAATCTTCGAGGGTACGGCTCAGAAGCTCCGGCTTAAAGCCCATATCACGAAATTTCTTTGCATACATTCTTCCTGGAATGACTATTGACAGGTACTGGTCGGAGGCTGTGACGTTGAAGAAGAGACAGGTAGCCACTGTTGACCCGACGAGCGTTCCTGCATTGCGTACAGACTTCATCATTCGTTCGGTGATCGTCCTGAGCATTCCGGAAGCTTCCATCACCCCGCCGAAGAACATGGCGCAGATGATAAGCCATACTGTGTTGAGCATACCTGCCATGCCTTTTGTGTGCAACAGCTCATCTACTGAGGCGTTACCCGTTATCACTGACACCGGACCGAACATGGCTTTTGTTACGGAGATGTAGGCCTGTTTGATAAAAGGACCCTCAGTGCCGGATATTTCCCTTAACAGTTCGGGCTGGAAGATGACAGCACAGGCAGCTCCGAGGAGAGTGCCAGCAAGTAACGCCGGTAGTGGCGGCACCTTCTTTACGATGATGAATATCAGAAAGGCAGGCACAACAAGTAGTATCGGGCTGATATTGAATCTGGCTATTATCGCCGTCTGCACAGCAGAGGTGGTTGTGGATGTGTCAGTATACTCACCTGTAAACCCTATGATAAGAAAGATGATGAGGGTGATGAGCAATGTTGGTCCTGTGGTTATCACCATATACCTTATGTGGGTGAAGAGGTCTGTGCCGGCAACCGCCGGAGCCAGGTTGGTGGTATCTGATAGGGGTGACATCTTGTCGCCGAAATAGGCTCCTGAGATGATAGCTCCTGCAACCAGGCCCTCGCTGAAGCCGAGTGTGATGCCGATACCCAGCAGTGCAACACCGATAGTGGCCACCGTTGACCATGAACTACCCGTTGACACAGAGATAAGAGAGCAGATAACTACTGTGGCAAAGAGGAAGATAGCAGGACTAAGTATCTTAAGTCCATAAAAGATCAACATGGGTATAACGCCGCTTATCATCCAGGTGCCTGCCAGTGACCCGATGAGAAACAGTATCAGCATGGCCGGCATGGCTGTCATAATGGTGGTGGTGACCCTCTTAAGGAGGAACTCCCATTTGTAACCCAGAAAGATGGCGACGACTCCCGCTACTGCGGCAGCGAGGATAAGGGCTATCTGGTTAGCACCGGAGAGGGTGTCATCACGAAAATACTTTACATTGAGCGCTAGCAGTACGATCAGCACTGCCAGAGGCAGGAGCGACTGCAGCATCGAGGGAGTTCTGCTCTTCTTTGCTGACATGAAAGGATTTAAAAATTGAGATGTGCAATTTACTATTTTTCACGACTTTTATTGATTTTGACATCAAAAGTTGTTATTTTGTCTCTTCATAGAATTTATTAGATGAGCCAGTATCCTGATATATTCAGCATTAATCCGGAGGATAAGATCCCGGGTAAGGGGCGGGTGCTCATCTCGGAACCCTTCCTGACAGATCGTTTTTTTAACCGCACCATCGTTTTTATTACTGAACACACCGCAGAGGGTACTGTAGGCTTTATCCTCAACCGTGTCATTGACCTGATGGTCAGTAGTGCCGTCGAGGGCTTTGACGGGTGGGACGAACATCTGTCTGTTGGCGGACCGGTAGCGCCAGACACGCTGCATTATCTGCATACCCTTGGCAGTAAAGTGCCTGGCAGCGTGCCTGTTATACCTGGTATATGGTGGGGAGGGGAGATTGATACGCTCCGCAACCTGATAGCCACCGGTACCATAGGACGTGATCAGGTACGTTTCTTTCTTGGTTACTCCGGGTGGGAGAAAGATCAGCTTAAGCGCGAACTGGGTGAGAACTCATGGGTCATTGCCAAAGTACCCGCTGAGGTGATCATTAAGAGCAGGGGTAACGTCTGGCGTGATGTTCTGCGGTCATTCAACAACAAGTACCGGCTATGGGCCGAGTTCCCCGAATCTCCGGAGATGAACTGACTTCACCACCTGGGGGCATACCCGCGAACACTCCGCAATTTATAGACCTTATTTCTGAGGGAAGGAATCGTTAGGGAAAGATCAATTTGGCCCGGACGTAATTGCAACTTTTTTTCAGTGCATTATCTTGAAGACCAGCTCGCGCAGCAGGTCGCCGGTGTCACTGCCAGCCTCGCCAAACCCCTTTGACTTAAGGTCATATGAACGTATGAGGGTGATAATGTTCATACATGCCCCTATATTGTAAAGGCCGGCAGCAGTCTTGAAATCCTTAACGTAACCCGGATAGGTCTTAAGCATGGCTACCACGTTGCCTTCGCTCTTGTCCTTGAGACTGTGATAGATGAGTACACGGCTGAAGCTTGAGAAGAGCACGGGGAAGATCAGCGGTATGATCTCCTTTTTTGAGTGGCCAGCATAGTAGTTAACCACCCTGGCAGCCTTTAGCGGATCACGGTAGACTATAGCTTTCCAGAGCTCGTTAGGACTATAATCCTTACTGATGCCTATGCTCTTTTCAATCAGTTCGGGGGTTATGCGTGGGTTCTCTTTCGGCAGTGAGATGATCAGCTTGTCCAGCTCATTGGCAATCTTGCCGAGGTCATTACCCAAAAATTCTGACAGGAGCCTTGAGGCATCAGTGCCAGCCATGATACCCTTGTCAGTCAGATACCTGTCAATCCATCCAGGAATCTGGTACTCAGGAATCTTGTCAAAATCAATATACCATCTTTTTTTTGAGAGTGATTTATAGAGTGATTTCCGCTTGTCAAGATCCTCGTACTTGTAGGCGATGACCAGTATGGTTGAGTTGAGCGGGTTTTCTACATAGACAAGCAGGTCATCTATCTTCTTCAGCTTCTGTGCTTCGCGCACTATCACCACTTGCTGGTTTGACATCATCGGGAAGCGGCGGCATGTCTCTATGACCTGTGTCACTGTCACATCCAGGCCGTACAGTACTGTCTGGTTAAAATCCTTCTCTGACTCATCGAGAACCTTGTCTTCGATATAATCAGTTATGAGATCAATATAATAAGGCTCCTTCCCGGCCAAAAAATAGACTGGTTTGTATATCCTGTTCTTCAGGTCCCTGAATATCTCACTGTAATCGGCTGCCATCAGAACCGAAGATGTTTAACAGATATACCGTTATCTTTTATCTCTGTGAGAGCCTCAATTCCGATACTGAGGTGTGTCTCTGCGAACTGACTTGTCACCCTGACATCGCTCAGCTCGGTCTTAATGCCGCTGGAGATCATGGGCTGGTCGGAGACAAGTAGCAGCGCGCCGGTTGGTATCTCATTAGCGAAGCCTACCGTGAAGATGGTGGCGGTCTCCATATCAATGGCCATGGCCCTGCTCTTGACCAGGTACTTCTTGAAGCGGGCATCATACTCCCATACCCGCCGGTTGGTTGTGTATACGGTGCCTGTCCAGTATTCCAGATTGTTCCTGACGATGGCTGCCGAGACGGCGCTCTGCAGCTTGAACGCTGGCAGGGCAGGTATCTCCTGTGGCAGGTAGTCGTTTGAGGTCCCGTCACTCCTGATGGCTGCAATAGGTAGTATAAGGTCGCCAAGCTTGTTCTTCTTCTTCAGACCGCCGCATTTGCCGAGAAAGAGGACAGCCTTGGGCTGGATGGCACTAAGGAGGTCCATGATGGTGGCAGCGTTGGGGCTACCCATGCCAAAGTTGATGATTGTAATGCCTCCGGCCGTTGCGCTGGGCCAGTTCTTGTCTCTGCCCTCAACCTCCACATTATGCCATTTGGCGAACATCTCAACATAGAGTGTGAAGTTGGCCAGCAGAATGAAATCGCCGAATGATTCCAAAGTCTTACCCGTATAGCGGGGCAGCCAGTTGCTAACTATATCTTGTTTTG
>CAYQNT010000153.1:0-5413 GCA_964418865.1 uncultured Rikenella sp.
AACTATTTAAGTTATATTTAAAGAACAAAAACCCCTTTTTTATGAATAATTCAGGTTAGATATATTTGACAAGTCTTGTTCTTATTTGTGATTATTTATGCACCAATGAAAAAACTCAACCCCACACTTGCAGTATTGTTACTAGGAATTCTTTGCTCCTGTAATCAGAACCTGGTAGAAAAGGAGCAGCCTGCCGAATTCCGCTTTGAAGAATATACCATTATACAATTTCAGCAGGGTTACGCTAATGGTGATTTCACTGTCACAGATGTTGTTCAGGCCTATCTTGACCGCATTGCAGCCATTGATGACTCCGGCCCTATGCTCAATGCTGTTATTGAGGTCAATCCTGATGCCCTTGCCATAGCTGCGGAGCTTGATGCTGAGCTGAATGATGGCAAGGTGCGGGGCCCGATGCACGGAGTACCTGTGCTGCTCAAAGACAACATAGACACACATGACGGTATGGCTACTACCGCCGGCTCACGCGCACTGAGCGGTTCATATCCGCTGAAAGACAGTTTTGTAGCCGAGAGGCTGCGTGAGGCAGGAGCCGTTATCCTTGGCAAGGCAAACCTGAGCGAATGGGCTAACTTCCGTGGCAACCTCTCATCAAGCGGCTGGAGTGGGGTAGGAGGTCAGACAAAAAATCCCTATGTGCTTGACCGTAACCCGTGCGGCTCAAGCTCCGGATCGGGCGTAGCCGTATCAGCTAACCTCTGCATGATAGCTATTGGCACTGAGACAAACGGTTCAATCGTATGTCCTGCAAACAACAACGGTATTGTCGGTATCAAACCAACGGTAGGACTTCTTAGTCGCAGCGGCATAGTGCCCATCTCTTTCACTCAGGATACACCGGGGCCGATGGCTCGCACCGTTAGAGACGCCGCCATAGCGCTTGGCGCAATGACAGGTATCGACCCTGCCGACAGCAAGACAGCTGCATCGGAAGGGAAATATCTATCTGACTACACTCCCTTCCTGAAAGAAGAGGGGCTGAAGGGTAAAAGGCTGGGATGGTACACTTCGGCCAGAGGTGAGAATTACAAGGTTGATACTCTGATGCAGAAGGCTGTTGATTATATCAGGAGCCAGGGAGCCGAGGTGATAGAGATAGACAATATTTACAGCAGGGAAGCCGGATCGCTCTCGTACCAGGTGATGCTTTATGAGTTTAAAGACGGACTGAACAAGTATTTCGCCTCTCTGGGTGAGAATGCACCCGTAAAAAGCGTTGAGGAGCTAATAGCGTTCAACAGCAGTGACAGCATTGAGCTGCGTTACTATAACCAGGAGACACTGATTGAAGCACAGAAAAAGGGGAGCATAGAGTCGCCTGAGTTTACCAACATTCTTGCCAGGATGAACCGCCTTGTCAGGGATGAGGGCATTGACCGCGTCATGAAGGAAAAGAACCTCGATGCATTCATTGCTCCCACGGGGTCACCGGCATGGAAGACCGACCTCGTAAACGGCGACTTCTACACGGTTAGCAGTTCATCACCGGCAGCCATATCTGGTTATCCCAGTATTACTGTGCCGATGGGACTCATTGACGGGCTGCCTGTTGGTATTTCGTTCTTCGGAAGGGCATGGAGTGAGCCGCAGCTGATAGAGATAGCCTATGGCTATGAGTCAGGAACAAAGTACCGGACTGCTCCCAGGTTTATCCCTGTGCTGCCTTTTGAGATGGTGCATTGACAGCGGACAGATACTCGTGTGTTGCGGTCTGTGACCTTACCGGCTGGCTGCCATTAACTACAAAACTGTTAAGCTGTGCCTTATCGAATACCCGGGCTTTGATGTTGTCATTCCATTGTATGTTAAACAGATCCATAATCTCCTTCCTGATGGCAGAATCCCATACCGGGCAGGTAACCTCGATCCTCCTGTCAAGGTTGCGGGGCATAAGGTCGGCTGAGGTGATATAGACCAGTTCACTGCCGCCATTATTGAAGATCATGAACCTGGTATGTTCCAGATAGCGGTCAACGATACTTATAGCACTGATATTTTCGCTTAAACCATCCAGCCCGGGAACAAGAGAGAGCATGCCTCTTACAATCAGCTTCACAGTCACACCGGCTTTGCCAGCCTTGTAAAGCCTGGAGATCATCTCCTCATCGGTGAAGTTGTTGATCTTGATGTAGATGTACGCCTCCTTGCCGGCCCTGGCATTCTTTATTTCATTATCTATAAGCATTGTAAGCTTATTCCGCAGACCGAAGGGAGACAGCAGCAGATGGTAGAACTTATCTTTGCGATAATTGGCCATGAAGAAACTAAAGGCCTTAAGCACCTCATTGGTGATTTTCTTGTTTGATGTCAGCAGCAGGTGATCGGTGTAAAGCCTGGCAGTATCTTCGTTGAAGTTGCCGGTGCCTATGGCTGCATATTTCTGAATCACATTGTCTTTGACGCGTGTTATCAGGCATAGTTTTGCATGGACTTTCAGTCCGGGCACCCCGTAGATCACCTTTACACCCTCCTCAAGCAGTTTATTGCCCCAAAGAATGTTCGCCTGCTCGTCGAAGCGAGCCTGCAGCTCCACCACCGTGGTGACACTCTTGCCGTTCCTGGCGGCATTTATTAGCGCGTTTATGACGCTTGAATTGCGGGCCAGCCTATAGAGTGTTATGTGGATCGAGGTAACGAACGGATCAATGGATGCCTCCCTAAGCAGATCAATAAAATGGTCGAAGGGATGATAGGGAAAGTATAACATGACATCATGTTTCCTGATGACGGAAAGTATGCTCTTGCAGCATAGTAAGTCGCGATGCCTTATCGGAACGAGTTTTTGGTAACTCAGCCCTTCGCCCTCTATCTCGATGAACTTCATGAAGTCCTTGAAGTTGTGATATCTGTCACCCGGTATTTGGGCATCTTCGGGCCCGAGGCGGAGTATTTTGGTTACTGCCTTCAGCAACTCAGACGGCATGGTCTTGTCATAGATGAACCTGACCGGTGTACCCTTTTTGCGCTGCTGGAGACTCTTCGACAGCTTCTCAATATAACTTTCCGAGATGTCATCAGCTATGTCAAGCCCGGCATCCCTGGTGAGCTTGACAGTGTAGGCTGACATCTCATCAAATGGAAGGATATAAAAGATATCCTTCAGCCCCGACCTTATCACATCATCAAGGAAGATCACATACTTAATGCCTTTCTCTTCAGGTAACAGTATGAACCTGGGCAGAATGTCAGGTGATGGGATCTCAAGAAGAGCATACCTCTTCCTGTCACTGGCAGTGTTACTTAACAGTATGGCAAAATAGATAGCATCATCAATCAGGTTGGGAAGATTATTCTCTTTGCTGAGGATCAGCGGCATCAGCCTGGCCCTCACTTCATTGTGAAAATAGTCTTTAACGAATGCGCTCTGGGAGGCGTTGAGCTGCTCCTCATTTACGAAATGTATCTTTCGCTTCTTCAGCTCCCTGAGGAGCTCTGTGTATGTCTTCTCAAACCGCTCATTCTGCCTGACGACTATTTCATTGATCTTTTTCAGGGTGGCTTTTGGACTGTAACCAAGGATAGTTTTTGATTTGGCTCCAAAAAGTGAGAGTCTTTTCAGCGTAGCCACGCGGACCCTGAAGTATTCGTCAAGGTTATTTGAATAGATGCCCAGGAAGTTAAATCTCTCAAGCAGTGGAACATTTGTGTTCTCCGCCTCCTGCAGCACCCTCTCGTTGAAAGAAAGCCAGCTTATCTCTTTCGGGATAAATGCTTTACTCATAAATGCGATTTTGGTGTCAGGAAGTATTCTGTGGTGCCGCTCTCAGGCTCAATCTCAGACCAGCTGCTGGCGTTGAACGACACGCAGAATATTCCTGCCTTGGGAAGCCCGTCGGGCTCATCGGCGGCAAAGAAGGCAGCCATCTCCGTAATGAGCGGGTTATGTCCGAACATTGTTATGGTATTGGCCTCGTCATTCTGCTTTCTGATAAACTGAAGAAATTCTCCCGGTTCGATCTCGAAGTAGAGCTCCGGGCATAGCTCCACTGATCGTGTGCTGATCCCGAACTCCCTGCAGAATATCAGGGCTGTCTCCAGCGCGCGGAAGGCAGGGCTGCTTAGTACTTTCCCAGGGTGCTCTCCCTGTGCCTTCAGTATCTGCGCCATGAGCTTCGAGTCGACCTTCCCCTTGATTGTCAGTGACCGTTCGAAGTCGGATATACCGGATGCCTGCTCTTCAGCCTTAGCGTGCCTGATGAATATTAGCCTGCGTCTCTTTCCCTCATTCTTGTCCTGTTGTCTCATCTCTTTTAGAATTCGTTATTATACTCCGAAACTGGTTCCCATCTCCTTTGCCTGCCTGACCATGGGGTCATCCTTACTGATCAGGTTCGTCTTGCCTGCGGTCTCTGACAGTTTAACGGAGGTTATTTCACCGTTGCGCCGCGCCACCATCTTGCCAAAGTCCTGTTTGGCTATCAGGTTGGCAGCTGCTGCTCCGAACATTGATGCCAGTACTCGGTCCATTGGTGAAGGAGACCCTCCTCTCTGTATATAACCAAGAACTGTCTCTCTTGTTTCCAGACCGGTGACAGCCTGTATCCTCCTGGCCATGTATCGTCCAGCAGAGTCCTCACCTTCAGGCACTTTGATACCCTCAGCCACAACTACTATCGAGTAGGGTTTGTTATTGTCCACCCTCTTTCTCAGGTAGTCTATGATCACATCCTCGTCATGCGGTATCTCCGGAATCAGTATCACGTCACCGCCGCCGGCCATGCCTGAGTATAGTGCAAGCCATCCTGCATTGTGGCCCATTACCTCTATAACCATGATCCTTTTGTGAGAGTTTGCCGTTGAATGCAGCCTGTCAATGGCCTCAGTGGCTATATTCACTGCCGAATCAAAACCGAAGGTCATATCCGTTCCCCAGATGTCATTGTCAATTGTCTTGGGTACGCCAACCACATTCAGACCCTCCTCTGACAGCATATATGCTGTTTTCATTGTGCCGTTCCCGCCTATACATACCAGGCAGTCGAGGCCCATCTGCTCATAATGTTCCTTGATAAGCATAGGCTTGCTTATCTCATCCTTCTTTCTGCCGTTGCCCTTAAAGGGTTTCTCGCGTGAGGTCCCCAATATGGTGCCGCCAAGGGTCAGTATGCCGGAGAGATGACTTTCAGTCAGCTCGAAATA
Source organism: uncultured Rikenella sp. (assembly GCA_964418865.1). Classification (GTDB taxonomy): domain Bacteria; phylum Bacteroidota; class Bacteroidia; order Bacteroidales; family VadinHA17; genus SR-FBR-E99. The sequence goes on from CAYQNT010000153.1 coordinate 5,161, forward strand.
CTCCTTGTGTATCAGTCCTGCAAAGCCGTCACTTATGCCGATTACTTTCATCCCGTACTTTACTATGGCTGTCTTGCCGACACCTCTGATGGCTGCATTGATGCCAGGGCAATCGCCACCCGCTGTTAATATGCCAATTCTCTGAGGCATGCCGTTCTTGCTGTTTGATTTAGCCATGATGGATTATGTTTATCCTTTTATCAATTGTATGAAACCCACATGATTTCAAAACACAAAAGATGAAGTAAAGTTA
>CAYQNT010000154.1:0-242 GCA_964418865.1 uncultured Rikenella sp.
ATCGTTGATGATGAGATGATAGCCGGCGAAGTAAGAAGTTACATCAGGGAAATAGCCCCTGAGAAGGAAAAGATAGTTAAGGTATACAAGGAGCAAATCCCCCTCTTTGACCATTATGGTGTCAGCAGGCAGATCAAAGGGCTCTTTGGCCGAACCATATCATTCAAAGGCGGCTCATACCTTATCATTGAGCATACTGAAGCACTGCACGTCGTTGACGTCAACAGCGGCAACAGATCAAA
>CAYQNT010000154.1:252-5235 GCA_964418865.1 uncultured Rikenella sp.
GCCAGACAGCTGCGTCTGAGAGATATGGGCGGGATAATTGTGATTGACTTCATCGACTTGCAGTCGGGGGAAAACCGTCAGGCTCTTCATGATAAAATGAAGGAGCTGATGAGTGATGACAGGGCCAAACATAATATCTTACCTCTCAGCAAATTCGGGCTGATGCAAATAACACGTCAGCGTGTAAGGCCAGAGATGACTATCATCACTGACGAAAAGTGCCCTGTTTGCAGGGGATCGGGAAAATCAGCCCCGGCAATCCTTCTGACAGATGAGATAGAGCGTACACTTGCATCAATCATTGAAAAGGTGAAGACCCGCAAGTTCACCCTGCGTGTACACCCTTTCGTAGCTTCATATTTGAGGGAGGGATTGTTTTCCTTCCTCGGGAAGATCAACAAGAAGCATGGCGTGAGCATCAAGGTGCAGGGCATAGTTTCTTACCATTTCCTGCAGTATGATTTCTTTGACAGGGATGGGAATGAGATTGACCTTACTTAATATTACTTCTGCAACAGGCGTATTTCACCTCTTGTGGCATCAATCCTGATCTTTGCACGGTCAGGATTGCTTCCTACTGTAGCTTTTGTCAGATACTTTTTTTCCTGTGCGCTGATCTCTGTGCGCTCAGGTTCGGGTTTTATGCCCGGAAGGGATATGAAAGCGTTTGTGTGACTGATCTCAAGGGTGTAGGTTGCCCTCTCATTTATGGCCAGGTCTATGTCAGCATATGATGACCTGATGTCAATAATGGTGAATGCGGCAGCAATGTTCTCGAAGGAGAGGTTGCCGTATTTGGCTGACATACTTATCTCGCCGGAGAGTTCATTTACGGTCATATCGCTGAAGTAGCTGACACCCGTTATCTGCCCGACGCTGCCAAAATTAAGGTCATCGCGCTTTGAGTCGAGGCCAAGTGTATTGCATCTGTCAATCCAGACCTTTGACGAGACGGAGGAGAGCTTTATTTTGCCCGTCTCCTTTGAGCGGAACTCACTGAATGATAGTTTCAGCTTACCCTCATCAATACTTCTCACGTTAGCCTTGCAGAAGGTGAGCTCTATCATCTGGGCGTTATGTACTGCGGCAGCATCAAGCGCACCGTTTGACAGCTTAAGTGCAAGCTCATGAGTCTCATCACTTATGTAAACGTCACCGTAACTGTTGGTGATCCTAAGGGTTGTCAGGGGCGGACATTCCACATAATAATCAATCTTAAGCCTTGAATCGAAATTCAGCAGGTTTTTTGTAAGCCCCTTAAGGCTCTCAAAGAGAGGTGTGATGCCTTTCTCAAATGATGTCTCCGCCCTGACGGTCTCGTTGGTCATTGAGAGGCTTACATTCACATCAGACATCAGGGCATTAAGCTTGCTCCCGGTATTCGATGATGCTGTTATCTCAACTCTTACGGTGATTGAGTCACCGCGTGAATGGCTGATATGTATGTCGCCATACTTGTTGGTTACCTCAAAGACGGCGTCACTCCCGACCCTGAAAGATTTCAGGAGAGTTTTGCTGTCAGATACCTGCTGGCCGCACAGTAGCATTCCGGCCGGAAACAGGGCCATTATTACAATCAGTTTTTTATAATTCATTGCCAGTACTTTTTTCGGGTTCCTGCTCATTCTCTTTCATAAGCTTAAGCATATCCTCAAGCAGTTCTATTCTGAGCCTGTAATTGCCAATCAGTGCTTCTACCACCTCCTTGCTGGCTATGTTGTCACGCAGATCCTCTATGATCTCCGCCGAGAGACTGTTAAGCTCGTCCATTCCCAGGTTGAGCTCGGTGCTGATCTCAGGATTGGCAGTAAGCAGCGGTTCAGCCTCCTCGTAAAGCGATTTTATGAGGTTGTCATAATAATAGTAGGTATCTCTCACTATAGCCACCTGAGGGTCATTGATCCTTTCATTTGTCCGGATGATACCTGCCACGGCTGCCATTCCCGCTCCGGCGATTATCGCCACAACGGCGGCCCGCCATAGGTAGCCGGGGAGACGCCTCTTCCTGCCGGGAAGACGCTCTTCTATCTTTTCCCATAGGTTGGGATCGGGATCATGGATATCCATCTTCTCCCTGCCGCTGATTATATGTTTCTCAAGTTCATCCATGGCTTTGCATTTCTGACAATATCTTCTTAAGTTTTACTTTCGCCCTTAAATACTGTGTTTTGGAGGTTGACTCTGATATACCCAGTATCTGGGATATTTCTGTATGGTCATATCCTTCCAGCAGGTATAGGCTGAACACCACCCTGTAGCCATCAGGCAGCTTCTCCACTGCCCTGGCTATCACCGACTGATCTGGCCATGTTGCCTGCGGCGGCTCCTCCTCCTGCATCTCGTGCCGGCTATAGTCGTCTATCAGCACAAGTTCAGTCTCCTTCTTGCGCAGCCTGCTTATGCAACGGTTGATAACTATGGTTTTTAGCCAGCTGCCGAAGGTTGATTCCGTGCGATATGACCGTATATTCCTGAAACAGTCGGTGAAGGCCTCCTGAAGCATGTCTTCAGCCTCCTCCATGTTTCCTGTTATGCGGTAGGCAGTATTCAGCATTGCCTTTGAGTAGAGCTCATAAAGCCTGAACTGCGCTTTACGGCTACCCCTGCGGCACTCATCAATGAGCTGATCATGTATGTGCAAATCAGGTGTAGCCAAGTGTCAGGTCATTCTGTTTTAAATGACGCAGTAAATTTACATAAGTTGCGTGACAGGTAGAAACATCAATCTGACCCCCATTACTGCTTTCTGACATTTAACCTTTTTTAAACCTTCAATGCACTTTGCATTAAACAATCAACTTTTGATATGCTTATCTTAGCATCGTCAACAAAACTTACCATGAAGCAAATTAAATATTTTTTTCTAGCTATGACCCTTGTTGTGGTATCGTGTACTCCCAGTGAGGAAAAGATCAGCCAGAAAGCTGACCGTCTGCATAAAGACATGCTATCTGTCGACACTCACTGTGATACCCCAATGCGGCTCTTCAGGGGCAATTTTGATCTTGGTGTGCGCAATGAGCAGGGATGCATTGACTTCCCCAGGATGATGGAGGGTGGACTAGATGCAGAGTTCTTTGCCATCTTCATCGGTCAGGGGCCACGGACGCCGGAAGCATTTGAGAAGCAGTACAGGAACGTACTTGTCACATTTGACTCAGTGAAGAACAGCGTGGGACGTTATCCTGACATGGCAGGCATAGCTCTCACTCCTGATGATGCCTACAGGCTGAAGGGTGAAGGCAAGCTAGCCATCTTCATAGGCATGGAGAATGGTTATCCTGTTGGCACTGACATCTCGAAGATACAAGAGTATTATGACCTTGGTGCACGATATATAACCCTGTGCCATTCGTCTAATAACGACATATGCGATTCATCTACTGACAAAACAGGTCCCGAGTTTAATGGCCTGTCTGCCTTCGGTGAGGATGTGGTGAAGGAGATGAACAGGGTAGGAATGCTGGTTGACGTGTCACATAGTTCAGATGAATCTTTTTACGATGTGGTAGCTCTCTCCAAAGCTCCGGTCATTGCTTCTCATTCATCATGCAGGGCGTTATGTGAGAGTCCCCGCAATCTTGATGATGATATGCTGAAGGCACTTAAAAAGAATGGCGGAGTAATACAGATATGTATTCTGAGTGACTATGTAAGGCAGCCCGAACCTAATCCGGAGTTCGATCTGAAGGCAAAAGAGCTTCGTGAGAAGTGGCAGGCAATGGGACCCGGGATGACTGATGAGCAGCAGGAGCAGCGCTGGACAGAATATTCAAACCTTAAGAAACAGTATGTCAAACTGGCTACCGTGGCTGAGGCTGTAAACCATATACAGCATGTCATTGACGTCATTGGCATTGATTATGTCGGTATCGGCACAGATTTCGACGGGGGAGGTGGACTCGAAGATTGTTCCGATGTCTCCATGATGAAAAATATAACAAAGGAACTTATCAGGCGTGGCTTCAACCGTGAAGATATAGCAAAGATATGGGGAGGCAATTTTATGCGTGTCATGCGTGAAGTTCAGGCAATAGCGCAGTCATAGGTCTTAAAGTCTCTCGCCCCGCGGTGCGGGGCTCGGTCATGCGGTCTTGCAGTCTGAAGGTCGCAAGGTCGCAAGGTCTGAAGGTCAGCTGAGAAGCTGTCAGTAATTGACTTAGAGTCTTACTTCTGGCTTGATTTGACCCTTGAGAATTTCAATGACTTGATCATCCACATGGGAAGAGGTTTGTTCGGATCTCTTTTGCGCAGATCAATATACAACCCCAGTTTTTTGATTATAGGAACCTTATGTGTTTCGACGAACTCTATGAGGGTGCCGTCAGGGTCTTCTACGTAGGCGAAGTGACCTGCTGCCTCACCCATGTCAAAGCTGTTGCCTTCATGGCTGGCCTGGCTGTCAACGGTGAACGGGAAACCGGCTTCATTACAGTATTTGCGAAGGTTATCCATACCATTTAAGTCATAGCAGAGATGGATGAAACCCGGGTCACCCCACAGTCTTCCCTCAAAAATCCTGTTGACTTTCCGGTCTTTTGCCTCAACCAGCTCAATAACGCTCTGGCCGAAGATAGGGCTAAAGCCTCCATGGAATGGTCTTGACGGTGCAAGAAGTACACGCCTGAAGAGGCCGCCTCCTCCGGGGAGAGGGGTGAGGTCTTCAAAGGTGCCGGTACTGTCAAATATGATCTTGTCATATCCCAGTATGCCGGAATAGAGCTCCATAGCCTTCTCAATATTGGTCACCCCTATGACTGCACCGTATGATCCGCCGGAGATTTTTTTCAGATTCATGAACCAGTCGGTGGCGCCTACTATATGAAAGATGTTCCCGAACGGGTCTCTCAGGAAAAAGCTTTTCTTACCGGCCGGGTTGACCACCGGTTTTCCCAATACTTTCAACCCACTGTCAGTCCACTGTTGCCATGCCTTTTCCACATCCTTCACCTTGATCTTGCATGCAAAGATTCCAAGGTCACC
>CAYQNT010000155.1:0-209 GCA_964418865.1 uncultured Rikenella sp.
CCTTTGCTATGACCTTTGCCTCTCTCTTTGCCTTGGATTTTGCTTCGGGTTTTACTTCGGGTTTTGCTTCTGAAGTATCAGTTCCTGAATGTGCTTCAGCCTCTTCATCAGGCTCTTCCTTCTCCTCCTCTTTGATCAGCAGGTTGAGCTTGTGAAGGATACTATACCAGTGCAATACCTTCCTGATGTCAGAGGTGTAAACCCTGTCA
>CAYQNT010000155.1:219-5097 GCA_964418865.1 uncultured Rikenella sp.
TATTCGGGAAGAACCCCGGCAAAATACTCCCTGAGATCAGCTTCAGGCATCTTGTGTGAAAGCACTTCGCCTCCGTTCTCCTTCTCCCACAGCATGTCCATGACCTTGCCCAGGGGAACATCCTCTCCCGTAGTGAATATAGCTATCTCATCCAGTGCGCTTACTTTTGAGGCAGCTCCGGCGCTGAGACGCCTGCCTGATTCGAGATTCTCTACTATAACGGCGTTCTTACCCTGTGCAATGAATTTGAAGAGTGTGCTTTCACCGGAAATTGACAGAATATCTTTAAGGTTCATCTTGTATGGTGGTTAGTTATTAATTTCTAGTATCGATAAAAAGTCAGATAATATTGCGTTCTTTTTTGATTTTATCCCAGGCCTGGTTCACAGACTTGAACTTCTCCTCTGCCGTGCTGCGAAAATCTTCTCCAAGGTGACTGACCTTGTCAGGATGATATTTCAGGGCCATTTTTCTGTAAGCTCCCTTTAATTCCTCGTCTGTTGCAGTACGCTCTACCTCAAGTATGCGGTAAGCAGAATCGGTTGCCGGGATGAACATATGGCGTATCGAGTCGTAGTCAGTGGCAGAGATTCCAAGCATATCGGCAATTGACTTAATCATATTTATCTCTGCTTGTTCAAACCGGTTATCAGCTGCCGAAATATTATACAGTATATGAATAAGTTGCAGTCGTGAAGGGTAATCCATATTTTGCCTTATCTGGGAGCAGACATCTCTCAGGGGTATATCCTTATTTAATACATCTTTGAGCATCTGCAGCGCCTCCTGTGCAGTAGATGGTCCGAACTGTGAAACGAAAAAGCGCTTAACATAGCCGAGTTCTGATTTGAGCACCTTACCATCAGCCTTCATAACCGCAGCGATGAGTACAATAAGGCTCATCCCAAAATCACCGGGCGTGGTCCGGAAAACCCTGCTGGGTCCTGCCTGAGTCCGGATCACTGTTGAGCTATCAACGAATGAGCCGATAAAGAATCCCAGCAGCGCCCCTATAGGCCCGCCAAAGACAAAACCCAACCCTCCACCAATCCATTTGGCAAACATCCCCATTACCTTTTTCTTATTGCAAAACGGAGCATATCATCATGAATCTTCAGTATCTCCGGTATGATCATCTCATTGTCAGCATTATTGATGACATAGTAAGACTGATCTTCCCTTTCGTCATCTTCAATCTGATTATTTATCCTCCTTATCACCTCCTCACGGCTGAGTTCATTCCGTCCCATGACACGGGCAATACGTTCCTCAACAGGAGCAGATATTGTCACTACCCTGTCAACAAACTCATCAGCCCCGGATTCAAATAGTATAGCTGCCTCCATTATGACGTATGGCTCTTTCGACTCTACGGCCCACTCATCAAACACTCTGAACACTTCCGGATGGATAGTTGCATTAACCCTGCGCAGGAGTTCCGGCCTGTTGAAAATAAGGCGGCCCAGCTCCTTGCGGTCAAGCTCTCCCGAGATATAAATATCTTTATCTGCAATGGTGTTTATAGCATCTCTAATGCCGGCATCACTGTTCATCAGTTGCTTGGCAATAGTGTCAGCAACAAACACAGGCACGCCAAGGACCCTGAATATCCTACAGACGGTTGTCTTTCCGCTGCCAATGCCACCAGTGATACCAAGTCTTTTCGCCATAGGTACCGGATAACTACTCCGTCTCCTGCTTCAGGTCCAAGGAGGAGGTTGCCTTACTGGTGATGGTCACCTCAACCGTTACTCTCTTCTGTGCTGTCTGCAGGTAATCAGGACATACAATCCGCACTTTATACTGGAAATTATCATTCGGCCGGTTAAATGAACGGTGCCTGGTGGATATGCCGCCAATAGTATCCAGTACATGCGCCGGCCCAGTCACCGTGATACTATCAGGATCAGGCACAATTATCGCCTTCTGACCCTCTGCAAGTTCAACATCCAGATTCGGTATCACCCTCATCCTTTTGGTTACCAGCTTGTCATACCCAAAAAAGAGAGTGTCGGGATGAATGGAGAGAATCTCAAAATCAGCATGCATCTGCTTTGAGAAATTACTGATGAGGCCTGAGGTCACCAGATAATAATGTGGAACTGCGCCAGGAATACGACGAGGGGTAAGCTTTGAAAAATCAATTACCACCGGAGCCCGGCTGCCGGATAGCCTTACCTTAAGGATTGAGTAACCGGGGCCGCGCAGGCTCATCTCCAGTTTTAACGGCAAGTCTCCCGTAATGATGCGGTCCTTTGGTGGATTTATATACCTGACAGGGTAGTTTATTGTACCCTGAAGTTCCTTACTCAGCTCGTTGAGGTACCAGAAAACGAATGATAACAACAGAAAGAATGCGAAAACAGGCAGCTCCCTGTTGATAAATTTTTCTCTTCGTTTCCGTTGTTCGCTCATGCTACCTCCACGTACAAGAAATTACTTTCTGGCGGCTGCTTCAGCCGGGTCTCTGAGAATAGCATTCTTATCAACCCTGATCCTGACGTCGTTTGCAATTTCTATCGTTATTACACTGTCAGTCACCTCCAAAACTTTTCCGTAAATACCTCCGGTGGTTATGATCTTATCGCCCTTGGCAATTGCATTGCGATAGTTCGTCAGCTCTTTCTGCTTTTTCATCTGCGGCCTTATCATGAAGAAATAGAAAACCACAAAGACGAGAAGTAAGGGAAGGAGTCCGGTCAGCATATTCGGGCTTCCCTGGCCTGCAGGTGCTCCCTGTAAGTAAATTAAAGCAAGTGTTGTCATATTTGTTGTTGTTATTTATTAATTTTTATTGATACTTATTTTTCTTATTTATTATTTCTTCTCCACCTCGGCAATAATACGCAAAATAACTAAATTATTCTCTGCATTTGATTGAACTACAACAGTTTTTGTTTGCAAGCCCTCTCTCCCTGACGTATCGAATGAAACCTCTATAGTACCGGAAATACCAGGAGGCACTGGTTTTTTGCTATACTTGGGAACAGTGCAGCCACAGCTTGCTGTAACCGCTGTAATGACCAGATCCGCATCACCGGTGTTGGTATAGGTGAATATGCATCCCACCTTCTCCCCGGCTATCACCTTACCAAAATCATGATCGGGCAATTTAAATGTAATAACTGCTGTACCAGCGGTATCCGACGGCATGTTCTTACCGGCTCCGGAAGAACTCCTCCCGCATGAAGCGGTAAGTAACCCTGCCACAACCATACCGGTCAGAATATATGTCAGTACTTTTTTCATTATTTGATACTTCTCTGTTCTTCTGCTTTCCTTCACTTTTCAGTCCACTATTTTGCCCCATGCCCCATGCTCCCTGTTCTCAGTTCTCAGTCTTCAGTCTCACTGACTGTTGACTGCTGACTGCCGACTGCCGACTGCTGACTGCCGACTGCTGACTGCTGACTGCTGACTGCCGACTGCCGACTGCTGACTGCTGACTGCTGACTGCTGACTGCCGACTGCCGACTGCCGACTGCTGACTGCTGACTCCCTGCCCCTCGCTCCATGCTATTCCTCCCCGATAAGCCCTCTTCCAGCCTTAGTGAAACTGCCGCTGGAGCGCATATCCTTGACGATATTATCAAGTATCCCATTCACAAAAGTACTGCTTTTGGAGGTGCAATAATCCTTTGCTATTTCAATATATTCATTAAGCGTGACCTTCACTGGCACCTCAGGAAACTCAACTATTTCTGTTATTGCAAGTTGCATTACAAGCTTATCCATCAGTGCTATCCTCTCAACCTCCCAGTTAGTGGTATGAGCATCGATAAGCGCACTGTTCTTCTCACTATTGAGAATTACCTTCCTGAGAAGGATCTTTACAAAAAGCTCATCATCTGGACTGGTGAACAGTGGCGGAATAGCAGTAGCAATGCCGTCATCATGCTCCTTCATCTTCCCTATAGTATTGCGTATCATGGAGACCACAAAGGGGAGATCATCATTCCAGTAAACCGACTGTTCCTCAAGCATTGAATCGAGGTCATCAGAAGCAGGGAGGAATTTCGTCACAAGATCCTTTATAAAGCGCAGGTCAGCACGGTAACTGTAATCCGAAGAAGTCATATATTCCCTGTAGACCTCCCACTTCAACATTTCATTAAAGATGATCCTGACCACATCACGATTGTCAGCCCACGAAATACCAATAGTACCAAGCCAACGACTTAGTGTCCTGAAGTTTGTGACCTTGTCATTTTTGGTCCATAATGCTGGCGTAGCTTTTGCGTAAATGTGCAGTTGCTCATTGTTTCTGATCTGAGCAATGACTTTATTTTCCGCAAAACGAGTATTGGGATTGAGATCTTCCGGAGCCGGTATCCTCTTCGTACGTGAGAGTACCACCTTCTCGCGCGCCACATCAGAGAGTGCAACAAGCAGTAGCAGGAGATAATGATAGAGGTCGTAACTCTTCCTGATACTTAAGATAAGCTCCTGCTCAGCGCTATCCAGGTCAACGACTTCCTTCCTGTCACATGCATACAGAACAGAAAGCGCCTTTATCCTTAATTGTCTTCTGCTTATCATTTAAAGAACAGTTTTTCAGGCAGCAAAGTTATAAAAATAGCTATGCAATAAAATGGCGCAGCAAAAAAACTATTACAATTAAAGTCTTGCATTTTGAGTTGAATAAATAATTATTACATTTGGCAATACTAACCGTTTGAAACCCTAAAACATCCACTACTGATGGAAGACGAGAAAGGAAGAATTGAAGACCAGAATGAGAGAGGTGATAAAGAGGAGGTGTTCACTAAAGTTGTGCGGGCAGGTAAGAGAACATACTTTTTTGATGTCAAGTCGACCAGGCACGAAGATCTTTACCTGACTATTACCGAGAGCAAAAAAAGAATGGGGAAAGAGGGG
>CAYQNT010000156.1:0-4960 GCA_964418865.1 uncultured Rikenella sp.
CGTATTAACGGCTTTGAATGTCATCGCTGATTATAAATCACACTGATTAGTTACATCCTTTCTACTAAACACCTGAAATCGATGGAAAGTTGTCATTTTTACCTAAAAAGTATAGAGAGCAGTGTAATCTCCGCTCTTTTCAACAATCTCAAAATCTCCTGATTTTAACCATGCATGTGCGATGGTCATGCCATTATGATCCTTTGCCAGCCCCAGCGAGAGATGGGAGCCTATTTTCCGGCGCCTGAGCATGCACCTTGCAGCCAGTGAACTGACAAGGCACCTGTTTTTCCATGGAGAAGCTATGCTGGCCCGTTGATTAGCCCTCTTTATCAGTTCAGGTTTCGAAGACTGAGGACTATTGACTGTTGACTGTTGACTGAGGGCTGAGGGCTGAGGACTGGCAAATAATCGTGGTATCCACCTGAAAGGAATTATCTTCAGCAGCAAACCCACCCACAGCTGACTGAAAAGGGCTTCCAGAAAAAGCCCCTTCTCCCGCCCGGGAAGTTCCATAAACTTTACTGTATTTCGCCTTTTACCTTTCACACTTCATACGGTCAAGGTAATCCCTCACTGCAGTGTGAAAATCCACAATCTTAATTTCAGGCGGCCTCACAACTCTAACAATCTTAACTTGCTCCACAATCTGAACCAGCTGTTGCAGGTAAGCTGCCTCTGTCTCCGGCATGCCTGCCAGCATCTCCCATGAACACACCTCGCTTCTCAGCATTGAGAATCTCTCTGCCGGAACCGGAATGCTAAACTCCGTTGCGCTGACATCACCTACCTCAATTGTCAGTATGGTGTGCAGTGGACAATCTTTCACCTGTGCGTTATCAATATTAAGGTATTGCTTCCCTGTTCCCCTCTCCGCTTCCTTAAGCCCTGAAGGGTCAATGCCGAGCTGATCGGCAGTGCTTAACCGAAGTTTCACCCTGTTATGCAGAGGTCTGATATATGGAACTGAACCAGTGAAAATTACAGGTGTGATATCATCGGCAACAAATGTGGAGCCATGCAGCACAAAAGAGAGGGTTAGAGAGGATTTCCCCGCCCCAGTCTCACCCAGTATTATTATGCCTCGTCCGTCATGGATGAAGCTGCTGGCGTGGAAATTAATTATGCTCCTCTGGTGCAGCAGCGCCACCACCACCTGCCCGTTGAGATAGAGCTGAACCCACTCAGGGTCAGCCCCCGGCTCCGCCGAGTATTCTACAGAATCACCATCACAGGCATAAAAACATCCTACGCCCGCCACCTTTAGGTAATACTCCTTTTCGTTGACAAAAATACTTTCGTCAGCATAAAGAGCCTCTTCCACCGCCCGAACATCTGTGGCAGCCGCTTTGCACTCCGTCTGCACCCCCTCAAGGGCAACCTTCAGATGCCGTACCTTATCCTGGCCACTGCTCATATATTTCTAAGAAATGTCATAGCATGCAGCTGAAAATACTGCAGTCGAAAATCAGCGCCAAAGCATCTATTTTTTAGACACTACCGGAAATACTCCCGATCTCCTTAACCGCAACTACCTCAGCCTCTCTCTTCCTCACTATTCGCTCCAGAATGAATGAAGCCGTAGAGCAGATTGCCAGCAGCAGCAGCCCGAGCCACAGTATGCCGAGACCATCAGCCAGCAGCGCAACGCCTATTATGAAGACATTGAAGAGCACTGTGTATAGTGTGGTTCTGCGATGTGTAAATCCCATCCGCAGCATAAGGTGATGCATGTGACGGTTATCGGCTGCAAAGGGATGCTGATGATTGTGGAGCCTCAGTAAAACGACCCGCAGGGTGTCAAACAGCGGAATAATCAGCACAGCAATAGATACCGCCGGAGCAGAGCGAAGATCAATTATCGTACTTGCAGTGGCATTAATCTCATTAAACCTGATGGCCATCACGGCAAGCACGAATCCGATCACTAACGAGCCGGTGTCGCCCATGAAGATCTTCCGCGGACCATTGCTAATGTTATAAAAGAAAAACACGATGAGTGACCCGAGCAGGGCAACGGCCATAATGGTATAACCGTAATCTCCTGACAGTATGAACCATGTGCCGAAGAATAGCGAGGCTATTATCCCCACCGAGGCTGCCAGTCCGTCAACCCCGTCTATCAGGTTTACTGCGTTTATTATAAGCACTATGACAAACGCAGTTGAAAGTATTGATGCCCAAACAGGCAGCTCACCAACACCCAGGAACCCATGGAAGGTGGTAAAGTGTATGTCTGTAAAGAAAGCAATCACCAGGGCGGTGGTCACCTCGGCTGCAAACTTCTTCCAGGCATTTATGTTCACCATATCGTCCTTGGCACCCATAAAGAAAAGTATCAGGGCTGCCGCAGTGAAATATGATACGTTGTGCATATATCCGTTCACCCCCAGCAGAAACCCGAAGATGAACCCGGCAAATATCCCTATCCCTCCCAGTGTTGGTATATCTCCCTTATGTATCTTATGGCTGCCCGGATGATCTGTGAGGTTCATATGAGCAGCTATTTTGATCACCTTGGGAAGGTAATACCATGTTATGCCCACCGCACCTGCAAACGCAAGCACTATAGCAGGCCAACCGGTGATAACATGTCCAGACATAACGGGACTAAATTAGGAATTTTTTAGACTTAAAAGGAATTTTAGTTGTTAACAATCGAACTTCCCTTCCGATTAATATTAGTTTCTGGTTGCGAGATATTACTCACTTTCCCCGCAAACAACTTGTCTTTATAATTGCAATCCACTAAGAATCCCTGTTATTCTCTCAGCGGCGTGACCATCCCACAGCTCGGGCATCCCGCCCTTCTTCCACTGCCCGGAAAACAGCCTCTCCATTGCCGGTCTGATAGCTGACGGATCACTGCCCAGCAGTTCATTTGTACCCACGGTACATGTCTCGGGCCTCTCTGTGCTATCGCGAAGGGTCATGCAGGGCACACCCATCACTGTCGTCTCCTCGGTGATGCCACCGGAGTCTGTTATGACAGCAAGGGCTTTCTCAACCAGGAAGTTAAACTCCAGATACCCCATCGGTTCCGTAAGATTTATTGATTGCCCGACTGCAAGACCGCAAGACTGCATGACAGCAGGACTAAAGTCATTGATGACTTTTCTTGTTCTTGGATGAACAGGAAATATCACGGGTAAACCCCGCGATGCATCTGTAATAGCTTCAAGCAGCAGGTGCAGGTTCTCCGGATCATCAACATTATTCGGACGATGCAGGGTAATAACAAAATACTTCTTCTCCGTCAGCCCCAGCTCATCCCATACCGCTGGTTTGCGAAACCGGTGACGGTTGGCCATCAGTGTATCTATCATCACATTGCCCACGAAGAATATCTTCTCCTCAGGCACGCCCGCCTTGCGCAGGTTCTCATTGGCGAAGTGCGAGGTGGTGAAGAAGAGATCGGTGATGCTGTCTGTCACCATGCGGTTGATCTCCTCGGGCATGGTGAGGTCAAATGACCTGATGCCGGCTTCAATGTGAGCTACTCTGGTGTTCAGTTTCTTTGCCGTGATTGAGCAGGCCATTGTTGAGGTCACATCGCCCACTACTATGACCAGGTCGGAAGGATGAGCCATCAGCTCCTTCTCAAATCCCAGCATGATGCCGGCTGTCTGTTCAGCCTGCGTGCCGCTGCCCACCCCAAGGTTGGCATCAGGTCTGGGTATCCCCAGCTCCGCGAAGAAGGTGTCGCTCAGCTTCGGGTCATAATGTTGTCCGGTATGCACCAGCCTGTAGGTTATAACTCCTCGTTCTTCTTTTCTTGTTTTCAGTTCGGTGTTACTGTTATCAATTGCCTTGATAAGAGGAGCTATCTTCATGAAGTTGGGCCGTGCGCCGGCAACAATCGTAATAATCATTTTATGTATATTAAATTACAGATCGTGAGAGTATCTCAATTCTGCCCCCCACTCATCACTCCTCAAATTATCAGAAGACTGGTAGAGCATTCTCAACAGCCATCCGGTCTTTCCCAAGAGAATTATCAGATCCCAGGAGAAAATCATCAGCAAAGAGAGACTGGTTCGGGTCTGTATTGAAAAGAGCTGGAATTTTTCTCCTGAACTCATCAATATATTGACTAAAGAGCGGATCATTATTCAGAAAAAAATCGAGATCCTCACTATATCTATGATTGAGGTAAAATCTGCCCAGGGCAGTACCTCCGGTCAGGTAAAACTGAAAACCCAAAGACGCCCACCAGGTAAGGAACTTATCCTGCAGCAGGTATAATTTGTTGAAGTCTGTATCTGACGAACTCATATTTTTCTCGTAACGACTTTGATCTGAGTTGTGATATCACATTTGATGTCAGCAACATTTGAATATCTTCAATAGTCATCAATTTCACTACAGTAAACCATGGATATGATTCAAGCAGTCTGGCAAAGATTTTATCCTGAGTGAGATGACCTATGTGATCTTTTTCACCATTCAGGACGGATTCAATATCATCAACAGATATTTTGTAATCCCACATCAACTGCTCCAGTAGTTGTCTTTTATTTTTATAATCCATACTCTCTGCTGTCAGCACCGGCAAAGATACTAAAGAAATAGTTCTTCTCCCTCCTGTCCACTTTTGCCTTTTAACTTAATCACCATCCCCGATTCAAAATCTCAAATCATTCCAGCTTACTTCTCTCGAAAAGGATAAAACTGCCAATCTTCACGCATTCTGTCAGAACAGTCTGAATCCCTTCTTTGCTTCTCCACCAATGTTTTGCATCAAAGTTTGTATATGCACTCGGACTGCTCCCTATACAGACAGGTGTTTTTGAATCTCTTAATACAGCTCTGAAGATCATTGATGCTCTACGCATATGTGTGGCTGATGAGACAAGTAGCAAGGTGTCAACAGTACTGCCCCGCCAAATAAAGTCTCTGACCACCCGGGCCTCATCTAGAGTGCTTCGCGCATTGCCGGGTAGTACAGTAATGTTGTCAC
>CAYQNT010000157.1:0-4930 GCA_964418865.1 uncultured Rikenella sp.
GACATATAATGAAGTAACAGGTGTCTGGGTTGACACTAAAAGTTGTCAAAGTGGCAGAGGCTATGCTTACAAGACAAGCATTGACTTGTTATCATTTTCCGGTTCGCTGGTGACCGGGAATCTTAATATACCCGCGACATCTCCTTACCGGTATAACTCTTTTTATAATGAAGGTTATCCAGATTATAGTGATCGATTATTTGTTCAGCCAGGAGATGGCGCACTTAGTCATACCGGATCTGTGCGGAATGCTTCTGATAAATGGGGCGGCGGTGGATGGAACCTGCTGGGTAACCCCTATACATCAGGATTGAGCGTTTCATCTTTTATTGGTGCAAATTATAATGAAATCCCGGCATTAAGTCAATTTGATCCCAACTATGTGGCGCTTTACCTCTATAACGGAAGTTCATATAATTGGGTAGGAGCAGATATTGGCTGGCCTACCGGGCCAGAATTGGATATTCGGTATATTCAGGCAGGACAAGGATTTTTTGTATTGGCAATGAATGATGCATCAACATTTACTTTCACACAGGCAATGCAGGGGCATGCCACGGATGTCCAGCTCTTAAAATCAGCCAGAGCAGAAGAGCCCTGGCCGGGATTACAGCTGAAGGTGAAATATAGCGATAAGGAAAGTCTGACCACAATTGTTTACAATAATGAAATGACTATCGGTCTTGATCCCGGTTACGATGTGGGGCTGCTGAGCAATGGTCCGGCTGTGGAAATTTATACGGTATTGGTAAAAAGCAACGGTGTTAACTTTACCCGGCAGGCATTGCCTGCAGACAGTTGCGAAAAAAATATCGTCCCGGTAGGCATTGACTCTAAACAAGGCGGTGAGGTGACATTTTCAGCATCTACTATTCCGTTTAGGGGCAATAAGTTTTGGCTTGAAGACCGAACCACCGGCATATTCACAGATATAAGCACAAAGAGCTATACGGTGACCCTTCCTTCAAACACTTATGGTACCGGTAGATTCTTCATAATAACTTCCACAAACACGCCTACTGCCATTAATCAGCCCAATGCAGAGGATAAAAGTGTACGTATATGGACATCGGATGACGAGGTGATTATAAAAGGTAATGTCAGTGACAGGGCAATCTGTACTGTATATGATCTGAGAGGGCAGAAGATTATTGAGTCCAGGCTTACTGACGGAGAGCTGAATATGGTACAGTTACCTTCAGACTTAGCGGGGATTTATCTTGTAAGAGTGGTTGATGGTGTGAAGGTAACGTCCCGCAAGGTTGTTTTACTTTGATTTTTTGTCAATGAGATTTCTGAATATTTAAAAACAGAAGAACTGGGTGTCAGGTGATCTTTTAGAAGAAGGTTATGAAAATCAGAAACCTATTCTTAGGTGAAATGCATTCCTTCTAAAAGTTTTATTGAATATTGTTTCATTGTTAAAAAAACTTACCTTTGTTTGTGAATTCAGGTGGATTAAAACTAATTGAACGAGATGGACAAACATATCAGTAATAAAAAGATGTGGGTCAAACCCTCTGTCAATGTTCTGAATATCAGGAAGGATACTTTTGGTGGCTCACAGGTCAACACTGAGAACCTGGGTAATGGCGCACCTAACGTGCCCAGAAATCCAACACCACGAGGTTAGGGCCCCCTCTCATTTTAGTTTTTCAAATAATCGCTTTTATTTCAGTTTTATAAATGATAACCGGTTTGTTATTACTTTCCGGCGTAGTTGAGCCTTCTTCCCTGCGTGCCATTGAAAGGGGGAGATGGGATGGTCTGCATTACTACCCCGTGACATCAGGAGGTTTCAGGGGAGGCTATTTTCTAAATGACCGCCTGCCACTTACAGACAAAGACATTTACTATCATGATGAGGCAGATGACCTGATAGTGTTATTTTCGGGTTACATCTATAACAAGGTTGAGCTTGCCGGCCTCTACGATATCAGCGGAGATGAGCCGGAACCTGCGATGGCAGCTAAATTGTTCCTTAATGATGGCCCGGACTTTGTCCGAAGGCTTAATGGTGACTTTGTCATATTCATTGGTCAGCCCGAAAAAAAACAGGCTTATCTTTTTCGTGATCAGGTTGGTATAAGGCCTGTTGCTTATTCTGCAGACAATGAAAGGCTGATCTTTTCATCTGATATCACCGGGCTGTGCCGTAATCTCTCCGGTGGGGATTTGCCTGATAGTGAATATTTGCTGGGGCAATTCAAACATGTTGATAATTCGCTAACCCCGTCTGAAAGGATAAGCAGGCTTATGCCCGGTCATTACCTGCAGTATTCTGACCGTGGCGTCAGGATAACCAGGTACTGGAGACCGGAGAATATCAGGACTGATCACAGCCTTAAGTACGATAAATTGATATCAGACCTCAGAACACTGTTAACTGATGCCGTGGCCATACGCTGCGATAACCGCTTTAATGCCGGCGCACATGTTAGCAGCGGATTGGATTCGGGTATCGCAGCTGCTCTCGCAAGGGAGGAATACAAGGCACAGAAGAACTTCTTTGGCTTTTCCTGGTCGCCCGAGGGCTTCACCCCGGAAGTGATGAAGTATGATGAAAGGGATCTTGTAAGAAGTCTAAGCACAAAAGCAGGAATCAGACCTCTCTTCTGTAACATGACAGCCGATGATTTCCTGATTAATGTTGCTGACTTTTACATCAATAATGGCCATTTCTTTGAAGATAGCATAATGGATCAGGCTGCCGCGAAGGGAGTCAATCTTATTTTTAGCGGATGGGGAGGAGATGAGTTCGTCAGTACCGGCGACAGGGGCATTGAGACAGATCTTTTAAGAGGCCTGCACCTTGGGATGTATTTCAGGAGAAATCCAGTCAGGCCTCTTAAGAGGTTCGTTAAATATTTTCTGATATATACTCTTTTGCCGGCTCTTGGGATCCTGCAACCCGGCATCAAAAAATCTTTCGCAAATGATGCCCGTTACATAAAGAAACCTTATAAGAAGAGTGACAGGAAGGTATTGAAAAATTTTTACTTTCACACTTCAAGACGCCAGCTACATCTACGTTACCTGAGATTCTACCATTTGCAGCAGCGGTGTGAGAGCTGGGCTTTCGCCGGATATCTGAAGGGCATTGAATACCGTTATCCGCTGCTTGACAAACGTATTATTGAGTATATGCTGAAAGTGCCGTCAGAGCTGCTTTGCCGGACTGATCATTTCCGTCCGCTGCTGAGGGTGATTGAGGAGGGGATATTACCAGATGATGTTCGCCTGAATATAAATAAAAAGGATCCTGTCTTTTCGGCATACTGGGACCAGTTGCTGGAGAAGGCTTCTAAAACTCTCATGGCAGAATGTGATCAGTGGAAAGCTGATCCGGCCCTCCGGTTTGTTGATTTTGACTTATTGGCTGAAGATATAGCTAAGTACAAACAGCATCAGGATAGTATTGATCCGAAGGCGCTTTTCAGGGCGCTGGTATATTTAAAAGCCATCCATCAGTTCTCTGTAAATTACCGTGAGCAATTCTGACACACCAATGGATGGCAGGCCCTGCTGATCAGGCACCTCCGATCAGCTGAGGATCTTAGCAAAATGATAATGAGATAAGTTAATCATTATACAACAGGATTCAATGACAGATAACTATATAAGCCGCACGATTGCAGGGCCGCAGGACCGTAAGACAAAATATATCAGAAATAACAAAACTATTTCAGGAAGGCTGCATGATGAGCTGGTGATGATGGATCTTGATCAGGGGAAGTATTTTTCACTTAATCCGGTGGCAACACGGATATGGGATCTGCTTGACAGTCCCTTGACAATTGAGGAGCTCTGCAGTCTTTTGACCGGGGAGTATGATGTTGATCCAGGTAAGTGCAGGGATGAGGTCAGTGAACATCTTGATGAGATGATAAAAATGGGACTGATTTTGATAAGCGAAAGTTGAAGGCCTTCCTGTTTATAGCAAAAACGTTCAGACTGCTGCGTGAGCATGAGCCATGGAAGCTGGTGCTGATATTCGTGCTGACGATGCTGCTGGGTGTCATGTCGGGGTTCTCGATAGTGCTTCTTATTCCCCTGCTGCAGCTGCTGAGCATCGGCGCTGGTGAAGATCCGTCAGGGATAGCTCTGTTCGTTCAGAACCTGGCTGACAAGGCAGGGATAACCCTTACCGTAGGCAGCGTTTTACTGATATACATGGTGCTGCTGACGGTCAGCGCGCTGCTGCAGTACTGGAAGGCACTGCTTGATGCACGCTACCAGCAGACATTCATCTATAACCTGCGCCGCAGCCTCTTCCGCAAGATAATCATGGCCGACTGGCAGATGCTGAACACACGCAGCAAGACCAACCACCTGCAGGTACTCACCCGCGAGGTGCCTAACCTGGCAAACTACTATTTCTTTTACCTCAGGCTGCTGACAACGCTGATAATGACAGCTGCCTATACGGTGTATGCGATGCTGGTGTCGGCAAAGTTCACGCTTGTCATAATTGCGGTAGGCGCTGTACTCTTCATTGTGATGAGGAGGTTCTTCCTGAAATCGTTCCGCCTTGGCGAGGGGTATGTTGATTCATACAACAGGCTGCTTAAGTATATTGACGACTTCTGGCAGACGGTGAAGATAGCCAAGGTACACAGCTCGGAGGACTATTACTTTAACCGGTTCAATGAGGCCAGCAACTCGCTGCTTAACATGGAGTACAGGATGCAGAAGAACTGGTCAGTGCCCCAGCTTATTCAACGCATAACAGGACTGGTGGCGCTGGTGGGTATTGTATGGTTCGGGTTCAGGTCCGGCACGGTGCCAATGGCCTCGTTTGTCATACTGATACTGCTGTTTTCGCGCATCTTCCCGCAGCTCATAGCTATCAACACTGATATCAACATGATTGTCTCGAATGTTGCTTCCGTGAAGCTGGTGCTGCAACTGGATGAAGATCTGCCTGACC
>CAYQNT010000158.1:0-4930 GCA_964418865.1 uncultured Rikenella sp.
ATATTTTGGAGAAGACTCACTGAAGCTGGCCCTTTACGGTGACGGAAACAATCTTGGCTTTATCGATATAACTGAAGAATACAAGAGTACAAAGTCAGGCAAGCTGGCAAATTTCTATGCAGGCACATGCCTGATACACATGGGGCAGTTTGAAGAAGCTATCAGCTACCTGCGCAAATACACTATTAAGGATGAGATACTGGCACCTCAGGCTAAAGGTCTGATAGGTGACGCCAAGGTTGAGCTGGGCAGCAGTGCCGAGGGTATCAAGTACTACCTTGAAGCTGCAAATATGGCTGACAATAGTTTCCTCTCGCCCATCTACCTGATGAAGGCAGGCATGCTCTATGAGACCGGTGATAACTTTGCCCAAGCGCTTACTACCTATGAAAGCATAAAGGATAAATACCCCGAGAGCAATGAGGGCAGGAACATTGACAAGTATATTGCCCGCGTTAAACTGCATATTGACTAACGGGTGGCCACACGCGATCTATCTGATTATGATGCTGCACGGGTGCCTGATGCCTCGGAGATGAGGTTTGGCATAGTGGTAGCAGACTGGAACAGTGAAGTGACCCATGCCCTGCTGAGCGGTGCTCTGAAGACCCTCAAGCATCATGGCGTAAAGGATGATGAGATTGTTGTCCGTCACGTTCCAGGCACCTTTGAACTAACCCTTGCAGCCCAATGGATGGCAGAGTACGAGGATCTTGACGGTGTCATATGCCTGGGATGCGTCATACAGGGTGAGACGCCACACTTCACCTATATCTGTGAGGGAGTCACCCAGGGGATCACCCAGCTTAACCTCGATTATAATATCCCATTTATTTTTGGTGTACTTACCACTCTTACCATGCAACAGGCTCTGGATAGAGCCGGCGGCATCCACGGTAACAAGGGTGATGAGGCAGCTGTCACAGCCATTAAGATGGCTGCTTTACAGCTGCTGATGGAGAAATAGTGACCAAGGGCACTACCTCCTGCATAATATTCTGTAAGGACAATAGCTACATCTGCGCACGAAGGGTGTCATGATGTAATTCTCACTCTCTGAGAATATCCGGCCAAGGGTCTGATCCAGCTCTGACTGGAATGCTGTCATGAAATCCTGCCATGCCTGCCTGTCGGCAGTGGTTCCGTCGAGGCCGGCTACCTGCGCGTAGGGCGAAAAATCAGTCGCTGTGAGCTGTTGTACCCAGTATATTGCCGGCAGCACCAGCCTGCCGGGGTGACTTTCGCGTATCAGGGTGCAATAGAGAAGCGCCTGCATGAAGGCATCATTCCTGTTCTCCTTCTCCTCATCAAATAGGTTTGACGGCGTTACTGGCTCCTTTTTTGGGGCGCCGGTCTTGTAATCAACCACTCTCACGGCCTCACCGGTCATGTCAACCCTGTCTGCCCTGCCTCCTATGCGTATCGTTACCTCGCCGGTACCCGTATCTACCGTACGCTGACCTAGAAAATCCTTCTCAAGATCAAGCAGTGTAAGATCCGGATCACTGGCATCATATTCAAGCATCTCATTCACATACCGCTCAAGAACGTCAACAATTATAACACCTTTGCCAGCCATCAGCGTTTCTCTGTCCCATCTCATCTCTGCCATGGCTGAGGCTATCATAGTGTCCCTTATCTTCTCCCGGTCATGTAAGAACCTCCTTATTGCCGGTGCTGCTCCGTGAATACCTCTAAGAGGTTCATAGATCCTCTGCAGGGTATCATGCATAATATTCCCAAACCGGCGCTGGTCTATATCCTTTTCAAGGGTCACCTCCTCGGGCATGCTGCAGACATACCTGTAGTAAAAGCGCATACGACAGTTGACCCATGTATTCACTGCGCTGGGCGACAGATACTTGCCTCCCGTACTCCCAACGCCATACAAGTTAAGCAGGGTGTTGTTATGTTCCGGCTTTTTGAGAAGCACTTCCGGTATTATGCTGCTCCGTCCCACACTGATATGCAGGGTACGTCGCTGGGGCGCGAAGAGCGGACTATAGATCATACGCACCAGGTAACGGCTCATCTCGCCGCTGTGGAGTCCCTGCGCTGTGGAATTGTACGTGAACCATCCCCTGTCCGGTTTGCGAAGCAGCCTGAAGAAATAATATGAATAGATAGACTCATGCTCATTTACCGTGGGCAGGCCGAAGGCTCTTCTGATATTGTATGGAATGTATGTGTTGTCATACGACGTCCCCGGGAAAATACCCTCATTGAGCGACAGAAAGATAATGTTCTTGAATTCCAGGGCGCGTGTCTCAAGCACTCCCATGATCTGTATTCCTTTCAGCGGCTCTCCGGAGAAAGGGACTACCAGCTTCCTGAAGAGACGGTCAAGGAGCCTTATACAGGTGTCTGCCTGCATGTTAAGATTGTACTCTCTTACCAGGTTGGCAAGCCTTATAGTGCTTTTCATGGCCATCCTCAGGTATTCGCGGTCAATGCTAAGCTTAAGGCCCTCTTCCTCTGCAGCGAAGGTGGCTTCCTCCAGCAACTCCATAACTGTGGCAAGATAGTCCAGGACCCCCGGTCCGTCTGCCGGCACGGTGAAAAGCTGCTTCATCTGCAGTCTTCCTATAAGCATATTGGCTGTCACTCTGATCATATTCCCCCTTACTATCTCCAGAACCACCTTCTCACCTTCATTGCCGGCAATCAGCCTGAAGTACTGGTGTCTGAGGAGGGCTATCACTTCATCGCTCCCATACGATACAACTCCATTGCTTACCCTTGCCGAGCGCAGTAGTGACATCAGCTGTTTAAGGAATGAGTATAACGATGTGAACCGGAACGGGTGTCCCATTGTGACATTGACATCTTCAACCGCAGATGGCAGCGAGGTAAGCACGGGCATGAGCAGCTTCTCATCGGCCAGGATGATGGCCGTTGAGGTCAGGTCATCACCCTCAGTGATCTCCTTGTTATCAAGCAGCTGTGACACCAGTCTTGCCTGGGCGGTATCGGAAGGAGTATCTATTATGTGCCATTCGCCATGGGGTGCTACCTCCGCATGACCGTCCGGCTGGCCAACCTCATTACCGAAATGGCGCCTGTTCTCCCTGATAAAGAGTGAAGCTTTATGATCCGGATCATTCATAAAGAAATGAGCATCATCCCAATAGAATTTTGCCTGTCCCAGCTTCCGAAGGTGACTGAATAAAGTCTTCTCACAGTTGTTCAGTGCATTAAGGCCTACGATATGCCACATCATTCCCTCCTCCACCTGCAGCGTACCAGCCCGTGCTCTCTCAGCCACATCTCGGCACAGCATGCCATCGCCAGCCAGGCCTTTAGTGCGCATCACCCCAATAAAGTCATTGTACAGAGGAGCAAGTTTCTGCCATACCGATTGAAACCTCTCTCTGGCCTCACTGCCGGTTGAACCGGGGTTAAACGACTTCCAGAAGCCTCTTATTATGGCGGTCTGCTCATCTGTCAGTCCGCCGAACCTGGCATCTATCTCCTTCATGTCAGAGATATTGCTATAGAGTTTGTCAGCGTCGGCCATATAGAGGTCGATGTCATTAAAGTCGTTTATTATCACCTCACCCCACGGCCAGAAATCATCAAAGCTCATCTCTTCCCCGAACCGATTCTTATATACACTGTAGAGCTCGAATATCAGGGTCTCGGTATCGGCAGGCATAAGATCAGTGAATGACCGGAACAGTTCACTGACGGTAAGCATTGAGGGCGACCACTGTGGCTTGTCACTCAGTTGCGACAGGGCACGTGTCAGATACAGGCCTGCCCTGCGACTGGGGAGGACAACTGTCTGCCTCTCCATCTCACTGCCATGCTGTTCACGAAGTTTGTCTGCCACTCTGTCAAGAAAATCCATCATCGTCCGTTTTGTTTATAAAGTCTGCTCTGCCATGTATTAAGTTCTTCAAGCCGCCGTTCAAAAACCTTGAAGATCTCGTTACTTCTCAGTTGCCAGTCGCGCGGATCATCCAGTATTGCCATGGGAGAGTCACCGCTGATGCGGTCAATCATTATTGCCGGCGCCAGCCTCTCGCAGAATGAGATGACAAGGTCAAGGTAATCATCCATTGAATAAAGGTCAAAGTCGTCCGGCTTCTGTTTGAACTCATCTGCCATCACCGTCCCTCTTACCAGCTGCAGCTGTCTTATTTTCAGTGACGTAAGTGGCAGTGAAGAGATTATGTCTGCACTGTCTATTATCTGGCTACGGCTCTCACCGGGGAGGCCGAATATTATATGCGCCCCGGTTCTCAATCCTCTGGCGGCCGTATCATGTATCGCTCTCGCGGCGGCAGCATAGTCATGACCCCTGTTAATACGCTTAAGTGTGAGGTCACTGACTGATTCTATACCATATTCAATCATCACAAAAGTGTCACGTGCCATCACTGCAAGCCTGTCAAGCAGGTCATCGCTGACACAGTCGGGGCGGGTACCAATG
Source organism: uncultured Rikenella sp. (assembly GCA_964418865.1). Lineage (GTDB taxonomy): Bacteria > Bacteroidota > Bacteroidia > Bacteroidales > VadinHA17 > SR-FBR-E99. The sequence goes on from CAYQNT010000158.1 coordinate 4,436, forward strand.
ATCACTCCTTTTACTGCCTGGTGGCTCAGCGCCTCCTCATACAGTCGCATAAGCTTTTCTGTGCCGGCATATGTGTTTGTATAAGCCTGGAAATATGCTATATAACTATCAGCACGTCTGTATCTCTTAAGGTGGAATACAATACCCTGTTCTATCTGTTCTGTGATACTTTTATCCGGCGTGCAGTAACCAGGTATAAAGGCTTCATTGCTGCAGTATGTACATCCACCGTAACCCAGTGTGCCGTCGCGGTTGGGGCATGAGAATCCGGCATTGATACTCACCTTCTGCACTCTCCCGCCGAAATGGTTACTATACCAGTCGGTATATGAATTATATCTTCTCTCTTTCCCGTAGTTATATGGGTTCTCCTCACTCATGCTTCTATTATTCCTCTCATTCCTGCTTATGCTTCAGACTGGCGGCTACCAGTCCTCAGTCCTCAGTCCTCAGTCTACAGTCTTCAGTCTACAGTCTACAGTCTACAGTCTACAG
>CAYQNT010000159.1:0-2529 GCA_964418865.1 uncultured Rikenella sp.
TTACAGAGAAGCAGGAATCACTGCAACGGTGCATTCTCGCTGAGAATATTGCAGGTGACACAGCTGTAGGGCATGGGCTGGCTCATGCACAGCTCATGGAGTCACTGGCGGAGATAGAAGTAAGTGAGACATTGCAGATTGAGCGCTGCATTGCGCTGGAGATGGAGCGCATCGGTGTTCATATCGGAGACACATCAGCCCTGTGCGGCGACGTGGCATACCAGCTTGGGCAGGTTGCCTGTGAGGCTCTCAGGACCATGGTGATCAACACTACCCAGTTCTGGTGCGGGAATAGGTTTGGGAAAGGACTGGTTCGCCCCGGTGGGTCCAACTATCCACTGACAGATGAGATAGCCAGAGAGATAAGCAGGGTGCTGAACGACGTGGAAAGACGGTTCAGTAATATGACAGATTGCATCTTTAGCCTCTCCAGCGTGCTCGGCAGGTTTGAAGACATAGGCATCATAACCAGGCAGCAGGCTCTAAGCATAGGAGCAGTAGGCATGGCTGCCCGGTCATGCGGGATACCGCGCGATACCAGAAAAACACACCCCTTTCAGTATTTCAGGAAGCACGAAACTCAACCTGTAATCATAGAAACAGGTGATGTGCTGGCACGTGCTATGCTCAGGAACCAGGAGGTAAAGGAATCTATAAGGAACATCCGGGAATTGCTTGCCATCTGGAGGAATATTAGAAAAAGCATTGGGAAGCCTGTCTATGACTATAAACTAATGCCGGACAGACTTGCAGTATCCGTTACTGAGGGATGGCGTGGCGAGATATGTCATATTGCCGTCACGGATAACAAAGGAGGGTTGATGCATTATAAGATCAAGGATCCTTCGATGCACAACTGGATGGCGCTGGCCCTGGCGGTACGAAATCAGGAAATATCAGATTTTCCGGTGTGCAATAAAAGCTTTAACCTCTCATATTGCGGGAATGACCTGTAGATTTAACTGAGGACTTATTATGTTGAAAGAGATAAAAATACTTTCTGACCACGGCAAACAGTTCATTCCTGACCTGAGAACACAGCCTGTATCTGCGAGATTCAGAGGCAGGCCGGTCATCTCTGCAGAGATAACCTCCGGGCAGATAGAGAAAGTTTCAGCATTATGCCCTCTTGGTGCCATTGATCCGCGTAACGGGTCCATTGATATGGGAAAGTGCACCTTCTGCAATGAGTGTGCCCTGTTGTTGCCGGAGGTAATACATTTTACAAACGATTATCGTATAGCAGTAAACAGGAGGGAAGACCTGGTGGTGATGCCTGGCCTGAAAGGCCCTGTCAGGCTCGACGAGGCGTTAGTAAGAAGAGACGTGAGGCGCCTGTTCAGGAGATCGCTGAAGCTGCGTCAGGTCTCGGCAGGAGGTGATAATTCATGCGAGATGGAGCTTGGTGCTTCAACAAATGTCAACTTTGATGTCGGCCGCTACGGTGTTGAGTTCGTGGCATCGCCAAGACATGCTGACGGTATAGTAATTACCGGGCCCATGACGGAAAATATGTCAGAAGCCCTTGAGATATGCTATAAGGCTGTCCCATCACCAAAGGTCATTATCCTCGTTGGCACTGATGCCATCAGCGGAGGTCTTTTCAAATCCAGTCCTGCATTAAAGCGCGGATTCATTGACAGCCATCATGTTGACCTGTATGTTCCGGGTAACCCGGCTCATCCGCTGACTTTTATCAATGGGGTGATGGATCTGCTGGGACTGTAATCACTTTAGTTATTTTCACTAAGCTCACCAGCCCGATTTTCCGCAGCTTGCTTAGGAATATAATGTCGGAGGTTGCTTCAGAGTTAATTCAATTTAATCCTTATTTCTTCAAGAGATCCATTATCGTCCTGCTCATCGCTGTTACGCCGGCAGTATAGGCGGGCACAAAGTCCGGATGGAAATTGCTGCTGTGCAGTGCTGGCAGCCTTGTACCCTTTTCAATACTTTCCCTGTATCTGTCAGGATTGACACCACCGAGCCAGAAGAGAGCTATTTTCACCTTTTCCGGCGTACGGCCGTATATGCCGAAGTCTTCCGCCACCGTTGCCGGCCCGACCCTTATGACCTGTTCCTTTCCCAGGATGCCGCCCATTGAGGCTGCTGCAAGTGCCACAAGGTCAGGGTCATTTTCAACAGGCGGTGTATACTCGCTGTCAACATAGATTATGGGCATCTTATCCTTTTCGAGTCCTGCAGCAGCGGCCTGGCCGTTTGCAATGCGTTGCAGGGAGGAGATGATCTGCTTACCTACATCGTCAGAGAAGAACCTGATGGTAAGCTTCATGTCAACCTCATCAGGGATAATATTGTGTTTTGTTCCTCCGTGTATTGACCCAACGGTCACCACTGCCGGATAGACAGGGTTTATCTCCCTGCTAACAATAGTCTGGTAATCAAGGATGATCTTCGCTGAGAGCACCACAGGGTCTATTGTCTTATGGGGCGTTGCACCGTGTCCGCCTATCCCAAACACTTTGACGTCAACAGATTTCACCCCGGCGAAAATGGGTCCGGGGCAAT
>CAYQNT010000159.1:2539-4892 GCA_964418865.1 uncultured Rikenella sp.
CCCGCACGACCCGGACGACGAGGAATAGGCCGGGGCATAATCCGGCAACGGAAATCTTGTATAAAGTCCATCCTCAATCATTTTTCCCGATCCTTTGCTTACCTCCTCGGCGGGCTGGGCAACTGCCACTATCGTGCCACGCCATTTGCTCTTTAAAGCAACAAGAGCAGAGAGAGTGCCGTGCCAGACTGTCATGTGAAAGTCGTGTCCGCATGCATGCATAACGGGAGTCTCAGCTCCCTGGCTATCGGCAACAATTACCTTGCTGGACCATGGCAGACCTGTGGCCTCCTTCACCGGCAGGGCGTCCATATCGGTTCTGAGCATGATAACAGGCCCGGATCCGTTTTTAAGTACTCCCACCACACCGTTGCCTCCCACACCGGTGGTTACCTCAAACCCAAGAGTCTTCAGAGCCTGTGCCATCTTCTCTGCAGTCTTGAACTCCTGCAGCGAGAGCTCAGGATTCTGATGAAGGTCGCGGTACATCAGCTCGGCCGCAGCAACAGATCCAGATACCTCCTTATTAATCAGTTCATTGAGTCCCTGGCCAGTTGCAGGTAATGCAATGCCCATCATAAGGATAACGAGAATTTTAGTTAGTTTTTTCACGGCACCAGTTTTTAATGATTTCAAACTTACAAAAAAACCATTTACCAAAAAGCAGATTAGCAAGGGCTTTTTACTACCTTAGTTACCTACATCTTATCGTAATTATATTATGAGCCTTCCATTTTTCCAAACAGAAAAACAGAGTAATAATATAATCAAAAGCACAGGTACTTACCCACATTGGGTGGGGGTGTCAGATGATCTTTAAAATCAAAAATATTTACATATGAAAGGATTTTTATTAACCGGAACAATTGCAATTATGGGAATAGTATTATTTACCTCATGCGGTCAGGCAGGAGAGAAGAGCTCTGCAGCAGATGAATTCACCTATGAGATTGACAGGTTCGAAGATATCAGTGTTCTGAAATACAAGCTGCCTGCATTTGAACAGCTATCGGCGGGAGAGAAGGAATTCATTTACTATCTCTCTGAGGCGGCCTTGTGCGGGCGTGATATTCTGTGGGATCAGAATTTTAAATACAATCTTGCAATACGTAAGACCATTGAAGCCATAATTTACTCCTATGACGGTGACCTGGAGACGGATGAGTATAAATCTTTCATCACATATGCCAAGAGAGTTTTCTTCGCCAATGGCATTCACCATCATTACTCAAATGATAAGTTCGTGCCTGGTTTTTCACAAGAGTATTTTGCTGCCCTTGTCAATGCCAGCGATGCAATGCTGCTTCCGCTGAAGGAGGGTGAGACCGTAGCAGATCTGACATTCTGGCTTACGCCCATTCTGTTTGATCCGAATCTCTATGCAAAGAGATCAGACCAGACGCAGGGAGTTGACATGATAACTGCCTCAGCCAACAACTTCTATGATGGTGTTACGCAGTCCGAGGTGGAAACATATTACCAGTTGCTGGCTGACCCTGCCGATCCCAAACCAGTGTCGTGGGGACTGAACACGCAGGTTGTGAAGCATGACGGTAAGGTGACAGAGATACCTTACAGGTCAGGAGGGCTCTATGGTGAGGCTATTGACCGCATCATTTTTTATCTTGAGAAGGCAAGGGACGTGGCGTTGAGTGAGACGCAGAAGAAGGAGCTTACGCTGCTGATTGATTACTACAAGACGGGTGACCTGAAGAGTTGGGATGAGTATAATGTTGTGTGGGCAGGCAATACAGACCTCTCTGTTGATTATATAAATGGGTTCATCGAGACATACAATGATCCAATGGGCATGAAGGCCACATGGGAGGCAGTGGTTGATTACAAAGACATTGAGGCATCGAAACGGACTGTCGTGATCACTGAGAATGCCCAGTGGTTTGAGGACAACTCGCCTGTTGATCCGCAGTATCGTAAGGAAAAGGTCACGGGTGTGGCCGCCAGCGTCATTAATGTTGCAATGCTTGGTGGCGACTGCTATCCGGCATCACCGCTGGGGATCAATCTACCCAACTCAAACTGGATAAGAACCGAAGCCGGATCAAAGTCTGTAACCCTGGCAAACATAACTGATGCAAAAGACATAGTGTCAAGAGGCAGCGGCTTTTTGGAGGAGTTTGCCTGGGATCAGGCAGAGATAGAGAGGGCGGTACAATACGGTTCTATCTCCGACGCACTGCACACTGACATGCATGAGTGCATTGGCCACGCCAGTGGCAAGCTCGCCCCTGGTACTGACCCTAATGCTTTAAAAAATTATGCCTCTCCGCTTGAGGAGATGAGGGCAGACCTCTTCGCACTCTATTATATGCCTGACCCGAAGATGCAAGAGATA
>CAYQNT010000160.1:0-4874 GCA_964418865.1 uncultured Rikenella sp.
GTTATAGAGTGAGCCAAAATGATTTTTGGTACTGTGATAGCCTGACAGTGTCAGTCGGAGCCTGAGATCTTCAGTAATCTGCTTATCATAACCAGCCTTCCCGTACCATGCAAGCTCTTTGTGAGTGTCATAGGCAGTGTAACCTGATGAGGCGCTGTAACCTGCCAATGATGGATTCAAAGTGCCGTTTGAGACCGCCCCCATCAGTAACAGGCCGTTGCTGCGAAACAGGAATTCAGCTGCAAACTGAGTTGTGAACGGGTCAATTATGGTATTTCCTACAAAGGGATTGTGAATAACATTCCCATTATCTGAACGGCGAAAATGAGCATCACCGTAATTAATCTCCATATCACCGACTTTGATGGTCAGTTTCTCCATGATGCGGTCTGCAACATCCGACTTTAAGAAAGGTAAAGCATCAATAAGAAGGTACCCTCCCTTTACCCACGCCTCATTATGATGACGTGCAGAGAGGTAAGTAATAAGATTTACTTTTATGCCAGGTGCAAGAACCGCCTCCGTAATAAGGTTGGCAGTAGGCAGGTTGAAACCCCTGCCCAAAGGTATGAGAGCGCTATCCGCGTAATGATTTAAAACCTGGTACTGCATCGCAAAGTCAGCACCCACCCGTACTTGTATTTTCTCAAATCCGGCAGCATTAAGTTTAGTTTCTTCAAACTGAGCCTGGGTTGCCAGAGAGAAAATCAGGCCGGTCAGAATTAGTGAGAATATTTTATTCATTGCATTTATGTGTTAGATTAAGATATTTCAATTGCTCCCCAGATACGTAGAAACGAGAAAACTTAATTGTAAATCCACGGTGACCTTTTCCCCTGTCTTTAGGGTGCCCAGCAACGCTGTCGGAGGCTTTATGCCATAATCAGTCATATTGATCTCCTCAGAACCGCTAATATATATCCTGTCACCTTTTATATTACCTGAAAAAGAGACTGCTATGGGTCTGGAAATACCACCTAGCTGGAGCTTGCCATTCATGATACCGGTAATTTTTCCGTCTTTGTTAATGACATCTTCTACGCCTTCAGAGACAAAGACAATATCAGATTTATCATTGATTATCAAGGCATTACGTGCCTTGCCAGTCATTATTGAGTTGTCGCTTGTTACCGAAGCACCTGAGAACACAGCTTTCACATTATCTATCGTCATTTTGCCGCTCTCAGTGTTGCTGAAAGAAAAGTTCACCTCATACTTACCAAACCCGACTTCCCACTCATGCAGATTTGAAGTACCCCTGACAGATACCTTACTTTCAGGTAAAAGCAGCTCTGCTTTTGCCTGCGAGAAGGATGCAAGCGGCAATGATACTGTCAGGATTGCTGCTAACCATGCTGTTAATACGATCTGTTTCATTTTATTGTTATGCTATTAATCCTATTGTTTTGCTAGTATAAAAATAATCAATCCATTTCAATACGATACACTTTTTATGGAAATAATTTTAACTAATAGTCTTGAACCGTATAATATTCTATGATCTGGAAATGTTTACTATAGTATACTAAAATAGAACAAATGAACAGGCTGTTCGTTCAGTTATTCGTTTTTTAATCAGTCTGAAACAAATGCAATCAGGATATATGAAACCCACATGTATTTGAACAGACAACCGAGCTTACGGACTCGGCGGGGTTAAATACAATTTCTTAATTACAAGCAATATATGGGTCCCATCATAACATTAAAGCAAACTACCAGATAATGAAAAAGAGACTTATTATTCCCTTGATAGCTATCACAGTAATTTCCTGCAAAACCCAGGAACTATATCTGAATGTCACCCAGCCGGCACCGGTAACAATAGCTCCGGAGATAAAAACTATCGGTATAATAGACCGGTCTAATCCCACAGATCAGACAAAATCGCTGGCTAACCTCGACAAAGTGCTCTCACTGGAAGGGTTGAAGCTTGATTCCATAGGAACCCTTGAGGCCATAAAAGGCGTAACCAGTGAGCTGGCAGCCAATGACAGGTTCAGCGAGGTGAAGCTGCTCAGCGGACTGCAGTTCAAGACCAGCAGCATGGGAGGTATGCCCAGACCGCTGACATGGGAACAGGTGGATGGCATCTGCAACGATAACGGCACACAGGCCCTCTTTGCACTTGAATTGTATGATACTGATACCAGGATCAGCTACTACACAGAACCCAGAAAAGTTAAGACAATGCTCGGAGATATACCTGCCCTGTACCATAGGGCGTCAATGGAGACACTGGTTAAGACCGGATGGAGGATATACTCTCCTTCCAACAGGACAATTCTTGATGAGCATATTATTGCGGAATCAATCGTTTTTTCCGGTGAAGGAATCAATCCGGTTGTCGCAGTTGCAGGAATGATCAACCGAAAGGATGCCGTGAAAGAGGTAAGCCGTAAGGCTGGTCGTATATATGCTCTGAGGCTGATACCCTACCGTCTGAAGGTGACTCGCACTTACTTTGTGAAGGGAACAGATAATTTCAAGATAGCAAAGCGTAGGGCTCAACTTGGCAAATGGGACGAAGCAGCAGAATTGTGGGAAAAGGAAACTGAAAATCCTAAAATGAAGATCGCCGGCAGAGCTTATTACAATATGGCCGTCATCAACGAGATTAACGGTGATATAGAGGGTGCTATCTCATGGGCTCAAAAAGCATATGCCGATTACAGGATTAAATCTGGTCTTAGTTATGTGCGAATCCTTGAGAATAGGAGATATAACAAGGAGGTGCTCCAATATCAGGAGCAACGGTAATAGCATGGGGCAAGGGGCTAGCAGTCAGCAGCTAGCAGTCAGCAGCCAGCACTCATTGACAGGCTGGAGACTGGAGACTGGAGACTGGAGACTGGAGCAGGGAGCATGGAGCATGGAGCAAGGAGCAAGGGGCAAGGAGCAAGGGGCATGGAGCAAGGGGCATGGAGCAAGGAGAAAGGGGCAAGGGGCTATGAGTTTTATCTCATACGCTTTAACAAGCTCTTTGTCAGGTACTTCAAGGAAAGTGACACCCCATTGCGGATAAAATCTCCCCCAATCAAAGACAATTGACCAGTAATTATACCGTGAAAATCAGATTTGACAAGTTTTTCTGTATAACGAATCTGACCCTTCAGTTGTTTCTGCAAGATCTCTATCTCTTTCAGCGTTGAGAATGTTTTGATTAAGTCCCGATTAATCTTCATCATCATCTTCAAATATTATTTCCGCATATAGCTTTATGAATAAAGAGTTAAAGATCCTCTTGTGGAACACAAACAAAATAATTGAAAAGAAAACAACAATGCCCAATACTATCAATAACCCTCCCGTATAGTCATTTGACCGGCTGCCATACCATACAACGAAAGTTGCAAATGCAAAGATCAGAAGTAAAGTTCCGGCAAGAATGAAAGTAAAGACAGTCACTAGAACTGTAGATATCTTGGTCATATTTTTAAGGATATTCAATTTGAACAGCTCCTGCCTGAGGTTTACATAATCCTTTGCGGAATCAAAAATCCGCGCGAGAACATTTACATTTTTTGCTTTCATGGTACTGGGCATTGTTTTTATATACTTCAACTCTTTTTGGCACTGCTCTTTACTGTATCTTCTACAGTCTTTGCAGCTTCCTTTACAAATCCAACCTTTTCTTCAGCTTGTTTTCTAAGCTTATTTAATTTTTCCTCAAGGTTGTCTATCTGCTCGTTAATTTCATCGGTCACACTGCCGGCTGCATCGCTCACCCTTTTCTTAATGATCTTACGGGTTTTTGATCCCTTGTGGGGTGCGACCAATATTCCGGTTACTACACCAGCTGCTGCTCCGAGTAAAAATCCGACTAATACATTTCCTGATTTTTCCATAATTATTATTTTAAATTGTTTATACCTATCATATTTAATTCATTTGATCTGCTATTTAAACCCTCTTAACGCACCTCCTATGAGAGAGAGGACAAAAAGCACCAGAAAAATGAAAAATACGACTTTTGCGATTGCTGCTGCGCCAGCTGCTATACCTGTAAATCCAAGTAGTGCAGCTATAAGGGCAACGATAAAAAACGTGATTGCTAACCGTAACATAATAGGAATTTTTAAATTGTTTAAATTTTAATTCTTGCATTTGGGAGTACTGTCCCGGTCTGCATTCCACTGGTAAATTTATACAAAATTATGCCACAATTAGTATTTAATCATACCTATCGTGCCATTGAACTGATTATCTCTCTAGTACAAGATTGCTCAGGATCACCTCCCTTAATAGAGGAATCTTCAATCCTTTTACTCTAGTTTCTTTTGTGCTCGCTAACCCCGCAGCAAGCTACGGGGAGCCGATCCGCCACTGGTGGAGAGCTCGACGAAGTCAATGCGCTCACAGGATTCAAGTTGTGAGCAAAGTCCAGATCTATATGATGATGTTTTGATTTTTAACCTGTGATATTGAAATAAATCACGTTCCTATGAGAGCAATCGGTTTTGTATGATTATTTTGCTGATAATTCGTGACGACAATGAAAAAACCTGCCTTTTACCTGACTCTCCTTTTACTCTGCCCTCTTGCAGCCAAATCACAGGAAATTGACATCCTGAAATTTGTCGACCCCTTAATTGGCACTGACCGAATGGGGCATACATACCCGGGTGCAACAGTACCTTTCGGTATGGTGCAGCTCTCCCCTGACACCGATACTATACCCTATGAGGCTGACGGGAAGTACAACAAGGATGTATATAAATATTGTGCCGGCTACCAGTATGCTGACAGAACTATTGTAGGTTTCTCCCATACCCATTTCAGCGGTACGGGACACTCTGACCTCGGAGATATACTGCTGATGCCTACCACCGGGCCATTACAGCTCAATCCGGGTACCGCTGATGCACCTGAGA
>CAYQNT010000161.1:0-1018 GCA_964418865.1 uncultured Rikenella sp.
TGACCATATACTTATCAGCGAGGCGCAGAGTCTCTTCCGGCGATTATGGCAGCGGCGCATGCTGATCAGACTCATCGGGGTGAAGGTGAGCGGACTGGTGCGTGGGGTACAGCAGCTCAACATGTTCGAAGACACACCAGAGATGGTGAGTTTATATATGACTATGGACAACCTCAGGGGTCGTTTTGGACGTCATGCCATACGTCGTGCCGCCGGGGTGATGACTGCCACGGAGCACGAGGCATGGAGCGTGGAGCATGGGGCCAGTCGGCAGTCAGCACTCCCCAGTCGGCAGTCAGCACTCCCCAGTCGGCAGTCAGCAGCCCTCAGTCAGCAGACAGTAGATTGAAGACTGAAGACGGCGAGAAAGGAGCCCCGCCCGAGGGGTGCCAGACCTTCAGACCTTTGGACCCTCAGACCTTTGGACTTTCATAAAATGTATCTCAACTGCCATACATACTACAGCCTTCGTTACGGCACCCTGCCGGTCGGGCGCCTTTCTGAGCTCGCTGCGGCGGTCGGCGTACAGCGTCTGGTGCTCACAGATATAAACAACACCACCGGCGTGCCCGACTTCGTGCGTGAGTGTCGCAGCCGCGGCATCACCCCGGCGGCCGGTATAGAGTTCCGTGACGGCAACAGGCTGCTCTACATCGGTATAGCCCGCAACAACGAAGGCTACCGCGAGCTGAACGAGTTTCTCACACACCATAACTTCACCGGCGAGCCGCTCCCTGCGCGCCCTCCCTCCTTCCCCAACGCATATGTTATCTACCCCTTTGCTGCAGTGGTTCCCGGAGGCGCAGGCGGCGGCGCAAATACAAACGTAGACACCAGAATTAGCAGCGGCAGCAATATGCCGGGAGGGAAAGCAAAAACAGGCACCGGTACTGTCAGCAGTGAGAGCATCATCACCCCCACCACGCTGCACGACAACGAATACATCGGGATAAGTCCGGCTGCTGCCGGGCGACTTGTCTCGATGAGCAAAGAGGTGGTGATGCTCTCACTGCTGACA
>CAYQNT010000161.1:1028-4860 GCA_964418865.1 uncultured Rikenella sp.
GTGCGTTATACTCCAGCCTGTTACCATGGAGTCAGCAGTCGACTACCCCGTGCACCGCAGCCTGCGAGCCGTAGATAACAACCTCCTTCTAAGCCGCCTGGAGCCCGGCATGACCGCCCTGCCTGACGAAGTCATCATCCCGGTAGATGAGCTCATCCGTCCCTTCGGTATGTGGCCGCAGGTGGTTGACAACACGCGCAGGCTGCTTGACGACTGCTCACTGGAGATCGACTTCACCACGCACAAGAACAAGAAGATCTACTCTGCCAGCAGGTATGACGACAGGCTGCTGCTTGAGAAGCTGGCATGGGACGGCATGAAATACCGCTACGGGGCAAAAAACAAGGTGGCAGAAGAGCGTGTGAAGCATGAACTCGAGATCATTGACCGCCTCGGCTTCTCCTCCTACTTCCTCATTACATGGGACATCATACGCTACTCCATGTCCTGCGGCTTCTATCATGTGGGCCGCGGCAGCGGTGCTAATTCCGTCGTTGCTTACTGCCTGAAGATCACTAATGTTGATCCTATTGATCTAAACCTTTACTTCGAGCGATTCATCAATCCCAAACGCACCTCTCCACCCGACTTCGACATAGACTATTCATGGAAGGAGCGCGACACTGTCACCGAGTACATCTTCAAGCGTTATGGTCACCGTCACACTGCCCTCCTGGGCACCATCAACACCTTCAGGGACAAGTCTATCATACGAGAGCTGGGGAAGGTTCACGGGTTGCCTGCCGGCGATATTGATGCTATCATCAGCAACCCATCTGCTGCAAGCAATAGAGGTGAAATACAGGACCTTATCTTCGGAACTGGCAACAGAATAGCCGACTTCCCCAATCTGCGCAGCATACATGCCGGGGGTGTGCTCATCTCAGAAGAGCCCATATGCTGTTATACGGCATTAGATATGCCGCCAAAAGGGTTTCTCACAACGCAGTGGGACATGTACACCGCCGAGGAGCTGGGATACGAAAAGCTTGACATACTGAGTCAGAGAGGCATAGGCCACATAAAGGAGAGTGTGGGGATCATACGCGCCAATCGTGGTGTGGATGTGGATGTACACGCCATACAGCAGTTCAAGAACGATCCACTTGTGAAGGAGCGTCTGCGCCGCGGCGACGCCAAGGGATGCTTTTACATAGAGAGCCCATCAATGCGTGGACTGCTACAGAAGCTACAATGTGATGACTATCTGACCCTTGTGGCGGCCAGCTCAGTCATCAGGCCAGGTGTGGCTCGTTCGGGCATGATGCGCCAGTTCATCTACCGGTTTCACAACCCGGATAAATTTGAGTACATACACCCGGTGATGAAAGAGCTCCTGAGTGAGACCTTTGGTGTGATGGTCTATCAGGAGGATGTGCTCAAGATCTGCCACCACTTTGCCGGTCTCGATCTCTCCGACGCCGACACGCTGAGACGTGCCATGAGCGGCAAGCACCGGTCATCAAAGGAGATGCAGAAGATCACCGACCGTTTCTTTGAGGGCTGCCGTGCGAAAGGCTATCCCGAAGAGATAACAAAAGAGGTATGGCGACAGATAGAGTCTTTTGCCGGATACTCTTTTTCCAAGGCGCACTCGGCCTCCTATGCCGTGGAGAGCTTCCAGAGTCTATGGCTCAAGGCACACTACCCCCTGGAGTTCATGGTGGCCGTCATTAATAACTTCGGCGGGTTCTACCGCACGTGGGTCTACGTGCATGAGGCAAAGCGTGAGGGAGCAGAGATTGAGGCCCCCTGCATAAACCACAGCACATACAATACAACTATCTGCGGGAAGACTATCTTTCTGGGGCTGATACATATACTCGGCCTGGAAGGCAACCTTGCCAGAGAGATAATAGATGAACGTGATAACAACGGTGAATTTAAGGGACTTGGCGATTTTATCTCACGTATTGGTCCAGGTCTAGAGCAGGCAGTCATTCTCATACGCACCGGTGCCTTACGCTTCACAGGAAAGAGCAAGGCGCTGCTCCTCTGGGAGGCTCACATGCTTATCAACAGGGGCAAGAGCGAGACAGCACGTACACTCTTCAATCCTGAACCGAAGAGGTTCACCATGCCCCACTTCCGGCAGTCGGAGATAGAGGATGCCTATGACGAGATTGAGCTGCTAGGCTTTCCGGTGACACTCACATGGTTTGATATGCTGCAGACGAAGTTTCGGGGAGAGGTCATGGCCGCCGGGATGAGCGGTACCATAGGCCGCAAGGTAAAGATGGTAGGTCACCTGGTGACGGTTAAATATATTAAAACGGTCAAAGGTGAGTGGATGAACTTCGGGTGCTTCATTGACCACCACGGAGAGTTCTTTGATACCACCCACTTCTCTCAGTCGCTTATCAGCTGGCCGTTCCGAGGAAGTGGCACCTATCTTATTCAGGGTAAAGTTGTTGATGAGTTCGGCCATGCCAGCGTAGAAGTTGAAAAGATGGCCAGGCTGCCTGTACAGCCCGATCCCAGATATTAGCTGTCAAGCCTGCTGACCCGTGTAATGCCTTTGACCGACTGTATCTTCTTGATTATGCCATAGAGGAAGTTCACGTTAGGGACAAGCAAGTCTACCCTGCCTTCGAACAGCCCGTTGTCCATTCCGTAAGTGAAGTTCTTCACTGATACACCCTTGTATTCTGATAGTATCTCAGATATACTGGACACTATCCCCAGGTTTTCCACTCCTGTCAGCCGCACCGATGTCAGGAAGGCCCTGGAGCCATCAAGGTTGGTCCATCGTGCCCGCACAACCCTGTAGGGGAAGTTAGATATCATAAAATCTGCATTGGGGCAGGTTGCCCGGTGTATCTTAATACCCTCAAGCACGGTAACGAATCCGAAGATCCGATCGCCGAAGACAGGATTGCAGCATTTAGCCAGTTTATAGTCAACCCCTTCAACCTTCTCACCTATAACAAGATAGTCCGTGCTTCCGACACTGGTCTCCTCATGCTGGTGTGGCTCCACGCTCCTGGCTGCTGGTTCTTCCGTATGTTCCTCAGGCCGCAACAACACCTTCTTGAGCTGTAACAGGTCTATATCTCCAATCGCTATATTGAAATAGAGATCCTGGGATGTTTTAAGACCATATTCCCCGAGCAGCTTAACTACAGTAGCATCACCATATGGTATTTTCCAGTTCTTAAGCCTGCGTGTGAGTATCTCTTTGCCCTGGGCTGCCATCCTGTACTTCTCCTCATTCAGTGCCTGGCGGATCTTTGTTCGTGCCTTGTTGGTGATGACAAACGCCAGCCAGTCGCGTTTCGGCGACTGTTTTACTGAGGTGATGACTGACACATGATCGCCATTCTGCAGCTTGTATTTCAGCTGCACATTACGTCCGTTGACCTTGCCGCCGATGCACTTTGATCCCACCTCTGTGTGTATGTCAAAGGCAAAGTCGAGCAGTGTAGCTCCTGCCGGCAGCTGTCTTACCTCCCCCTTGGGTGTGAAGACAAAGACCTCGTCAGAATAGAGGCTCGGTCTGATCGCACCCAGGAAGTCGCTTCCATCCTTATCTGCAGCGCCAACCACTTCGCGCATCTGGGCCATCCAGGCGTCAAGGCCTCCCTCTCCCCTGATACCCTTATAGCGGAAGTGAGCTGCAAGGCCCAGCTCAGCTATCTCATTCATGCGTGTAGTGCGTATCTGCACCTCTACCCATTTGCCTGCGGGAGTGACAACGGTTGTATGCAGGGACTCATAACCATTTGTTTTTGGCAGTGAAATCCAGTCGCGCATCCTGCTTGGGTTGGGCTGATAGAGATCAGTCACCACCGAGTAGACCTGCCAGCATGATGATTTTTCATGTGCAGTATCA
>CAYQNT010000162.1:0-3729 GCA_964418865.1 uncultured Rikenella sp.
AGAAGGGATTGGGCAGGATAACTGCCCGCGAGGTATTTGAACACTCATCCAACGTAGGTACTGCCAAGATCATCAGTGAGGGCTACAAGGATAATCCCCGCCGTTATGTTGACCGTCTCTATTCTATGCAGCTTAACAAGCCTCTCGGCCTGCAGATCAAGGGTGAGGGGAACCCCGTCATCCGTTATCCCGGCGACAAGCTCTGGTCAGGCATCTCGCTTCCCATGATGTCTCACGGCTACGAGATACAGATGACCCCGCTGCAGATACTCACCTTTTACAACGCCATTGCCAATGACGGCAAGATGGTCAAGCCCAGGTTTGTCACTGCGGTGCGTGACGGCAACAGGCTCATAAAAACGTTTAATACGGAGGTCATCACCAATGCCATCTGCTCGCGCTCCACAATAAACAAGGTGCAATCGCTCCTTGAGGGGGTGGTTGAGCAAGGCACGGCAAAGAATCTGAAGGACAGCAATTACAAGATTGCCGGCAAGACAGGTACCGCCCAGATAGCCAACGCAAAGCACGGCTACCGGTCCGGCGCACGTATCTCATACCAGGCATCATTTGTAGGGTATTTTCCTGCCGATAACCCGCTCTATTCGTGCATTGTAGTTGTCAATGCCCCATCCAACTGGGTTTATTACGGAAACGTGGTCTCCGGACCTGTATTTAAGGAGATAGCCGACAAGGTATATGCCACCAGCTTCTACCGCGAGCTGCAGGCACTGAATCCGGATAATGATGAGAAGGTTAAGCTGCGCGATGCTGCTGATCTCATTGACAGCAAAGATATTTCACTCACTGAAGGGGTGATGCCCGATGTGTCAGGCATGGGTCTGCGTGATGCGGTATACATGCTCGAGAACTGCGGCCTGAGGGTTAGTTACACAGGCCATGGTAAGGTCGCGAGACAGTCGCCCCAGGCCGGCGTAAGGGTATTGCGCGGAGCAACCGCGGCAATAGAATTGAAACTGTGATTATGATGGAGCTGAAAAAGATACTGGAAGATATCAGGGTCTCTCATCTCTACGGCGATGCGGAGAAGCTCATCAGCGGCGTGACTGCTGACTCACGTGAGGTGATGCCTGGCAGTCTTTTTATAGCGGTTAAGGGCACGCAAAGCGATGGGCATGAATTCATCGGAAAGGCTATTGCAGCGGGAGCCACGGCAGTCATCTGCGAGGCCTTGCCTGAAGCTCTCGCCAGAAATCTTTCCGGATCACATCCTGAGATACCTGCCAGTGCGCATCCTGAGACCTCTGCCGGTGTTATTCAAGGTACCCCTACCGGAGTGCATCCTGAGATACCTGCCGGCGCCATTCAAGCTGCCCCTGCCAGTGCGCATCCTGAGACACCTTCGAAAACTCTCCAAGAAACCGCCTTCCCATACGAAGGGGTCACAATGATCGTCGTTGACGACTCCACCGCCGCCACCGGAATTGCCGCTTCGGCATTTTATGATCATCCATCGCGCAAGATGAAGCTGACAGGTGTCACCGGCACTAATGGCAAGACCACCATCGCCACGCTGCTCTACAATATGTATGAGTCGCTGGGGTACAAGTGCGGACTGCTCTCAACTGTTTGTAATTATGTTCATCAGACCCGCAGGGAGGCCACGCATACAACCCCCGACCCTGTGAAGATCAATGCCCTCATGGCGGAGATGGCAGCACAGGGATGTGAGTATGTATTCATGGAGATCAGTTCGCATGCCATTGATCAGAAGCGTATTGCAGGACTGCAGTTTGCGGGAGGGATCTTTACGAACCTGACGCATGACCATCTTGATTACCACCTGACCTTCGATAATTACCTCGCTGCCAAGAAGAAGTTTTTTGACGGACTGCCCTCTGAAGCTTTTGCACTGGTCAATATTGACGACCGTAACGGGAATGTAATGGTGCAGAACTGCAAGGCCGTCAGGCATACCTTCTCTATGCGCAGCATGGCTGACTTCCGGTGTAACATAATTGAGAAGGGGTTTGAAGGTATGCTGCTCAGGATCAACGGCACCGATGTATGGACACACTTCATAGGCGACTACAACGCCTCAAATCTCCTTGCTGTCTATGGCGCATCAATACTCCTCGGCAGCAGCAAGGAAGAAGTGCTGAGGGTACTCAGTACACTGCGTCACGTTGACGGCCGCATGGAGGTGATACGCTCAGCAGACGGGAGGACCGGCATAGTTGATTATGCACATACACCTGATGCAGTAGAGAATGTTATCGAAGCCATCAACAGACTGAGGGAGGGATCCGGCAGACTGATAGTTGTTGTAGGCGCCGGCGGCGACCGTGACCGCACCAAAAGACCGGTGATGGCAAGCATAGCTGCAGCAGGAGCTGACAGACTGATACTCACCTCTGACAATCCACGCAGCGAGGATCCTGAAAGTATCATTGATGATATGCAGGCAGGACTGAATCCTGATACCATATCGCGCATGATACGCATCACCGGCCGTGCTGACGCTATCAGGGCTGCTGTCATGCTTTCTGTGCCAGGAGATATAATCCTGGTTGCAGGAAAAGGTCATGAGACCTATCAGGAAGTGAAAGGTGTGAGGCATCACTTCGATGACAGGGAAGAGTTACGTAAAGCATTTAAAATGAGCTGATATGTTGTATTACCTCTTCAGATATCTTGCTGATCTTGGATTCCCCGGTGCCGGGGTATTCAACTTTATCTCTTTCAGGGCAGCCGCTGCTGTCATCACTTCGCTGCTCATCGCCATACTGATAGGCAAGCGGATCATCTATTCCCTGCAGCGTCGGCAGATAGGTGAGACCATCCGTAACCTCGACCTTGAGGGGCAGTACAGGAAGCAGGGCACCCCGTCAATGGGTGGCATCATTATCATCGCATCAATACTGGTGCCGGTATTGCTTTTCGCGAGGCTTGACAATGTATATATCATCCTGATGATCGTAACTACTATCTGGGTTGGCCTGATAGGTTTCACGGATGATTACATCAAGATATTCAAAAAGAACAAGGAGGGTCTGGCAGGACGATTCAAGATCATCGGTCAGATAGGGCTGGGACTGATTGTAGCGCTGACGCTTTATCTCAGTGATGATGTTGTGGTGCGGGTCAATGTGACTCCTCCTGCAGGAGTGACGGTGGCTTCAGCTGAGATGGTGACGGGGGCCTCCGGCGAGGTTAACCAGCTCGCTACTGCTGCTGAGAAGCTGACGGGAGACACTGGTGAGGTTATATCGCTCGCTACTGCTGCTGAGATGATGACGAGAAACACTGGTGAAATCATAGAACACGCCACCGCTGCAGTGACGCTACCACAAGAGTCTGGTGAAGCCATACAGCACTCCTCCGCAGTGAACATCAAATCCACAAGGACCACAATACCATTTGTCAAGGAGAATGAGTTCGACTATTCATGGCTTGTTCCCTTTGCAAAAGGGGAGACGAAGCAGCTGCTCGGCTGGCTGGTTTTCATGGTGATGGTAGTCTTCGTGGTTGTCGCCGTCTCTAACGGTGTAAACCTCACTGATGGTCTTGACGGCCTTGCAACAGGAACCAGCGCCGTCGCCGGAGTGACGCTCGGCATCCTTGCCTATGTCTCCGGTAACATTATCTATGCTGATTACCTTAATATCATGTACCTGCCGAATATAGGCGAGCTGGTGATTTTTGCCGCAGCCTTTGCAGGCGCCACTGTGGGTTTCCTGTGGTACAACTCGTACCCGGCGCAGGTCT
>CAYQNT010000162.1:3739-4801 GCA_964418865.1 uncultured Rikenella sp.
GACATCATCGACTGGTCCGAGGACGGCGCGCAGTTCGTCGCCGAGGCGCTCTCGGTGATGATGCAGGTCAGCTGGTTTAAACGGACCAAACGCAAGTATGGCGTGGGCAGGCGCATCTTCCTCATGGCGCCGCTGCACCATCATTACCAGAAGAAAGGATATGCTGAACCAAAGATCGTTACACGTTTCTGGATCATCGCCATCATACTGGCGGTGCTGAGCGTGGTGACACTGAAGATACGATAGAGAATGAAGCGATGACGCTTCAGTGGAAGGGAATGAAGAGATAGACTGAAGATAAAACAGAGAATGAATAAAAGAGTAGTCATACTGGGAGCAGGAGAGAGTGGTGCGGGGTCAGCGGTGCTGGCACAGAAGCAGGGCTTTGACGTGTTTGTGACAGACAGTGGCCCGGTGAAGGATAAGTACCGTGAGATACTTGTCTCACACAATATAATATTTGAAGAGGGGAAGCACACGCCGGAGCTGATAATGAATGCCGATGAGGTGGTTAAGAGTCCCGGCCTGCGTGAGGATAACCCTCTTGTGGTTGCCATCCATGAGAAGAAGATACCTGTCATCTCTGAGATAGAGTTCGCGGGTCGCTATACTGACGCTGTGAAAATATGTGTCACCGGCAGCAACGGCAAGACCACCACCACCAACATGATCTTCCACATGATGAAGAAGGCAGGCCTCAACGTGGCCATGACCGGCAATGTGGGCAACAGCTTCGCGATGGCTGTAGCTGAGGGCGGCTATGACTACTATGTTATTGAGCTCAGCAGCTTCCAGCTCGATGGCATGTTTGATTTCAGGGCAGAGATAGCCATCCTGATGAACATCACTCCCGATCATCTTGACAGGTATGATCATGAGATGCAAAACTACGTCGACTCCAAGATGCGTGTGGTACGTAACCAGACTGCTGCTGATCACTTCATCTGGTGTGCTGATGACCCTATCAGTGCCAAAGAGGTGGCACGAAGAATCATAGCATCGCATTCACTTCCCTTCTCCATCGACAGATGCGAGGGGATGGCAGCCTGTATTGAAAACGAC
>CAYQNT010000163.1:0-4760 GCA_964418865.1 uncultured Rikenella sp.
ATAGCCATTCTCGTTCCTATCTCCTTGATCCTCTCCATCACAGAGGCAAACATGATGTTCATGATGCCAATGCCTCCCACTATCAGTGAGATGCTGGCGATGGCTCCCAGTACAATGTTGAAGACATCCTTTGTTCTCTGCTGTTGCTTCAGCAACAGTTCCGGAACAGTTATCTCAAAGTCCTTCACTCCGGAATGTCTCCTAAGCATCATCCTGCTGAGTACTTCGGTAGTAGAATTCAGCTGTTCTGTCTCCTGCACCTGGACCACAATCTTATCCAGCTGATTATAATTGGTTTCAGCGCCAGAGGCGTCGGAGCTGCTTGCCACCACCCTTGCCCTGCCCATGCCCATGCCGCCGAAGATCTGCATTGAGGTGGCTTGAGATGCAAGTTTGGTATTCACGAGTGCCCTGTTCTGGTATCTCATGAGCATGGTTTTCACAGGTATATAGACGTTGTCATTGTAAACATTGACCCCCTGGTCTTCAAAGCCTGTGAGCGATACATTTGATTTATCAAGCACCCCTATGACCTTCAGCCATACATTGCTAAACTTCAGATACTGTCCTATGGGATTAATCTGGCTGAAGAACTTGGCCCTGATATTGGCTCCGATGATGCAGACCTGAATACCATGTTCCTCCTGGTAATCGTTAAAAAACACACCCTGTGCCAGAGGCAGGTTATACAGTTCAAAGTAGCTGTTTGATACCCCCACAAGCTTTGCTGAGTATCTCATGCCACTAAGAACAATGGTAGAGTTGAACGAGATCTCCGGGCTGATCCGTTTAACTGCAGGGATTGTGCTGCGTATCGCTTCAACATCAAGCAGGGTAAGACCCCTTGAGAATTTATTAAGCTGTTTCTCCCCTTCTGCCCCTGAAGATTCTTTTTCCTGAACTATTGGGCTGATGAGGATATTATTGACCCCGACCATTTTTATCTGATCAAGGATCTCCTGCTGAGCCCCCTTGCCAATTGCCAGCATGCTGATGACCGCTGCCACACCGAAGATGATACCCAGTGCGGTAAGTACCGATTTGAGCTTGTTCGCCATAATCGACTCAAAAGCGATGCGTATATCGTGGCCGTATCTCTTGAACATTTTTTTCCTCCGTTATTTAATTCTGTCTGAGATGGTCAGTTCTTACTGTTAGCGGGTGACAACCTGCTGCTGCCTGGCGGTAGTGTCAGCCCTTGAGCCTGCTGGTCTTCCCTGACTCATACCGGTTCCGCTGGAGCCTCTCGACTGACGCATTGCATCGCGCTGTTCCGGAGTGAGGTTCTGTATAAATTCACGCCTCTGCTCTGGTGTCATGTTTTCAGGCATCTTTACATTACGGGAATTACCGTTCTGCTGACGCTTGGCCTCTTCCTGCTCTATAAGTTTCTTGCGTTCCTTGATAACCGATATAAGATCCTCTCCCTGTACCTTGAACTTCTCACTGCCTTCAGGTATTGAGAGATATAGTTTCTCTCCCTTTACAAGACCCTGTTCAATAATCAAATCGTTTTCATTTGACTGGCCCGTAACCACTATCTGACGTGAGCCGTCTTTCTTGTACACGGACGGAAGACTATCAGTGCCGGCAAAAACTGCCTCCAGCGGAATATATATCACATCACTGAAGGTCTGTGTTATTATCTGGTTGCCCGTGGTCATCGAGGGCCTCAGAATGGGGTCAGAGCCGTCTACTTTGATAATCACCTCGAACACCTTTGCGTCAGTGTTGGGGAGCTGCTCACCGATATTGGCCACGCTGGTAACAGTTCCTGTATAGGATTTCTCAGGAAAGGCATCAACGGTTATCCTCACCTTCTGTCCCACTTTCACCTTGCTGACGTCAATCTCGTTCACATAGGTCTTCGAGATCATTGAAGAGAGGTCGGGAAGGGTTGCAACTACTGGGTCCCACGGGCTTATTTCTGAACCAACCTTACGCTTGGCGCCGTTCCACTCTCTCTTATATATCACCATCCCATCAGATGGAGCCTTGATAATGAACTTTTCTATTATTTCACGCATGTCATTCACCTTCCTCCTTTGTTTAGACAGCGTCAATTCCAGATCCTTAAAGTCAGCCCTGGCCTGCTGTACCTTGAGGTCATAGTTGCTGAGCGCCTGGTCAAAGGCTCTCTGGGCTTTTTCAAGTGAGATCTTTGCCTGCCTTTGTGTGGTTGGAGGCTCATACTTCGACTGTTCCAGCGTGATCTCTGCCTCCTCCATGTTGAACTTGAGATTAACAAGGTCATCTCTAAGGTTACCAAGGGTAATGGTAGTATCAAGCGTCCTCTTTAGAAGGTCAGTCTCATAGGATTCCTGCCTGTCAAGCTCATCCTTAAGAGAATTGTCAAGACTCGACCGGTCAAGAGTGGCAACATAATCACCGGCTCGAACCTCCGTTCCCTCCGGAATAAGATCCTGTATCTTGATGTTGCTGATCCTCATGTTACGACTGCTGAGCATCTCAGGCCCTTTAATGTCAGTAGAGACCTCGGCCTGCAACTCACCGGTGGTGGTAACAACTACCTCAAAGTCGCCCTGATGCACTTCAGCAAACAGTACGCCCATGTCTTTCTTACCTGTAAGCTTGCTGATGATGATCATGGCAATTATTGCCAAGACAACAACAATAGAGGTAATGATAATAGTCCTTTTCATTTAGTATATAGTTTATTTTAATGGTCTAATCCGTCAGCTGACGTACATGTTTGTTAAAGTTGTTTTGAAAAGTATTTGTGTTTGACAACATGTGGGTTTAGTCTGCGGATATTTCTTTTTTTGAATTATTGTGTAAAATTATTACAAAATAATGTTCTCTATCCTATTTTTAAGAAAACATTAACTTTCATTAACTTAACAACATTGAATAGCACAAAAACCATTCAATAGATGCTGCGAATGCTCTATCAGGTGAAATTTTTAAAGATTTTTAACAACCGCTGTCACATCGTCTGCAAGTCTCTCCGCCATGTCCTGTAGCTTATCCTCTGCATAGATTCGCATTATAGGTTCGGTGTTTGACTTCCGTATCTGCACCCAGCCTGAGGGAAGGTCAAGTTTGATGCCATCGCGCATGTCAAACAGGGCCTCAGGGTAAGCTTTCTTCAGCACGCCAGCCAGGCTGTCAAGGTTTACCGGGCCTGTCAGATCTATCTTCTTCTTGGCGATGAAATAACCGGGGTACTGTCGCCGCAATTCGCTGCAGGTGACACCTTTTTTTGCAAGATGCGTCAGGAACAGGGCTATGCCGGCCAGGGCATCACGGCCGTAATGCAGGGCAGGGTATATGACGCCCCCGTTGCCCTCACCGCCAATGACTGCGCCGGTGCGCTTCATCTCTGCAACCACGTTGACCTCACCCACCGGCGCCGATGTATAGGTGCAGCCGTGACCTTCAGTGACATCCCTCAGCGCCCTTGTTGATGACATGTTAGATACAGTGGGGCCTTTTTTGTGACCCAGCACATAATCAGCCACAGAGACAAGTGTATACTCTTCTCCGAACATGGTGCCGTCTTCACAGATAATAGCCAGTCTGTCAACATCCGGATCAACAACAAAGCCAAGATCAGCTCCCTGCTCCTTAACCACGCGGGAGATTTCTCCCAGATGCTCCGGAAGAGGTTCAGGATTGTGGGGGAATAACCCGGTAGGTTCACAGTATAGCTTCTTCACATCATTCACTCCAAGTGCTTTTAGCAGCGCCGGTATTACAACCCCGCCGACGGAGTTAACAGCATCAATTGCTACCTTAAAGTTTGCCCTTTGTATTGACTCAATGTCAACCAGGGGCATATCTATTACCGCCTGTATATGCCTTTCCGTCCACCCCTCGTCAACGGTCCCCTTTCCCAGTTTGTCATAAGAGACATAATCAAAGTCTCCCGCTTCAGCCAGAGCCAGCACCTCCCTGCCGTCAGCGTCACTTAGAAACTCTCCTTCCTCATTTAGTAGCTTGAGAGCGTTCCATTGTGCCGGATTATGACTGGCGGTAAAAACGATGCCGCCTCCTGCCTTTAATCCTGTCACTGCTATCTCCACTGTAGGCGTTGTCACCATTCCGGCATCCACAACATCTATCCCTACGCTGCGCAGTGATGCATTTACCAGCATCGCCACCATCTCACCCGAGACACGGGCGTCTCTTCCGGTAACCACGGTGTGAGCTCCCTTGCCACGCCTCCGGAGCCAGGTACCATAGGCTGAGGCAAATTTTACAATATCAATTGGTGTCAGAGACTCACCAGGCCGGCCACCAATGGTTCCTCTAATGCCGGAAAT
Organism: uncultured Rikenella sp.; assembly: GCA_964418865.1. Classification (GTDB taxonomy): domain Bacteria; phylum Bacteroidota; class Bacteroidia; order Bacteroidales; family VadinHA17; genus SR-FBR-E99. Next base: position 4,287 of record CAYQNT010000163.1, read on the forward strand.
GGATTTTATCAGTGCCATATAAGTTTCTTATTTTAGTTTCACCTTGCCCGCAAGCTCTGTTACGCTTGCAAAACAGGTGGGTTTCTTTCCCTTTGCAAAGGTGCGAAAAAGATCGGGGAGAAAACCGGTAATTAGTTGTAAATTTGCACCCTGAAAAATATCGACGATGAAAAATGAGCCTCAGGGGCCGCCCCTGAGAAAAAAGAGAGAACCCGGAACTACTGTCAGAAGGACTTCAAGACCAGAAGGTAGCCGGGATGCTGACAAGAGTGTCAGAAGGACTTCAAGACCAGAAGGTAGCCGGGACGCTGACAAGAGTGTCAGAAGGACTTCAAGACCAGGTGATAGCCGGGACGCTGACAAGAGTGTCAGACGGACTTCAAGACCAGAAGGTAGCCGGGATGCTGACAAGAGTGTCAGACGGACTTCAAGACCAGGTGACAGCCGGGACGCTGACAAGAGTGTCAGACGGGC
>CAYQNT010000164.1:0-4631 GCA_964418865.1 uncultured Rikenella sp.
TAAAGATACCGGCGCTGCGCGAGAGGGGTGAAGACATAATACTCCTGTTTCGCAAATTCGCCGTTGACTTCGCGGAGCGTTACCGTATGCCGGCCATAAGACCTGACAGCCAGGCCAGAGAGATGCTGATCCATTATTACTGGCCAGGTAACGTCAGGCAGCTGAAGAACATAACGGAACAGATATCCGTAATTGAGCAGGAACGGGATGTGACTGCCGCCATGCTGACTCACTACCTGCCTGATTATCATAGCGGGCGACTACCTGTACCTGTCAGAGACCTGGAGGGCAAAGGGTTCAGCTCGGAGCGGGAGATACTTTACAAGGTTCTCTTTGACATGAAGAGCGACATGCATGACCTGAAAAACCTTGTATATGACCTGCTCAATACCGGCGGTGAACCGGGCAGTTTAACAGAGAATAGCGCCAGAGCAATCCGTAACCTCTACAATGACAGTCATGTATACAAGGAATCATATGAGCCCCCGCAGTCAGTTCAGGCAGTATACAGCTCAGCACGAGAGAACAGGTCGATAGAGGATACCGAGGAGGTCATCGAAGAGTCACTGTCACTTACTGACCGGGAAAAGGAGCTTATCAAAAAGGCACTTGACAAGAATAACGGCAAAAGGAAACTGGCCGCAGCCGAGCTGGGTATCTCTGAGAGAACACTTTACAGGAAAATAAAGGAGTATGACCTTGATGCATAAAACCAGAGGGATAGTTTTGACACTGGCACTTCTTGTTATAACAGTGAGTTGCGGAGTGAGGATCAAGTACTCATTCACCGGAGCTTCCATCCCTGTTGAGGCCAAGACCATCAGTGTGGCAACATTTCAGAACAGGGCCAGTCTTGTGCAACCAGGACTGAGCCAGACGCTTACAGACGCCCTCATTGACATGTGCCGGGCGCAGACAAATCTCAATATTGTCTCCTCTGGCGGTGATCTGAGCTTCGAGGGTGACATAAGCGATTACAAGACACAAACCCTTACCGTCAGTGGTGATGAACAGGCCTCAGCGAACCGTTTTTCCATAACAGTAAGGGTCAAGTATGTTAATAGCTTTAACACAGACAATAGCTACGAACAGTCATTCACAAGGTACCAGGACTACAACAGTGCTCTTAATCTGAGTGATGTTGAAGCTGGCCTGACAGAGGAGATAGTCAAGATGATTGTCGAGGATATCTTTAACAGGGCATTTGTCAACTGGTAAGTCAGGCTCATGAACAGGAATGATTTCAACAAGTTCATAGCGGGCATAGAAATCCCCGGCCCCGGCGATCTTGATGGGCTGAGGGAGCTGACAACATTGTTCCCCTGGTGCCATTCCGCGCATATGCTCCTTCTCAGGGGCCTGAGGGAGAATTCAGACATAATGTTTGACACGCAGCTGAAGAGATCAGCACTTTCGGTGGCTGACAGGGCAGCGCTCTATCATTATCTGTTTCTCTCTCCGGAGGCGGGTATTACGGATTCTACTTTGGGCCTCAGGGAGAAAGAGATGTCTGCTCCCGAACCGATACCTGTTGAGGTACTGACAACGATACCACCGGCAGAGGTGAGCCCCGTGCAAGGAGAGGATGAAGAACAAGTCCGCCTGGTGTTGGATGAGTCCCCTTTGGAGGCTCCCGGTGAAATTGCGAAAGAGATTCAGGATGAGTCCCCTTTGGAGGCTCCCGAAGAAACCGCTGGGGATATTGAGGATACGATAACTGCGGAAACTCCAGCGGAGATAGAGGAGGCGGTGTCTGTACATGATCCCGGTGAAATTCCGGAGGATATTCAGGATATGGTGCCTGCGGAAACTTCAGCGGAGGTGCCTGCAGAGATACATGATGAGTCACCTGTTGAGGCTCCCGGTGAAATTCCGGAGGATATTCAGGATCTGTCATCTGAGGAAACTCCAGCGGAGATAGAGGAGGCGGTGTCTGTACATGATCCCGGTGAAATTCCGGAGGATATTCAGGATATGGTGCCTGCGGAAACTTCAGCGGAGGTGCCTGCAGAGATACATGATGAGTCACCTGTTGAGGCTCCCGGTGAAATTCCGGAGGATATTCAGGATATGGTGCCTGAGGAAACTTCCAGGGAGGTGCCGGAGAAGTCAGATGATGCAGACGCACCACTTCGTACGAGGGAAGAGCTTATAGCCGAGATCGAAGCCCGATTAAGGGAACTTGAGAGTGCAGTAGATGCTGTTGTAGAGATTCATACAGAAGCGGCGGTACACCTGGAAGAGACCTCTGCATTTTTGGATTCTGATGATAAGTCGGAGACGCAAAGGGAACCAACATCTGATTTTGAGCCCGAATCAAAATCTGAACAGATATCACGACCCGAAAGCGGAGAGTTGTTGGAGCTGCTTCCGGACGAAGCGGTAGATGATAAGTATCAGGTAACTCCTTTGGAACCGGCACCCGAGGCGGATCATGAAAGACATTTGACCCCAGCCGGTGATGAAGAACATGTAACTCCTTTAGCACCGGCAGCCGAGGCGGATCAGGAAAGACATTTGACCCCAGCCGGCGATGAAGAACATGTAACTCCTTTGGCACCGGCAGCCGAGGCGGATCAGGAAAGACATTTAACACCTACAGATCTGATTGACAGGTTCATCAGGGTCAGTCCATCAATGGAGAGAATGACCCCCGGGGATTACCCTCCGGTAAAAGACCTTTCTGAAGATAGCGCACGCGAACAGGGCCCTTTTATAACCGAGACACTGGCAAAGATTTATATCAACCAGGGTTATTATACCAGGGCAATAAATATTTATGAGAAACTCACGTTGCAGTTTCCGGAAAAAAGTGCTTACTTTGCGAGCCGTATTGAAAAGATCAACGATTTAATTAAATAATACTACAATGGGCATCTATATTTTCATATCAATCCTGGTTATCATTTCATGTATTCTGATAATACTGGTTGTGCTTGTACAGAACTCCAAGGGTGGTGGTCTGGCAGCCAATTTTACCTCCGCCGGACAGTCGATGGGCGTACGCAAAACAGCAGACTTCCTTGAGAAGTCTACCTGGATCCTCGGAGCTGCTATCCTTTTTCTCTCACTGGCAGCAACTGCTGCAATACCCAGAGGCCAGGGTCAGAAGGAATCTGTCATTAAGTCCTCAATTGAAAGAGCCCAGGACCCAACCGCCATACCCGTATTGCCTACTCAGATACCTATTGAAGGGCAGTCTGACGGCGGCAAAGATTAATATGAGTGACATCATGGAGTTACAGAAGTGTCAGTTTGTCATGAACTGACACTTTTTTTTGACTCCAGACGTTTGGCACAGATTATGAAATCATCAAGAAGAAAAAAATTGTTTAACTATAAAACTAATTAGCAATGGCACAATTAAAAGGAAAAGTGCTGGCAGGTAAAGTTCTCATCAAAGCTCAGGAGGCTGAGGAGAAGACTGCCAGCGGTATTATTATCCCTGATTCAGCAAAGGAAAAACCACGTGGAGGCACCGTCGTTCTTGTTGGTCTTCCCAAGAAAGATGAAGAGATGGAACTCAAAAAGGGAGATGTTGTTCTCTATGGTAAGTACTCAGGCCAGGAACTGACTATTGACGGCACTGATTATCTCCTTCTCTCACAGTCTGATGTCCTCTATATTTCGAAATAATAAAAAATAACAATAGCTATGTCTAAGATAATTAAATTCAATATTGAAGCGCGCGCCCTTCTGAAAGAGGGTGTTGATCAGCTTGCAGATACCGTGAAGGTAACCCTCGGCCCTAAAGGCCGTAATGTTGTGCTTGAGAAGAAGTTTGGTGCTCCCCTGATATCAAAGGACGGAGTGACCGTGGCAAAAGAGATTGAACTGTCAGATGCATTCATGAATATGGGAGCGCAGATGCTCAAGGAAGTAGCATCAAAGACTGCCGATAATGCAGGAGATGGTACAACCACTGCTACTGTTCTTGCTCAGAGTATCATCAATGTGGGTCTGAAGAACGTGACTGCCGGTGCCAATCCTATGGATCTGAAAAGAGGGATTGATAAGGCTGTTGCCAAGGTTGTTGAAAGCCTCAAAAGCCAGTCGCAGACTGTTGGTGAGGATCTGAAAAAGATAGAGCAGGTAGCACGTATATCTGCAAACAATGACGAAGAGATAGGCAAGCTCATTGCTACCGCCATGGCCAAGGTCAAAAAAGAAGGTGTCATCACCGTTGAGGAAGCTAAAGGCACCGAGACCAAGGTTGAGGTTGTTGAAGGAATGCAGTTTGACCGTGGTTATATCTCAGCATATTTTGTCACTAATCCTGACAAGATGGAAGTAGAGATGGAAAATCCCTATATCCTCATACATGACAAGAAGATCTCATCAATGAAAGATCTCCTTCCCGTTCTGGAAGAGACAGCACGCAGCGGTCGTGGTCTGATGATCATTGCTGAGGATGTTGAAGGTGAAGCTCTTGCTACACTGGTTGTCAATCGCCTGAGAGGCTCACTCAAGGTATGTGCTGTCAAGGCTCCGGGCTTTGGCGACAGAAGGAAGGAAATGCTTGAAGACTTAGCCATTCTGACAGGCGGTACTGTCATCTCCGAGGAAAGAGGCATGAAGCTTGAAAACGCAACTATTAATGATCTTGGCGTAGCTGACAAAGTGACCGTTAA
>CAYQNT010000165.1:0-2653 GCA_964418865.1 uncultured Rikenella sp.
TATAGAAGATTCAATATATCTGGGTGAAAACCTCCTTGAGATCCTCGTGGCTCTCAAGTCAAGAGAGGAGCTTATCGGAGATATCATCATGCTTCTACAGTCGCCCGCGAAGAACGTTATCTCCGCGCTGCAGTCCGGCGGTTCAAAGATTCACGGTGTTCTGGAAACACTGTCAAACAAATAATCATCATTAAATAATCAAATTAAAAATTAATATAAAAATGGCAGATCTTAAGAAATTTGCAGAAGAGTTGGTCAACCTAACCGTGAAAGAGGTTAATGAGCTTGCAAAAATATTGAAAGAAGAACATGGCATTGAGCCCGCAGCAGCAGCAGTAGCAATAGCAGCTCCGGCAGCAGGCGACGGTGCTCCGGTAGTAGCCGAGAAAACTTCATTTGATGTTATCCTGAAAGCAGCCGGTGGCCAGAAGCTTCAGATAGTTAAGCTGGTAAAAGACATTACCGGACTTGGCCTGAAAGAAGCAAAAGCTGTTGTTGATGCCGCTCCCGGTCCTGTGAAAGAGGGTATATCAAAGGAAGAGGCTGAGAATATCAAGAAAACATTGGAAGAATCAGGAGCTGAAGTTGAACTTAAATAAGTTATACCTGATTACCGGGTTTACAGGTTTAGTTCCGCCACCAGGCGGAGCTGAGCCTTTTTATCATTTTGCATAAGTTCACTTAATCCTACCAAGATGTCCTCACAAAATAACGAACGCATAAGTTTTGCATCCAAGAAAGATCAGCTTGAATACCCCGATTTTCTTGAGATTCAGGTAAAGTCTTTTTCCGAGTTTTTTCAACTCGGCACAACACCCGAGAACAGAAGGAAAGAGGGCCTTTATCAGGTCTTCATGGATAACTTCCCTATTACCGATACCAGGAACAACTTTGTGCTTGAGTTTCTGGACTATTCAATTGACCCGGCCCGGTACACCATTGATGAGTGTATTGAACGTGGACTCACCTTCAGCGTGCCACTGAAAGCCAAGCTGAAACTCTATTGTACTGATCCGGAGCACGAAGATTTTGATACTGTCATTCAGGATGTATACCTGGGTGTAATACCATACATGACCGAACGTGGTACCTTCGTCATCAACGGCGCAGAGCGGGTGGTCGTATCACAGCTTCACAGGTCCCCAGGCGTTTTCTTCGGACAGAGCGTCCATGCCAACGGCACCAAACTCTATTCGGCAAGAATAATCCCCTTTAAGGGCTCATGGATAGAATTTGCTACTGACATCAACAATGTGATGTACGCATACATCGACAGGAAAAAGAAGCTGCCTGTCACAACACTGCTCAGGGCTATTGGCTTTGAGAGTGACAAAGACATACTTGAGATCTTTAACCTTGCTGAAGAGCATAAGGTCTCTAAGGTTAATATCAAAAAACTGGTGGGCCGCAAACTTGCAGCAAGAGTGCTGCGCACATGGGTTGAGGACTTTGTTGATGAGGATACCGGTGAGGTCGTTTCCATTGAGCGCAATGAGGTGGTGCTTGACAGGGAAACCATTATTGAAAATGAACATGTTGACCTGATAGTGGATTCAGGAGCCAAGTCAATCCTTCTTCACAGGGATGACATGAGTCTCACTGACTTCGCCATCATATATAATACGCTGCAGAAAGATCCCTGCAACTCAGAGAAAGAGGCTGTTCTTTACATCTACAGGCAGCTCCGTAATGCTGAGCCACCAGATGAGGCCACTGCACGTGACATCATTGATAAGCTCTTCTTCTCCGACAAGAGATATGATCTGGGTGATGTGGGACGCTTCCGTATCAACCGTAAGCTGAAGCTTGACATTGACCCGGGGACCAAGATCCTCACCAGGGAAGATATCATAGCCATCATCAGTTACCTTATTGAACTCATCAACTCGAAGACAGATGTTGATGACATTGACCACCTGAGCAACAGGAGGGTGCGTACCGTTGGTGAGCAGCTCTCGTCACAGTTCAGTGTAGGGCTTGCACGTATGGCACGAACCATCCGCGAGCGCATGAACGTCAGAGATAATGAGGTCTTTACCCCGGTTGATCTTATCAACTCCAAGACACTATCATCGGTCATCAACTCTTTCTTTGGCACCAACCAGCTGTCACAGTTCATGGATCAGACCAACCCGCTGGCGGAGATGACCCATAAACGTCGTCTCTCAGCTCTCGGACCAGGCGGCCTGTCGCGTGAACGCGCCGGCTTTGAGGTACGTGACGTGCATTATACTCACTATGGACGCCTATGCCCCATAGAGACACCTGAAGGACCGAACATCGGCCTTATATCATCACTATGCGTCTACGCCCGTATCAACGAGCTGGGATTCATTGAGACACCATATCGTGACGTCGTAGACGGTATGGTCAACCTTGACAATAGCGCTGTCAAATGGCTCACCGCCGAGGATGAGGAGTACCTTACCGTGGCACAGGCTAATGCTGTGCTGAATGAAGATGGCAGCTTTGCCAACCCGAGAGCTAAATCCAGACTCGGTGCCGACTACCCCTTCGAGGAAATCGCTAATGTACAGATGATGGATGTGGCTCCTAACCAGATTGCATCCATAGCCGCATCACTTATACCTTTCCTTGAGCATGATGACGCCAACCGCGCACTCATGGGATCTAACATGATGCGTCAGGCCGT
>CAYQNT010000165.1:2663-4602 GCA_964418865.1 uncultured Rikenella sp.
CTGGTACAGCCGGAAGCGCCGATTGTAGGTACAGGACTAGAGGCACAGGTGATAAAAGACTCAAGAATACTCATCGTTGCCGAGGGTGATGGCGTGGTTGAGTATGTTGACGCTGACGAGATCGTTATCCGTTATATACGTACAGATGAGGAGAAGTTCGTAAGCTTTGACGATGATGTCAAGCGCTACCATCTCCCCAAATATCATAAGACAAACCAGAACACCACTATCAACCTTGTTCCCATCGTGAAGAAGGGAGAGAAGGTCAGGAAGGGACAGGTACTTACCGAAGGGTACGGCACCAAGAATGGTGAGCTGGCCCTTGGCCGTAACCTGAAGGTGGCGTTCATGCCATGGAAAGGCTACAACTTTGAGGATGCCATCGTGATAAGTGAAAAGGTTGTAAGGGAAGATATCTTCACCTCAGTGCACATTGACGAGTATATACTTGAGGTGCGTGACACTAAGCGGGGGATGGAAGAGCTCACTTCCGACATACCTAACGTCAGTGAAGAGGCAACAAAGAACCTTGATGAGAACGGTCTCATACGTATTGGAGCACAGATCAGGCCGGGAGATATACTTATAGGAAAGATAACCCCGAAGGGTGAGTCTGACCCCTCACCGGAAGAGAAGCTCCTCAGGGCTATCTTCGGTGATAAAGCCGGTGATGTGAAAGATGCCTCGCTGAAGGCCGGGCCGTCACTCGAAGGAGTAGTCATCAACAAGAAGCTGTTCACCAGAGCCGTCAAAGACCGCAAGGCCAAGACAGCTGAGAAGCCCCTCCTTGATAAGATTGACGCTGACTTCAACAGATTGGCTGACGATCTGCAGGCAAGGCTTGTTGACAAACTCTTCATCCTTGTCAACGGCAAGACCTCACAGGGTGTGAAGGATTATCTCAACGTGGATATCATTCCCAAGGGAGCAAAATTCACGCTGAAACAGCTGCAAGAGATAGACTTCCTGAACGTCAACCCGAATAAATGGACTACTGACAAGAAGAAGAATGATAATATCAAACAGCTCCTTCACAATTATATAATAAGGTTTAAGGAGATTGACGGTATAGCCAAGAGGAAGAGATATAACATCACCATCGGTGATGAGCTTCCCGCTGGCATTGTCAGGCTTGCAAAGGTTTATATTGCCAAGAAGCGCAAGGTCAGGGTAGGAGATAAGATGGCCGGACGCCACGGAAACAAGGGTATTGTTGCCAAGATTGTCAGGCAGGAAGATATGCCATTCCTGGCTGACGGTACACCGGTTGACATTGTACTTAACCCCCTTGGTGTGCCTTCAAGGATGAACCTCGGACAGATATATGAGACTGTTCTTGGATGGGCCGGTAGTGAACTGGGAGTACATTTCTCAACCCCTATCTTTGACGGAGCCCGCCAGGATGAGATCAACGCCTACACAGAAAAGGCAGGCTTACCACGTAACGGTACAACCTATCTATATGACGGCGGCACCGGCGATCGGTTTGATCAGCCTGCTACCGTAGGTATGATATATATGCTCAAACTCGGCCATATGGTTGATGATAAGATGCATGCCCGTTCAATAGGGCCATACTCGCTCATCACCCAGCAGCCGCTCGGAGGTAAAGCACAGTTTGGAGGCCAGAGGTTCGGAGAGATGGAAGTATGGGCACTCGAAGCATTTGGTGCTGCTCATATACTCCAGGAGATACTCACCATCAAGTCTGATGACGTGATAGGGAGAGCAAAAGCTTACGAGGCTATTGTCAAGGGTGAACCAATGCCTCAGCCGGGAATACCCGAGTCGCTGAACGTGCTTCTGCATGAACTGCGCGGACTGGGACTGAGTATCAATCTTGAGTAATAATGCTGAGCATACATAAAGTAAAAAACAAAAATATATATGTCATTCAGAAGGGATAACAAACAGAAGACCAGCTACACGAAGATCTCGA
>CAYQNT010000166.1:0-4574 GCA_964418865.1 uncultured Rikenella sp.
TGACTGCTGACTGCTGACTGCTGACTGCTGACTGCTGACTGCTGACTGCTGACTGAGGGCTGCTGACTGCTGACTGCAGTATGGTCGCCCTGCAGTCTGGCTCCTTCACTAAAATGACCCACCGGGTCATTTCTTAACGCTCGGCCCTCCCTTGCTCCTTGCTCCTTGCTCCTTGCTCCATGCCCCTTGCTCCTTGCCCCTTGCTCCTTGCCCCATGCTATTACTGCCTCATAAGGGCATATCTGCTATACAGTTTATTATAGTCCCCGTTGATCTCTTCAGCAATGCCGGCCTCGCCGTTATCAAAGCATAACCGCATAGCCTGAAGCATCATCTGCAGGCCGTTGGAGATTTCCTGGTCGGCATAAAATGCCACAGAGGGCCTCTGGTTTAGCAGGTATTCAGTACGCTCAAAATAATAATCAGCAAGATCCCGTGAAAGAGCCACGGCCTTTTCTCTCTCGCCTGCATTAAAATATGCAGAGATTATATCTCCGAAATAGAAGTCATATCCCAGTTTTGATACCGGGAAGAGCTCCATGCACCTGTTTATGACCGCAGTAGCCCTTACTGTATCACCTTCGGCAGAGAGTGCCATAGACAGCCTTGAATAGTTAAGACGGGCCCTGACGACAGTAAGGGTACGGGTATGGTAATAGTCAATGTATACGTCAGGCTCAGCCGCCCCTTGCCAGTTGAAACGGTTCATCATATTCTCATAGAGGATATCGGTATCAATGCGGCCGTATTCAAACCATCCATTGTTCACTCCCTTTACCGGCACCAGCCTGTAAGCTAGTCCTTCAAGCTGAAAATACTCTTCCAGGCCTAGGGCATCTTCATGCTGGCCGGCAACAAAATAGATAGGTCTCTCCCAGTCGTTATGTGCAAGGATATCGAGCACTATCAGCTGGTTCTTCATGATCCATGAGCCCTTGAGATTAATATCTATGTAGGGCACTATCTTATCAGCATCTTCAGGTCTGACAGTACCGTTGGCCAGCACCCGTGCGGCATCGACAGGTATACGCACGGTCTTAGTCGGGATATACCATATATCCTCACCGTAGAGTGAGAGTTTGGACTTCTCGCTGCCACTGCTTATGAACTCCATCACCTCCCTGGCTGATGCCGGTTCCCTGATACGCTCAAAAACAGCCACCTGATTGTTTACGCCGTCATAATAGAGATTCTTCGGAAGGCTTATGGGCAACGGCTCAGATTCATACACCTTAGACTTCATCTGGTCTATATACCAGTCAGTATTGAGAAGCATAAGATTACATACGCGGACGTCAGTACGCACGCCTTCCACCTCCTGGGCATACCACAGAGGGAAGGTATCATTGTCGCCGCCGGTAAAAAGAATAGCATTAGGGGCGCATGTATTAAGATAATTGAAGGCAACGTCTCTGGTCAGATACCTTCCTGACCTGTCATGGTCATCCCAGTTTTCCGCTCCCATGAGTGCCGGCACCGCAACAAAGGTCAGCACTGAGGCAACGATTGCGGCCGGCACCTCGCCTATCACTTTACGAAACAATTCGAAGAGGGCCAGTACACCCAGCCCTATCCAGATGGTAAAGGCGTAGAAAGAAGCTGCATAGGCATAATCGCGCTCACGTGGCTGACCGGGATACTGGTTAAGATAAACCACTATTGCTATCCCCGTCATGATGAAGAGCAGCGAGACTATCCACCAGTTGCGCACGTCACGGTTAAAGTGCCACAAAAAGCCCACAAGCCCGAGCAGCAGCGGTAACAGGTAATAGACGTTGCGCGAGGGGGCGTTCTTCATGTCGTCAGGCATCCCCTTTAGAGAGCCTGTACGCGGTGCGTCAATGAATTCGATACCGGTTATCCAGTTGCCGTTCATCGGGCCGCCAAGGCTCTGAGTATCGTTCTGCCTGCCACTGAAGTTCCACATAAAATACCTGAAATACATAAAGCCAAACTGATAATTGAACATGAACTTCAGGTTCTGTCCGAATGTTGGCACACGCACCGTCTTTGCCTCGCCTGTCTGCGGATCAGTGATCCTTACCGGCTTTCCCTTGTTGCCCGTATACGTTTCATATTCTCTCACATGATCCGGAGAATCACTCCACATTCTGGGGAAAAATGTCGTGAACCGATCATCGTACTCGCGTATCGTCTCATGGTTGGTAATTATATATTTGCCATCAACAGGATTATATGTGGGTTTACCCTTTACATAATCGGTTACGGGTGCGTTGTAATAAGGACCGTGAAACAATGGGCGCTGACCATACTGCTCGCGGTTAAGGTAATAGAGCAGAGCGAAGGGATTAGATGGATTGTTTTCATTCATCGGCGTGTCGGCCGCTGACCTGATAACAATTAGCGCAAAGCTTGAATAGCCTATCATTATCACCATCAGAGCTGTCATTATGGAGTTCAGCACAACGGTATTACGGGTAGACAGGCGCCATACAGCAAAGAGTATCGCTGCCAGGAATACCAGGTTCATTATCAATGAATATGTCAAAAGCCATATCCCTGACAGAAGCAGCGCAGCCCCGGCAAAAATAAGTCCCTTCCTCCCCTCCTGCGACGAGAAGGTGTACCATACCGAGAGCAGAAGCGCTGCTGTGAAGAGGATGAGATGAATATACATACCGCTGTTAAAGGGCATGCCCAGACTGTTGACAAAAAATAGCTCAAACTTAGATGTTACCCTGAAAATGCCCGGGATGATGCCGTACATTATCAGCACCAGTATTATTACCGAAACACCCAGCGATGCTGCCAAACCCTTCCATGAGAACTCATACTTGCGGAAGTACCAAACACAGACAATGGCAGGTATGGCTAACAGGTTAAGGAGGTGCACCCCAAGGGAAAGACCCATCATTAATGCAATGAGCATAATCCAGCGGTCGGCATGAGGCTCATCAGCCACATCCTCCCATCTCAGTATAGCCCAGAAGACCACTGCAGTGAACAGTGATGAAGTGGCATATACCTCGCCCTCAACGGCAGAGAACCAGAACGTATCCGAGAAAGCATAAGCCAGTGCTCCCGTAAGACCCGCACCGATAACGGCAATGATTCTTCCGGCTGTATAATCAGACTCCTGCTTCAGCATTATCCTGCGGGCAAGATGAGTGATGGTCCAGAACAAAAAGAGAATTGTCAACGCACTTGCCAGTCCTGACATGGCATTGATCATCATCGCAACCTTCGAAACGTCACCTCCCGCAAAATTGGCAAAGAAACGTCCAAGTATCATGAACAGGGGTGCTCCGGGCGGGTGACCTACTTCAAGCTTAAATGCAGAAGCGATAAATTCACCGCAGTCCCACAGACTGGTTGTAGGCTCAATAGTCATAAGGTAGGTGACTGCCGCAACAGCAAAAACAGCCCACCCCATAATATTATCCCATAGTCTGAATTTCTTTATCATAGCCTTTCTTGTTATCAATCCTCTGATATACCGCACGAAAATAGTAAGATTTTGCACGGTAGCAGAAGATCTCAGTCAATTTTGGTATTTTTGGACAAATTGCCCTTCATGAAGAAATGTCTTATTTTGCTCTTAATGAGTCTGCTGCTTGTGATGAAGGCCGGAGCGCAGTATTATGATACAGGGCAAGATCCGGCTTCACTTAAGTGGCTGCAGATACGTACGCCTCATTTCCGGGTCATCTATCCCGAGGATTTTAGTGACGGGGCAGAGCTTTACGCACGTCTACTGGAGCAATCATATGACAGGCTGTCAGATCTTTACCCGGGAGTAAAAACACATATCCCGGTGATAATTCACAATCATTCTATGCAGTCGAACGGTTATGTGAGCTGGGCCCCGCACAGGATGGAGCTCTTTCCCCTTCCCGGACAGGATAATCTGCCAACGCTCCCTGCCGAACATCTTGCCATACACGAGACCACTCACGTATTACAGCTCGCCTCTCTCAACCGCAAGGGAGTAGGAAAGATTCTTAGCTACATCATGGGTGAGCAGGCTGTGGGCCTTAGCGCTCTGCAAATCCCCATGTGGGCTTTCGAGGGCGAAGCCGTTTATGCAGAAACGATTACGGGATTTTCCGGCAGAGGCCGGAGCAATATCTTTATGCAGGGCGCCAGAGCCCTGACAGTCAAACCGCAGGGAATATACTCCTATGATAAGATGCTCGCCGGCTCATACAGGAACTTCACGCCTGACCATTATGTCTTTGGATACCTGATGATGAATCACCTGAGAACCCTTGACGGAGAGGCGTGGAAGAAGGCAATGGATAAGGTCTCAACGGGTTATCCGTTCAATCCTGTCAACAAAAGTCTGAGACAAGCAACAGGGCTAACAAAAAAGAGCCTGTATGACTCAGCCTTCGCAGCACTTGAGAAAAGATGGAATGAAAATGAACCTGATAGCTATATTGACTACCAGGTGCTAAACGTCAGCAAACCGCGTGATTATGTAAGCCACTTTTCCCCCAGTGCAACAGGTGAAGGAAAGATTATCTCACTCAGGACTTCAATGTCAGTTCCTTCCCGGTTTGTGTTAACAGATACTGAGAAGGGTACAGAACAGGTGTTGACAACAACCGGAT
>CAYQNT010000167.1:0-4560 GCA_964418865.1 uncultured Rikenella sp.
GAGAAATGGAACACAATCACATCAGCGTTTGATAACCAGGATAAATTCAATGAGCTGACTGTATATATGCCGAAGTACAAATTCTCATATGAGAAGTACCTTAATGACCAGCTTAAAAGTATGGGTATGCTCGATGCGTTCATCCCGGGCATGGCCAACCTCTCCGGAATCTCTGACGCCTCAATCTTTGTCAGTTTCGTAAAGCAAAACACCTTCGTGGAGGTTGACGAGAAAGGCACCGAAGCCGCTGCAGTTACAACTATCGGAGTTGAAACAACCAGTTTCCCGCCTCAAGCCCGTGAATTTGTGATTGACAAACCATTTGTCTTTGCCATCAGGGAACGAACCACCAATACTCTTCTTTTCATCGGACAGGTGGTAAACCCGCTAAACTAGTGACCATAAGAACAAGTATAGAGAACTCATCCCTGATTTTCACCCGTTAATAAATAACCCTGTTATGAAAACCCTGATTAAATCCGCAACATTTCTGATTGTTATAATGGCTGCCCTTACAGCCTGCAACGACAGAACCACACAATTAATTACCTATGAGGCAAATGTGCCCGTTTATATGCCTTTTAATGAATTCAGGGCCAGCTTTGAGAAAAGTGCACCCATCGAGATCTCCCATCCTGGGAAAATGTACTTCAAGGACGGATATCTCTTTATTAATGAGTATGGTAAAGGCATCCACGTGATTGACAACTCAGACCCGGCAAACCCTGAAAAAGTGGCTTTTTACGAGATCCTGGGGAATGTTGATATGGCAATAAGCGGCAATACCCTGTTCGCCGACAGCTATATTGACCTTCTAGCGATTGACATAACAGACATAAATAAACCCGTCGAGATTGACCGCATTAAGAATGTTTTCCCGGAGATCGTTCCGGAAGGTGATTTATGGTACCCATATGCAATGGTTGATAAATCAAAGGGAGTAATCGTTAGCTGGAAGGTGAAGAAAATTACCGAGGAGGTAGAAGATTATGGAAATGGGGGCATGATATACCGTGGAGAGATGGACTTTGTGATGAGTACTAACGCAGGTGTCAAGTGGACCGGTGGCAGCGGCACCGGAGGCTCCATGGCCCGCTTCATGCTGAATGAAGACTACCTGTATGTGATAGCAGTACCAACCAGGTTAAAGACAGTAGACATTACCGCCGCTACAGAGATGGCTGTTATCGACAGCATTGATGTGCCCCGTAACATGGAGACACTGTTCCGTCTTCAGAACAACCTGTTCATAGGAACCACCACCGGGATGCTGATCTTCGACCTTGTCAATCCCAAAAAACCTGTTCAGATATCATCATACGACCATATAACAGCCTGCGACCCCGTTGTGGTTGACGGTCAGTATGCTTATGTGACATTGCGAAAAGGCAACAGGTGCAACAACGGACAGAACCTGCTTGAAGTAATTGATATATCATCAATTACCAACCCGTACCTTGTGAAATCGTACCCTATGTTCAATCCCCACGGACTGGGAACCGACGGCGATCTGCTCTTCGTTTGCGATGGCACAGCAGGATTAAAAATATATGATAAATCCGACCCGTTGGCCATAATAACAAACAAGGTTGCGCACTACCCTGATTTTGACACTTATGACGTGATCCCTATGAACGGTATTCTGATGCTGGTGGGTGCAGGTGGTATTTATCAATATGACTACAGCAACCCTAAAAACATAATCCAGATAAGCCATATAAAAATCAAGCAAGAATAGATCAATGATCCGAATTTCTGCAATTGCGGTTTGTGTGTTGCTCACACTCACCGCAACAGGTCAGCAACGCAAATCTACCGTTGTGCTGAACAATGGTTCCCGGATTTCGGGAACCATTGTTTGCGATACTGCCGGCTACCTGGATATTAAGGTTTTAACCCCCCAGGTCATCAGGGTCAGCAAGTCACAGGTATCATCGGTTGAGCCATTGAACTACCCGATAAAAAAGAGATTGAAAACCAACGGTTACTACGTAAGGCTGTCCACAGGCCTTCTCTCGGGGAAAAATGAAAGTGGCAACCAGAGCAGTCTCAGCTTTAATCTTTCAAACGGTTACCAGTTTAAAAATGGTATTGCTATTGGAATAGGCTCGGGAATAGAAGAAATGGGTGTGGCTCTTGTGCCTCTTTATGCAGATTTAAGATTCACGCCACTGAGCGCAGGGATATCGCCCTATGCCTGGCTAAAAACAGGTTATGGGTTTGCAATTACTGATCAGGCTGTTGTATATATGAATGATGCTTCAGCAGATAAGAATTCAGAAGGCGGGTTTCTCTTCAATACCGGGGCAGGCATATCCATGTTTTCATGGAAGAGAACTGCAATAAACGTTGGTATCGGATACCGGTACCAGAAAGTTACTTTAAACCAGGATAGCTATTGGTGGAGAGGAAACTCAGTCAGGCAGACTGTAACCCAGTTTTACAGACTGGAGTTTCATTTGGGTTTTGTCTTCATGTAAAAGAAGAAATATGAATGTGGTAACCATAATATCGTTCGAATTGAGTTATTTCGAAAAAACTTGATTCCTGGCGGTATAATGGGTAAAGGAACATTGGGTGGACATGAATATTCTGACTCGGATCTTATCAAAAGATGTGCCGATGGCGATATCCGCTCACAGGAGTTCCTTTACAGGCGTTACTTCTCATTTGCAACATCAATATGCATCAGATATACAAGAGATGAAAGCGAGGCCATGGAAATAGTGAATGACAGCTACATGAAAGTCCTGGAAAGGCTCTCAGACTACGACCATTCCAGGCCTTTTAAAAGCTGGTATGGCAAGATTCTGGTAAATACGGCTATTGATAACTACAGGAAGAACCTGAAACACAATGATCACCTCTCAATAAATAATATAACAGAGACAGCGGAACAGGGGCCTGATATTGAGGCGGAGCTTTCTGTCAAGGATATTCTGGCACTCTACAGGCACCTCCCGGCAAATTATAAGATTACATTCAACCTCTTCGAGATAGAAGGGTATTCACACGAGGAGATCGGCCAGATGATGGGGGTAACTGCTTCCACATCAAGATCTAACCTTGCCAGAGCAAAAAAGATGCTGCGGGAGCTGTATAACAAACATATTACTTCGGTTAAGACGGGCCATGAAGAACTTTGATGACATATTCAGCCGCAAGGTAAAGGAGGCCTTTGACAGCTATAACGCCGATCACCTGGCAGGGGAAGGGTGGAACTCCTTTACCCGGAAATTTTCCGGAAAACGCAAACGGGCATTTGTTATTCCGTTGTGGGCTAAGGCCGCCACAATAGCTGTTCTGGTGACTATCGGAGTGCTCTTCACTGCACGTATTAATCATCCGAGAGCCGGCGAGTCTATTACTCAGGTAGCACAGGAGAACCGTAGTGAATTGACGAAATCTGCAATAAATAAGGAGGATACGGCTACAGCAAGCGGGGCAATCGATACAGCAAACCCTGTAATCACTGAAGTACAACAGGCAACCACTGTAACAAACCAGATAATCGCTGCAGCAAGCCCTGTAAGCACTGCAGTACAACAGGCAAATACTGCAGCAAACCAGGTAATCTCTGCCACAAACCAGGCAAACACAACATTAAACTCTACAATAGCAAACCCCGGTCAGGCCGCTGAGACGGCTGTCGGGATGTACGCTGATATGAATATACCCGATAATCCAATAGAAATAACGTTAATTGATGAATCTAATACAGGTTTGAAGCTGAAACGTAAAGAGGCACTTCAGTTGTTTGACGATATACCCAGGCAGAAGATGACGACAACCATTATGGGCGGGTTATCGGCTATGATGGCCAGTATCGGCAATGCGACATCATCTTCCCAGGGTGTCTCAATCGGCTTTTATCTGGAGCAGCAGCTTACCCGAAGAATATCGGTTCGTCCCGGGCTGGCGATGGCAAAGCATAATTACGCTATGGAAAACATGTCAGGAGGAAGTGTGTCCATGGATTATGCTGCGCCGGAACTGAATGGTGTGTCAGGCACAACCACTTCTTATGAGGCGGATATAGAAGTAGTTTCTATGGAGGTTCCGGTAAATTTTGTTTTCTCACTGTGGAAACGGACTCGATCAAACTTTTTTGTCACGACAGGGGCATCGACAGTGGTTTATCTGAGTCAAAATATGACCGGCAGTTTCAACAATACTTATACACAAAATACAGTAGACTCCTATGGTCAGGTATCTTTTGAGTCAATGACCACCTCTGTAAAAATTGAAAGCAAGCAGGAGTCATTAAACCGCGTCGATTTTCTGGGACTGGCCAACTTTTCTGCAGGATACTCAATACCATTTGGCAAGACCAGCCACTTACTGTTTGAACCGTTTGTACAATTACCGATTAAGGACCTTACAAGCCTGAATCTGCGAATCAGGTATGGTGGCTTTTCAATGAAATTTCAGTTCTGAAAGGCAATCTCTTATCTCAGCGTTGCAAGCACGGTGGCGGATTATTTCATGATCCGCAGATGGGGGCCCTTTGCAACAAAATCCCCTGCCCGTCTGCGACGGGCTTTGGGCTTTTTTGTTTCC
>CAYQNT010000168.1:0-4533 GCA_964418865.1 uncultured Rikenella sp.
TGTTATTGCCAAAGCCTGTCGTGATGCGGGTTACCTCACTGTTGCCGTTGTCACTATCCCGTTCAGGTCGGAGCTCAACCAGCGCATCAGGCTGGCCATCAGCGGTATAAATGACCTGAGGGATAAGGTAGACTCACTCATTATTATCAACAATGAGAGGCTGAGGGAGATATATGGCGACGAGGGTGTCTCGGCCGCTTTTGCACGTGCTGATGATGTGCTTGCCAATGCCGTCAAGGGCATAGCTGAGATCATCACCTGCACCGGATATATTAACGTTGACTTTGCCGATGTTGACACTGTCATGAGAGACTCAGGCGTGGCACTTATGGGTATTGGCACTGCCTCGGGTGAAGACCGTGCCACCAGAGCCATTGAGGCGGCACTTTCATCGCCGCTGCTCAGCTCGAATGATATCACCGGCGCCCGGAGCATACTGCTCAATATCAAGTCGGGCATTGGCGAGAACGAGATCACCATGGATGAGCTGGGTGAGCTCACTGACCATGTCTATGAGGCTGTCTCTGACGATGCGCTCATCATAAGGGGCCTGTCTACGGATGAGGAACTGGGCGACGTCATCAGTGTCACCGTTGTAGCTACCGGCTTCGAGGCCAGTGCTGACCTTGAGGCCTGTAAACCTGACAAGAGAAAGGAGGTCATCAGTCTCTCCGCCGGCCAGCAGCCCTCTCTGGGTGAGGGCGTTACTGAAGATAACGGAAATTATGTGGTCCGTCCTTCACGCACTACTGACCGCGGAGTCTCTTCACATACTACTGACCGTGACATCTCCTCACACTCAACAGGCATCAATCAGGGTGTGATCGATTTCGGGTATGATGGTGATATAAATATTTCACCAGCGCCTGCCCGTCCGGCCCCGCAACACCCTGATAAGAACGAGGGCACGCTGCGAAAGCTGAAGCACATGCAGAATGTAATCAGGAATGAGGGGCTCTCTACTCATTCCATGAATGACAACATAGAGGACTTTGAGGAGGTGCCTGCATATGTGCGCAAAAAGATTGCCATTCACAATGCCAGCAAGGCGGCAGGCAGTAAGGTGTCAAAATTCACCCTCACCCTTGATGAGGATAACCAGCCCGTAATAAGGGAGAATAATGCTTATCTGAATGATAATGTAGATTGATTTTGTTTTTTTTAATTATATGGTTGTTGTTCATGGGGCCGGTCAGACTTTTTCTGGCCGGTCCTTTTTTGCTTTCATCTTTACATTATCAGCCACAGATGTCACTTTTTAAGTAAATTTGCCGGTGATGCGCAAACTGCTGGCATATATTGCACTGCTGCTTCTGCCCCTGATGCTTGCCGCTCAGGAGCCAGACACCCTCCGTGTAAGGAGCGGCCGGCATGCGCCAGTACCTGCGAGGGTGGCAGATTCGCTGACGGTGCAGCCGCCGGATAAAACGCCCAGGCTTGCCGGGTTTCTGGCTGACACTTCATTCAACAGGGGATCAATTCAATGGACACTTTCGTCAGACTACACCACTGAGATAATCGTTCCGCTTGACACTGCCTTTTCACTGTTTAATCACTACCGGATTACTGACACCTACTCGGACTTCAACGCTTATACCGGCAATTACGGGCTACCGCTCTACCAGATTAACTTCTTTGACCGTGCATGGAAGCCTGACAATTTTGTGTATTCATATTACCAGCCGTTCATGTTCACCCCTTATAACACCCTTTTTGTGAACACCCATGTACCGTTCACCGAGTTGAAGTGGTCAAACGGAGGGGCACGCAGCAAGGCAGAGCAGACATTCAGGATAAGACACTCACAGAATGTCAACAGATTCCTGAACTTCGGACTCATATATGATATTGTCTACAATATCGGCCAGTATAAATTCCAGCGCGCTATTGACAAGAATTTTCTGCTTCACGGATCATACAACGGAGAGAGGTATACTGCATACGCTTCAGCAGCCATAAACAATCATGAGTCGAGGGAGAACGGCGGAATAGTCAATAAAGACGACCTTGGCATTTATACTCCTGAGAACACGCCGTTTGTTCTCAATGATCTCAACAATGCCAGAACTACTCTCAAGAACCGTTATCTGATGCTTGTTCAGCGGTACTCTCCCGGAGGCAAGACTGACACTGTCACCGGGGAAGCTCTCAGGAGTGGTCCTATATCGTTTTCACATATTGGTATCTATGAGTGGAACAAGCGTCGTTATCTTGACCAATACCCGCGTTCAGCGCTATATGATACAGCTTTCATCAGCAATACTGTTACTGAGGATTCACTCTATCAGAGCCTCTTCTCCAACACTCTAAGAGTTGATTTTGCAGCGGGAAGAACGGAACGCTTCCGAATTGGCGCAGGGGCTGGAGTGAGGAGCGAGCTGCGTTCCTTTGGGCAGATAATGCCCGGCGACAGTCTCACCAGACCTGATACGGTAAAAACGAGCATGAACTCCCTGGTTCTGACCGGCAAAGTTTTCAACAATATAGGGAGTAAATTTGGGTGGAGTGCAACGGGTGACTTCTGGTTTCAGGGATACAGGGCAGGTGATTTTATTGCTGAAGGACGCATATATAAGGAGTTCGTAACCCAACGTATGGGAATGATCACATGGGACGCAACCGGAACATTAGCAAGCTATACGCCCTCATTCTGGTATTCGACATGGGGGTCGAACAACTTTTCATGGCATTTTGATCACAAGAGGGAGTTCAGGCTCATGGCAGGCTCATCGCTGATCTGGCCGCATCTAAATATGAGCCTAAAGTTTAACTATGCAATTGTTGATAACTTCATAGGAATGGGGGAGGGTGCCTTACCGGTTCAGCATGAGGGAGGACTATCCATCGCGGCCCTTACTGCACGTAAAGATTTCGTATTATGGAAGCTGCACTTTGATAATACTATTCTTTTTCAGCAGAGCAGCAACAGTGAAGTGCTTAGTCTTCCGCTTGTTACAGCCCGCAGTACATTTTTCTTCGACCATGTCTTCAAGTTCAAATCCACTAATGGTGAGCTGAGCTTCCAGATTGGGGCTGAAGCAATGATTCACACCCCTTATTATGCAATGGGTTATATGCCTGCAACGGGCAGATACTTCCAACAGTCAGATACACAGATAGGTAACTATCCATTTATCAATGCCTTCATAAATCTAAAGGTAAAAAGGACCAGATTCTTCATAATGGCTGATCATCTGAACTCCGGCCTAATGGGAAACGACTACTACCTTGTTCCCGGATATCCGTTGAATATCAGGATGATAAGGTACGGATTAGCCTGGACATTCTATAATTAAAAAAAAGATTACCTTTGCTGCGAAAACAATTCTGCTATAGGATTGTTTGAATGTCGGACCAATTTGTTTAGGTATTGAGGAAGTTAATTACGTTCTTATTCATTGTTTTACTTTCAGTCATCTCCTGTGATAAGGAGAATAAGATGGGTAAAACCGTTTCTGTGCCGTATAATCGCGATCTGGATGCAATCCTCGCCGACGGCAAGATCACAGCGGTAACGAACATCAACCAGACGAGCTACTTCATTTATAGGGGAGAGCCGATGGGTTATCATTTCGAATTACTCAAGAAATTTGCAGATCACCTGGATGTTGAACTTGAGATAATCACCAGCAATGATATTGATGAAGCGCTGGAGTATCTCCGCAAAGGTAAGGCTGATGTTGTAGCCATTGGGTTATCCATCAGTGCTGACCGGAAGGAGATGATGAGTTTCACCGAGCCTTTGATGCAGTCGAGTCAGGTACTGGTACAGCGCAAGCCCGGTGGATGGAGTAAAATGAAGAGAGAGACTCTGGAGGCGAGCCTGGTCAGGAACCAGCTTGATCTCGCAGGCAAGACTGTATATGTACAGAAAGGTTCTTCATATGCTCAGCGTCTGTATAGCATGGAGCATGAGTCAGGCATGGATATAGGTATCATTGAGGTGCCTTATGATGCAGAAGAGCTAGCACGGCAGGTTGCGCGTGGTGAGATAGAGTATACGGTATGTGATGATTATATGTCTAACATTATCAGCTCGCTTTATCCCGACCTTGATCTCTCAACTCTTGTCAGTTTCCCTCGCAATATAGCATGGAGTGTGCACAAGAGTGGCACTACCGCCCTGATGGCTGAGCTTAATAGCTGGATCGCAGGCTACAAGACTACACGTGAGTATGCCAGACTTGAGAAGAAGTATTTCAGTGGCAGGCGTCCTGCACACATTGTGTCATCTGAATATTTTGCAACCAACACCCTGGGCAAAGTGTCGCCTTACGATGATATCATCAGGAACGTCGCTGACAGTCTGGGTTGGGACTGGCGTCTTGTTGCCGCGATTATTTATCAGGAGTCAAGGTTTAACCCGTCAGTCATCTCGCCGCGTGGGGCCTA
The DNA here is from genome assembly GCA_964418865.1 of uncultured Rikenella sp. Classification (GTDB taxonomy): domain Bacteria; phylum Bacteroidota; class Bacteroidia; order Bacteroidales; family VadinHA17; genus SR-FBR-E99. The sequence goes on from CAYQNT010000168.1 coordinate 4,393, forward strand.
CGGGCTTATGCAGGTTATGCCTGAGACAGGGAAGCACTTTGGATATGATGTGACCAGATCAGTTGAGACCAATATACATGCAGGCATCAGTTATATGAGTATGCTTGACAAGCTATTTTCACAATGGGTTACTGACCCTGA
>CAYQNT010000169.1:0-4522 GCA_964418865.1 uncultured Rikenella sp.
TACCAGAGACATTGCGGTGACCCTCTCTGTGTTATGCAGGATCCCCTTGCCCAATGCCTCCAGCGGCGATCCTCTTCATGAATTGTTCAGGTAGTTGCTCCGGCCCGGCTGCGGCTATCAGATATTCACTATGTGTCTGTTGTGACTGTCTCTTATGCGACAGACGTCAGCTATAAGCATCGGGTTCTTCTCACAGCCGTTACCAATAACTATCATATCAGCTCCAGCTGCGAATGCCTCGTCAGCCTTCGCTGAAGAATCAATGCCTCCCCCGGTTATCAGCGGAATGGTTATCTCTGTTCTCACTGCACTGATCATGACAGGGTCAACAGCTCTGGCTGCGCCGCTGCCTCCCTCAAGATAAATGGCTCTCATACCCAGCATCTCTCCCGCAAGGGCCGTAGCCACGGCAATATCATTCTTCCCGTAGGGTACCGGGGAGGTCTGGCTCATATACTCCACCGAGGTGCCCCCTCCGCAATCAACCAGCAGATAACCTACCGGTATCACCCTGTCACGTATCTGTTTCAGGAATGGAGCTGCAATGACATGGTTGCCGATAAGCAGCTCAGGGTTACGTCCGCTGATGAGCGAGAGCAGGAAAACAGCATCAGCCTCCGTGGTCAGCTGTGTGAGATTGCCGGGAAAGAGTACAACAGGTATGGCGGAGAGCTGCCTGAGCTTCTTTATCAATCCTTCAACAGAGACTTTTGTCAGACTGCCGCCGGCGAGGAAGAGATCAACCTTCGCTTCAACTGCATAACCCACCGCGACAGCCAGCGCTTCCTCATCCGCCCGGTCAGGGTCAATGAGCTGCGCCACCATCTTATTCCTCCTGTAGGGTATCTCAACCTTCATGTTTCTTCTTTGTCCAAACAATGGTGTAGTTGTCATACTTTGAATAGAAGAGGGTGAACTGGTCACTGATCCTCTCATTCTGAACACTTCCTATTATCTCACCCGAATCTTTGACTGTAAATGGCTCAATTGTGATGTCATTGACAATATTGATTCCCTCCTTGTCACATATCTTGTAGATGGCCTCCTTGGCACACCAGTGTATATAGAGGTGGTAAGTACGGTCAGCCCACCTGCGCGTGATCTTCTCTTTTTTATTGAGGAACTTTGATGCAAAGGTATTTATGTTCACGCGCATGTATTCCAGATCAATGCCAACCCTCTCATCACGGCTTACGAGAATGGCTGTCAGCATGTTTGAATGGGTTATGCTTATAAAGTAGGATCCGTCTTTAATGAATGGCTTATTGTTCTTGTTATAGACTATCCTCGCTTCTCTGTCAAGCATCTCAGCAAGCAAGGCCCTGACACTCAGGAATTCAAGCTTCCTGGAGGTACTTCTAAAAACCTTGTATCTCTTCTTGTCTTCCGGGCTCATATCCACCATCTCAAGGAGTGTAGGAATATCCTCCTCGATCTTCCAGACACCGATTATTGTCCCCTTGTTCAGATAGTGTTTTGTTATGCAGCCCATGGTCTATTCCCAGTCCAGTGTCTCGATGAGGTGAATGATGTCTTTCCTGAGGAAATTGATGACGGGCATAAGTGAATCTTCATTGGGCTGCGTCATGAAGTAGAGTGAACCTCTCAGGTAATGTCTGGTGCTGTCAGTGACGTAGAACTGCACAGCCGAGGCGGTATTGCCCTTAAGGTCATAAAGGATGCCGTATACGTGTGCTGAGTCGTCAGCCCACAGCTTCTCATCAATGGCATCAGCCCTGATGGTATGCTTGTATGCCAGCTCACGTGACATCTCAGTGAGTGATGCCAGGTTATTATGTAAGTCGAAATAGGTGAGATGGATCGTCGCCTTCATCGACGGGAACTCTATATCCATCCAGCAGGTGTCGGATGATGACCCAGGCTTCAGATTGATCTTTGAGTACTCAGGATATTCAATGGAGTAGGAGCAGGGGGTCTCGTAACGGATATATTTCTTGTCAGGCAGGTCAATCCTAAAGTAGCCATTCGGCCTTGGAACAGATGGCTGCCTGCATCCTGCCGCCAGCAACACTACCACCAGCAGCGTTGCTGCGAAAATATTTTTCATTTGCCTGCCCCTTTCTTTTCTACGGTTATCTCCCTTATTCGCCTTTTTTCAATAGTCTCTATGGTGAATGTAAATCCTCCGGCAGTGATCACCCTTCCCTTTGATGGTATCTCCCCAAGAAGCTCGAGCAGCAGTCCGGCCAGCGTCTCCGATTCGCCTCTTATATCGGCGAATGGGTCATTATCATGGCCGGTAATACGAAAGAAATCGTTAAGCAGTATCTTTCCGTCGAAGATCCATCGTCCTTCTCCCACCTCGCTGTAGAGAGACACTTCCTCATCGGTCTCATCTGTGATTTCCCCTACTATCTCTTCGAGCACATCCTCGAGGGTCACCAGGCCGCTTGTGCCTCCGTACTCATCTACGACGATAGCCATGTGTATCTTCTTTGTCTGGAACTCTTTCAGAAGCTCACTTATCTTCTTGGATTCAGGAACAACATATGGCGGTCTTATCAGCGACTGCCAGCGGAAGGTATCTGGCTTGCCGAGGTGAGGCAGCAGATCCTTGACGAAGAGTATCCCTGTGACATGATCAAAAGTCCCGGCATAAACAGGAATCCGTGAAAATCCTGATTCAACAATCTCCGGCAGGACGGTGTGAAAGCCCTTCTGTATGTCTAGTGACGTCACGTCAATGCGCGGGCACATGATGGCACTGACACTGGTATTACCGAACCTGACGACACCCTTCAGGAGGTCCTTTTCGTCCCTGATCTCTGACGAGGTAAGGTCAAGCGCCTCAGAGAGCTCGTCAATATTTAGCTTGCTGTCTCTCGCTCTCGGTCGTTTTCTGACGAAGAATGAAGAGTATGTAAGTAATGATGACAACGGCTTGAAAACCTTTGACGTGAAGGTGAGGGCAGGCGCCACCCTAAGTGCAAACGTAAGCTGGTTTCTTGCAGCAAGTATTTTGGGAGTGACTTCACAGAAGAGCAGCAGGATGAAGGTAATGACTACCACCTCCAGCATAAAGGATAGGAGTGGGTTGTTACTCGGGTCAAAGAGTCCTGAGCTGATAAAGGCAGCCAGGATGACAATGGCGATATTGAAGGTGTTGTTTGCAACAAGAATGGTGCTCAGCAGCCTCTCAGGCTTTGCGAGCAGCTTCAGGGCCATGGATGCGTTCCTTCCTTTCTTGCGCTGCAATGATTCCATGTCATTGGGCGTGAGCGAGAAGTATGCCACTTCTGACCCGGAAATGAAAGCTGAGGCAAAAATAAGGAAGACCAGGATGACTATCTCTGTTACAAAAGTAAAAGGAGTCCCTGCAAATGTAGCAAGCACATTAACCCCAGCGTGGGAACCTAACAGAAGCGTCTCCAAAGTCAACAGGTTTGATTAACTAAAAGGGCAGGTCATCTGCTGTGCCCTGCGTAGAGAGGTCTTCGCCTGTATCGTTGCCCGACTGGGGTGACGATTGTGACGGGGGAGCATAGCTGCTGCTGCTGCTCTGCTGATTCTGGCCCTGCTGGCCCTGGCCCTGCTGGCCCTGTCCCTGCTGTCCCGGGCTGTCAGCCTTTCGCCCGAGAAGCTGTATCACATCAGCCTCAATCTCAACGATATATTTTTTATTCCCATCACGGTCATCGTATGAGCGGTAACGTATCTTACCCTCAACAAGAATCTGCGATCCCTTGCGGATGTAATTCTCTGAAAGCTCAGCAAGCCTTCTCCAGGCAACTATATTGTGCCACTCGGTCTGTGTCACCTTATCGCCTCCCTTAGGAGTGTAGGTCTCGCTCGTGGCAAGAGAAAAAGATGCTTTGATGTTATTCTCAAAACGTCTGATCTCAGGATCCTTTCCGACGTTACCTACAAGTATTACTTTATTGAATGACATAACTTTATTATAAATTATCCGTTTATTGAAGTATGTAAAGTTACGAAAAAAACTTTTGAGAGGGTAAGGAAGCGATATCTGGTCATTGATGACAACTTACAGAGCAGCCATTGAAGGGTATTTTTACCTCTGTATATTTTATAGGTGTCAAAAAATCAGGTTATTCGGAGCAAAAAAAAAGTTTAACAACTATTATTGACAAATAATATTTTATATTTGCACATCGAAAAATCAGAACATCAAAATAATTTGTTGAATTAAAAAATTCTTGCAAAATGACAAAAGCAGACATTGTTAACGAAATTGCCAAGAACACTGGGATTGAGAAAGTAACCGTTCAAAAGACCGTTGAGGCTTTCATGGAATCAGTAAAAGACTCCATGGTTGCCGGCAATAATGTTTATCTCAGGGGTTTTGGCAGCTTCATAGTGAAGAAGCGCGCAAAGAAAACAGCCAGGAACATCTCCAAGAATACCACTATTATTATTCCTGCACACAATATTCCGGCCTTTAAACCTGCGAAGACCTTTATAAATAAAGTAAAAACAAACGTTAAGAAGTAATTATATGCCAAGCGGTAAAAAAAGAAAACGGCATAAGATGGCTACCCAC
>CAYQNT010000170.1:0-4315 GCA_964418865.1 uncultured Rikenella sp.
CGCCATCTTGCCACGGTCTGGCTTGTCAGTGTGCGAGAGCATGGAATGCATCTCATTGCTGACACCAATATTGTCATAGCCATAGACCCTGAGAACCTCTTCTGTGACGTCAGCCTCGCGGGTCACGTCAACACGGTATGAGGGAATGGTGAGAGTCAGACTTCCGGGCGTTTCGCCGGTGATCTGTATATCGAGACTATAGAGTATTGTTTTCACCGTCTCCAGAGGTATATCCTTGCCTATAAGCCTGTTCATGCGGTCAAGAGAGTACACTACAACAGCTTTTTTTACAGGTGAGGGATAAATATCTTTTATCTCTCCGGTGATCTCTCCCCCTGCCAGCTCTTTAATAAGTAAGGCGGCCCTGCTGAGGGCATAGATGGTCATGGCGGGGTCTGTGCCTCTCTCAAAACGGTATGAGGCATCAGTGTGCAGGTCATGCCGGCGTGAGGTGCGGCGCACTGAGACAGGACTGAAAGTAGCGCTCTCAAGAAAAATATCCCTGGTGGCTTCCGTTACGCCCGACTTCTGACCGCCAAAGACACCGGCTATGCACATCCCCTCCTCCTCATTGCATATCATGAGGTCAGATGAGGAGAGCTCACGCCCGATGCCGTCAAGGGTCACGAATTTTGTCTTGTCAGGCAGTTTCTTCACTATCACCTTATTGCCGGTGATGGCAGCAGCGTCAAAGGCATGCAGGGGTTGTCCGGTCTCATGCAGCACGAAGTTGGTGATGTCCACGATGTTATTGATGGGATGAAGCCCTATAGACCTGAGTCTGTTTTGCAGCCAGGCGGGTGAAGGGCCTACGGTGATGCCCCTGATGGTCAGCCCTGAATATCTTATGCAGGCATCCTTTGCCTCCACGGCGATACTTATTGACCCATCGTCTCTCTCTTTTTTCAGTCCTGCTATTTCAGGCAGCTTAGCCCTTACCGGCTTCTGAAGATTAAAATATGCTGCCAGATCACGTGCTACGCCGTAGTGTGAGCTGCAGTCGATGCGGTTGGGCGTAAGACCTATCTCGAAAATAGTGTCAGTTACAACCCCGAAATACTCTGCAGCAGGCATCCCTGGTCTGGCAGAGCTGTCAAGCACTATTATACCTTCATGGGATGTGCCAATTCCCAGCTCATCCTCGGCGCATATCATCCCCTCAGAGACCTGGCCGCGTATCTTTGACCGCTTTATCTCAAACTGTTCACTGCCATGGAAGATCATCGTGCCTGTCAAGGCTACCGGCACCAGTTGTCCGGCCGCCACGTTAGGGGCGCCGCAGACAATATGCAGTGGCTCGGGCCCGCCTGCGTCAACAGTGGTGACACTGAGCCTGTCAGCATCAGGGTGTTTATCACAGGTGAGCACCCGGCCCACAACAACACCCTTCATACCTCCCCTGACGGAGACCCACTCTTCAACGCCTTCAACCTCAAGACCCAGATTTGTAAGTATGGCCGACAGCTCATCCACTCCCGCGTTAAAGTCAAGATACTCTCTGAGCCAGTTATAAGAAATCTTCATCGCGGTATAATTTAGCCTGTTTTTTTAACATGCAAAAGTAAGGAAAAAAGGTTCGCGGCATAACGTAGGCACTGTTAAAAGGTTGATCATTATAGTTATATTTGCGCTTCAACAAATTGTCACATGAAACACCCATGTTTTCAAAAATTCAACCGGGCTTGTGAGCTCAGCGAAGCTAAACACAATAGTAATAAAATCAAAAGCATGAGTGTTCCATCGTATCTCATTATTCAATCTTTTTAAAAATGAAATTAGAAAAAAACGATAAGCTGATACTTATTACCAATGATGATGGTCTTTATGCCAGCGGTATACGGGAACTGATCACCATCATGCAGGAGTTCGGCAAGCTGGTGGTCATCTCGGCCACAGAGAGCCGCAGCGCCATGTCGCAGGCTCTGACGGTCAAACATCCACTGAGGATCAAGCTGCTTGAGGAAAATGATAACAAGCGTATATATGCCTGCAGCGGTACCCCTGCCGATGGTATAAAGCTTGCTGTCAGCCAGCTTCTTGAACGTAAGCCGGACCTGATAGTCTCCGGCATCAACCACGGATCAAACGCCTCCGCCAGCGTACTTTACTCAGGAACAATGGCTGCAGCCCTTGAAGGATGCCTGTATGATATAACCTCCGTCGGCTTCTCACTTAACAGCTATTTATCTGACGCAGATTTCTCAGGGTGCGGAAAATATATCAGAAAGATCTGCAGCCTCTTGTTACAGGAACCGCTGCCCTCCGGAATCTGCCTTAATGTTAACTTCCCTGCGCTGCCGGCATCGGAGATAAAGGGGATTGTTGTGGCAAGACAGGCCATGGGAAACTGGCAGGAGGAATTTGAGAAGAGAAAAGACCCTGCCGGCAAGACATATTACTGGCTGACAGGGCACTTTTTCAACCATGAGCCCGAGGCGAAAGATACGGATGACTGGGCCATCAATAACGGTTATGTGTCAGTAGTGCCTGTGACCACAGATATGACGGCCTACAGCTTCATGGAAACCATTAAATCGAAACTTTAACATGTGGTTCTGGCAACGGTTCAACAATGCTCTGACAGGGGTGATCTCGGGACTGGTGATTCCGGTCATAGCTTTTTTTATCTTCTTTCTCTTCACGAGACATGGACTTGATTTTGCACAGTATTTAAAAAAAATAGCTGATGCCGGCAATATCATAGAGATAATGAGCGTCTCAGTCTTTGCCAACATATTCATCTTCCTTCTTTTTAACCGGTTGGATATGCTCAGAGCCTCAAGGGGCGTACTGGGTGTTACCCTTGTATGGGCACTTGTGGTGTTCGGTATAAAGTTGTTTTAAAATGAAGTATTTTATCATAGCCGGAGAGCCTTCAGGTGATCTTCATGGCTCTAACCTCGTCAGAAATCTTTTCAGGGCTGATCCGGCTGCTGATATATCATGCTGGGGCGGAGACCTTATGAAGCAGGCCGGAGGGCATCTGCTGAAACACTACCGTGAAACAGCCTTCATGGGTGTGTGGGAGGTTCTCATCAATATACGGAAGGTGAAGGCCAACTTTTCAGAGTGTCGCAGGCAGATAGTATCAATGAAGCCTGACGTAGTGATACTTATTGATTATGCTGGGTTTAACATGCGGATAGCACGTTACGTGAAGAAGCTGGGTATCAGGGTTTTTTATTATATCTCCCCAAAATACTGGGCATGGCGTGAGGGCAGGGTAAAAGGCATGAAGAAATATGTTGACAGGCTCTATATTATCTTCCCGTTTGAAAAAGATTTTTACAGACGCCATAATTACAGCGCGACCTTTTTGGGTAATCCGCTTATTGATCATATTGAGTCATGGCGCAGCACCTCACCTGACCGTGAGAGTATATTAGCCTCTCTTGGCCTTGATAACAGGCCGGTGATAGCTCTGTTTGCGGGGAGCAGGCTGCAGGAGGTTAGTAAGATGCTTCCGGTCATGGCCAGCGTGGCACCTGACTTCCCTGACTATCAGTTCGCAGTAGCAGCGATGGATCACCTGCCGGCAGGACTATACGAGAAAATCACAGCTTCATTCCCGGTTAAGGTCATCTATGGCCATGCCTATGATCTTATGGCCGTGGCAGAAGCAGCTCTGGTGACCTCCGGCACGGCAAGCCTCGAGGCTGCACTTTTCGATATGCCTCAGGTGGTATGCTACAGGTCCAGCTTTCTTACCTACATACTGGTGAAGATGGTCATTAAGGTACGTTTCCTGTCACTTGTGAACCTGATAATGGACAGAGAGGTTGTAAGGGAGCTGTTACAGAAAGACTTTAAACATGAAAGACTCTATATAGAGTTGCATGATATCATTGCCACCGGCTCCAGACATGATCAGATCAGGCGTGATTACACTGAGCTGCGCGCTATACTTGGAGGAAGCGGGGCCTCATCAAGAGTTGCGGAAGATATGGTAAAAAGCCTGAAGAGGGCAGGGGAAGGTCAATGATCAGAGCGCTGTTATACATACTATGCTTCCTTCTCCCGCTGACAGCGTCAGGTCAGGTCTCTATACGTATCTTTGCACGCGCAAAACCGGCCACTGTAGTATTTACCCCGGAGAGGGGCGTCTATCTTCTTAATGACGGAGCCCCGGGAGCGCTGCAGCTCCTGCCCGGCGAGACAGTTGCCGTTACCCGATATGATGATATGGTGGTCTACAGGACCCTCTCCGGCACCTATGGTGCAGCTGACTCACTCTCTTTTGAACCTGTTGCTGACAGTTCACTCTTCCGGCTGCTTGCTCCCGGCAGCGGTGAACCTGTGAAGAGGCTTGACGGCA
>CAYQNT010000171.1:0-4310 GCA_964418865.1 uncultured Rikenella sp.
TTATGATGGTTATTACTTAATTCTCGCGTTGGCAAAAACCGTGACACCAGGAGGGGGTTCCCGGCGGTAGCCGGGGCAGGCCGCACCGCCGATCACTTAACGATCCTCTTTAGCCAGAAGATTCTCGCGGTGCGGAAGAGCCAATGACATATACCGACCTGTTAGGTTTAGGGCTTTATTACCTTGGTTTTTCGACTAAACAATTAACCCCCGTTCATTAAAACTCGCTGAAGGCTCTTCACGCATTGGCAACACCATTTTTCTAGCAGAGAACCTACTCATGCGTGATGTGCCTGAAAGCCAATATTGACAGAACGATTTCAACATCTTAAGCTATGCAGGATCTGATTTAAAACTTTATACTATAACTAATTGATGGAATAATCGGGAAATAGCTTCGCTGCTTCAAGGCATACCTTTGAGTGCCCGGGATTTCGTGATGATGCGAATCATACTCAGCTGTTCTTTCAATAAAATAATAATACGGGTTCTGCCGGTTATAAAGATTGTAAATGTTAAAACTAAGTGTACTCTCACCCCACCTGACCTCTTTGTAGAAATTTATTCCCACGTCAAGTTTATGGTATGCCCTCATCCTCGATGAGTTCAGGTCTCCGTAGATCAGGCCATAGTCCTGGTAACTACCCTCCGAGTTAAGATTGTCATTGGGATTGGTAATCATTCTGTATCTTCCGGTGGCCAGTGTATAAGGATTACCGGTACCATACACCCATGTGGCTGATAATTGAATATTGCTTCTTATCCTCTGGAGATACACAATACTTATATCGTGGTTCCTGTCATACTTAAAAGGAAACTCCTTCCCTGAATTAATATTATCAAACTGACGTGTGGTCTTTGAGTAAGTGTAGGCGATCCAGCCAGTTACCGGCCCTGCTTTTTTCTGCAGGAGGACCTCTATTCCGTATGATTTTCCGGTTCCGTTTGTCTCAACCTGTGATTGCCAGTCGATCGATGAGGAGAGAGCCGATATACCTTCCTTGTAGGTAATAAGGTTATTCATCGTTTTATGATAACCCTCCAGGCTTGCATCAAACAGCCCATCACCGAAGGTTCTTTCAATTCCGACAGCATACTGTCTGGCTTTCGACGGCGCAATCAGGTCAGTTACCGGGACCCAGGTATCATTTTGCATGTTTGGTCCTGATCCCGTAAGCAGGTGAACATATTGTGTCATGGTTGAAAACGATGCTTTCACGAATGTGCTGTTTCCAAGTCTGAGGCTTGTAAGCACCCGTGGCTCGGCCGATGAATAATTCCTTCCCGATGTCCGGTAGTTGGAAAGCCTTAATCCAATATCTGTAAAGAACCTGCCACCTACGGAGATTTCATTCTCAATATAGGCGCCAGTTTCAAACCCATGCTGTTTACTGCTTCCCATGACCGACTTCGTTTCTTCAAAGTCGCCTGTGGTTTGAAACGTCATTGTATTGGGATTGGAAAAATGCCAGATAGCCGTTCCTCCATATTTAATGGAATAGAAACGATTGACATAATAGTCAAAGTCTATCTTTGCGGCAACATCAACTATACCTGAAAAATACCTGTATGACGACTCTTCTTTAAGGTCATCAGCCTTCATAGTGTAGTTAAACTCATTATCCAGGCGATACTTTGTGGAATAGACAGTGAGGTTGCTGAACAACCTGTCTCCGTAGACATGGTTCCACCTGAACGAACCGAGAATATTCCCCCATTGGAGAGCCATCTTGCTTACCTCATCTCCCGTCTTATTCCTGGTAGTTATTTTATCGTCACCTGAATAGATGCTGAGATAAACCCTGTCATCAGGTGAAAAACAATGGTTGAGTTTTGCATTGAAATCATAGAATGTATAGCCGACAGATACCCCGCTGCTTGAAAAATAGGTGAGGGGCCTGGTTATCAGGTCATACATGAGCCTCCGGATTGATATCAGGTATGATGTTGTATCCTTTTTTATCGGTCCTTCAATCATGAATTTTGCAGCGATCATACCTAACATGAAGTTTCCGTGCTGTTCCTTCATGTTCCCCTCTTTCATTCTGATGTCCAGAACAGACGATAAGCGACTTCCATACCTTGCCGGGAAGCCTCCTTTTATCAGTTTCATACTGTTTATGGCATCTGAATTAAATGTAGAAACAAAACCTCCCAGATGGTTTACATAATAGACCGGTACATCATCAATGACTATCAGGTTCTGGTCAGGACTACCACCCCTGACATACAGGCCGCTTGAGGCCTCATTACCTGACTGAATCCCGGGCATCAGCTGAAGCGTCTTAAGGATATCCGATTCTCCTCCCAGGGCGGGCAGTACAGTGACTTTCGATACAGGAACCGAAATTGTGCTCATCTCTTTTTTCCTGTCATATGTGATAGGACGGGGAGCTTTGACCGTGACCTCCTCAATGACAATATCGGATATGAGTTCAAAGTCAATTTTCAGATTTGCGTCCGAAAGAACCTTTATGGTATCCTGTATGTAACCCACAAATGATGCCTGGAGCCGTATTGTATCTGTTGCCATGATACGCTTCATCGCATAATAGCCATACCCGTTGGTGATGGTATATGAACCGTCATCAATGCAAACAACAGTAGCGCCGATCAGTTTTTCTCCTGTCTGAGCATCAGAGATAAATCCGCTGATGGTTACCTGCTGGCCATGGCTCATGACCAGGGAAAACATAAACATAACTGATATGAAGCTTAGTCTTTTCACCTGATCACAACATTGATTGTTTTATTATCTGACGAATAACCAGCGAAGATGCCGTAACCTCCAGTAATGTTTGAGTACATGTGTACCGGATCCGGCAGCCCGGTAAAAATGTTGGATTCCAGGCTGTACTGGTAGATTATCTGCTTCCTGATATAATTGTAATATGACTCGGATATTGAGCGGAGAGACACGAATAAAATATAACCGTATTCAGGCCCTTCCCCGATCAGAGGCATTTCACCTGTCTGGATCCAGTAATTTGCTTTAATGCTTGTCTGTTCCCCGTCAAACAGTTCATCAGTAAAAACAATTGATTCAGAATAATAATCAAGCAGGCCGGTTGAAACCAGTACGGGATCTGTACTGTACTTAAAACCAATATTGTGGCGATAGTTATGGCCAGCTACATAATAATCTGCAATAATTGAAAGCTCATAAAAGTCACGACCGGGTTTATCTGTAAATCCCAGCTCTAATTGCATTACAGGATAATTGTTATCATCCATCATAATCGAATCTCTGTGAACATATGATTCAATCAAAGTCTTCTCCGGAATGATGTCTTCCGATGATACACTCTCCATTTCAGGCACATTAACAATCAGGGAGTATTTTTCTCCTTGTTCGGCATTAATATTGGAATAGTAGTATCCATTATTGAAAATGAGGTTGTCAATTTCTTCATCATTGCAGAAAAGCCTGATCGATCCATCCTCAACAGTCGGAGTTGAATAGTCGAATGATGACGCGGTTTTGCTCAGATGGACCCTGATCCTGTATCCGTCAGTAAAGAGGCTGTTGACAACAAGTTTGGGTTCATGTGCAGGGATATCTATCTCAATGATTTTTGTACAAGTTGCACAACAAATCAGCAATACCGAATATAAGAGTATGTTTGCGGGCCTCTTCATTAAAAATGATAATTCAACTTATATGAGAACACGTAATTCTTACTATTGACGAAATCAATATTGGAGAATTTCATATAAAGATCGATGCTGAACTTTCGGGATTTGGAATACAGTGAGACGCCAGGGCTAAGGCAAATGCCAAATCTGCTCTCCTTTAATTCCGGAAGCCACTGATTCTCCTCCCAGTACCTGTAAGAATAGTATGGTAGAACTTCTGCAAAAACTCTGACTTGGCTTTCTGTGAAAAATGAATACCGGGCAAAGGCTCCGACTCCTAATCTAAAAAAATTCAGATCATTACCCGGCTGGAGATGGAGTGGAGCAAAACCATTTACTTCCGGTCCTGCAGATAAATGTGGTGTTATGTGGTAGGCATATCTTATCCCAAAGACTATCTGAGCTAAAAATCCCTGAAAGAGATTTTCATCAAGGTAAGGATTTAGTTGCAGCCCTATCTGGTTCATGTATGGGTTATGAACAGTTTTTTCACTCGTTGTCTGAGCACTGACTGATTGGGTGATTAAAACGATTGCAACGAGATATAGAAGTTTCAGAAAACCAGTTTTTTTCATTGTATACATTTTGAGATGGAACTATACGGTTTTGTTTTTGATTCGCGTTACGTAACTTTGTTTCTGTAAAATTGGATTTTATGAATTAGAAAAAGAAAG
>CAYQNT010000172.1:0-4231 GCA_964418865.1 uncultured Rikenella sp.
AATGTTCTTATGTTCGGTCCTCCCGGGTCAGGTAAGGGGACGCAGTCAGTGACCCTCGCAGGGAAATATAACCTTCTTCATCTCTCGACGGGTGACATGCTCAGGGCTGAGCTGTCTGCCGGAACCGAGCTTGGCAAGAAGATGGAAGCCATAATGGCCTCCGGAGAGCTCGTGCCTGACGAGGTGGTGATAGATATGATAGCTCATAGAATTGATGCCACCACCGGCAAGAGAGGATTTGTTTTTGACGGCTTCCCCCGTACCGTTGAACAGGCAGAAGCACTACAAAAGATGCTGGAAGGGAGAGAGATGAAGATTGACCTCATGCTCGTACTTGAGGTCGATGATGCCGAGCTGATGCAACGCATGAAGAAGAGAGCACTGGTATCAGGCAGGTCTGACGATGCCGACGAGGCTGTCATCAACAACCGTATTGCGGTATACAGCGCCAAGACTGAGCCTGTCATTGACTTCGGAAGAAAAGCCGGGGTATCAAGGAGCATTGATGGCGTAGGCTCAATAGATGAGATCTTCGATAGGCTCTGCAGCCATATAGAGACGATAATTTAGCTGATGGGTGATACAAACTTTGTTGATTATGTAAAAATCTTCGGACGCTCCGGCAAGGGCGGCTCAGGGTCATCACACCTCAGACGTGAAAAAGCCAACCCTAAGGGCGGCCCTGATGGTGGCGACGGCGGAAGGGGAGGAGATGTCATCTTAATGGGTAACTCACAGCTCTGGACACTGCTTCACCTGAAATTCCACAAACACAATTTTGCGGGCCATGGCGGCTCGGGCTCATCAAACCAGAAGACAGGCGCTGCCGGTAGTGATATCATAATTGAAGTACCTCTTGGCACGATAGCCCGGGACGGGGAGACCAATGAGATACTCTTTGAGATAACCAATCATGATGAACAGAAGGTGCTGGTGAAAGGAGGGCGCGGAGGACTGGGTAACACCCACTTCAAATCGTCTACCTTCCAGACACCCCGCTTTGCTCAGCCCGGCGAACCCTCGGTGGAGGGATGGTTCATACTTGAACTTAAGGTGCTGGCTGATGTGGGGCTGGTAGGATTTCCAAACGCAGGCAAATCAACGTTGCTCTCGGTTGTCAGTGCAGCAAAGCCCAGGATAGATAACTACCCGTTCACTACCCTCACACCCAACCTGGGCATTGTGAGCTACCGTGATGACAAATCATTTGTGATGGCAGATATCCCCGGTATCATCGAGGGAGCAGCCGAAGGCAAGGGGCTGGGCCACAGATTCCTGAGACATATAGAGCGCAATTCGGCACTGCTATTCATGATTCCTGCTGACACCGGTGACATAAATAAAGAGTATAATATATTGGTGGAGGAGCTTAGGAAATATAACCCTGAGCTGCTAGACAAGCGTCGTGTGATGGCAATAACCAAGTGCGATCTGCTTGATGAAGAGCTTACTGACGCCATCAGGCCTTTGCTGCCTGATGACCTGCCGGTGGTTCTCATCTCATCAATCAACGGCACCGGATTAACTATTCTCAAAGACATGATCTGGAAAGCAATAAATAGTTGATGATGGTAGAGATAGATCACAAAATATTTCTTTTCCTGAACTCACTTCACGCCTCTTTCCTTGATCCGGTGATGTGGATACTAAGCATGAAGACCGTCTGGATACCTCTTTATCTGGCAATTATCTGGATGGTGATCCGCAAACACGGCAAAAGTGCATGGATCCCTCTTTTAATCGTGCCGGTACTGGTGCTGATAGATGATCAGAGCACGAGGATAATTAAAAGCCTGGTAGAGCGTCCCAGACCATGTAATGAGCCTTTGCTTGAAGGGATGGTACATATTTTTAAAGGACATTGCGCCGGGGGGTACAGCTTTATTTCAGGCCACGCCGCCAACAGCTTCGGGATCGCAGCCTATACTGCAATCCTGCTGGGTAAAAGATGGTTTACATGGTGTATCTTTGTATGGGCAGTGCTAATCTCGTACTCAAGGATTTACCTGGGTGTGCATTATCCCGGAGATATTCTTTCCGGCGCCCTCCTGGGGCTGGCCGTAGGTACCGGCCTGGCATGGATTGCAGGCAAACTCATTAAAAACAATATGGAATGAATGTTATCAAGTCACTATGGGTATGGCTATCAAGTATCATCTTTGTCCTGCTTGCCTTTCCCGTTGCACTGATACTATGGCTGTTGTCCCTGGTTTTTGACAGCAGAAGGCTGATGAATAACCAGTGGATGGTTATCCAGGGAATAATTGTGACAAAAATGAGCCCCTTCTGGAAAGTGATAACTGAAGGTCGTGAGAAAATTGATAACAAACAGGCTTATATCATAATACCCAATCACCAGTCAATGCTTGATATTGTCTTTTTCAACATGCTCCGGCACAGGGTCCGGTGGGTCTCCAAGAAGGAGGTCTTCCGTACTCCCATTATAGGCTGGGAGATGAGAATGACAAAGTACATAGAGCTCATCCGGGGGAACAAGGCCAGCGTCATAAAGATGATGGACGAATGTGTTGAATCGGTACAGGAGGGCGTCTCTGTGGTGATCTTCCCTGAAGGCACCAGATCTCTTACCGGAGCCATAGGCAAGTTCAAGCCGGGAGCTTTTCAGCTTGCCGTTAAGACAGATAAGCCCCTGTTGCCGGTGCTGATTGACGGTACCGGTGAGATCAAACCCAAAAAAGGAGGTATCATCTTCAACAATAGGAGAATAGTACGGATCAGGGTGCTTGACCCGATCTTCCCCGGACAGTTTGGAACAGGTGACCCTGAAGAACTGGCATTAAGAGTCCATACCGTCATGGTGAAGGCCATGGATGAGCTCAGAAGTGAGCCTGATTATGTGAAGTAATAGCTTCTGATCCCCTTAATTTCTCATAGACAGGGTAATAATTCACCGGTGTTGTTGATAAATCGGCTATCAACGCCTTACCTAATTCTTTATATTTGCGCAAAATTGGCTTAATGGACGGTAACTATTCTGAGGAGAACATCAAAACCCTTGAGTGGAAGGAGCATATCAGGCTGCGTCCCGGTATGTATATCGGCAAGCTGGGTGACGGCTCATCGCTTGATGACGGTATATATGTCCTGCTCAAGGAGGTGATGGATAACGCGGTCGACGAGTATATGATGGGTTTCGGTCGCAAGATAGACGTCAGCATCACAGGCAAGGAGGTGAGGGTGCGCGACTATGGCCGCGGCATACCGCTGGGGAAGGTGCTTGACGTATCGTCACGCATGAATACAGGCGCCAAGTATGACTCAAAGGCATTTAAGAAATCAGTGGGGCTGAACGGCGTAGGCATCAAGGCTGTCAATGCCCTCTCATCATCATTCCTGCTCAGGTCTTTTCGCGAAGGACAGCTAAAGGAGATAGCATTTCAGGCCGGTAACCTACTGAGGAACGAGCCTCTCATGGCTACAAAAGAGGAAAATGGCACTGAAGTACTGTTCGTGCCTGATGAGGCCATGTTCGGCAACTGCCATTTCATTTCTGAATATGTTGAGAACATGTTGAAGAATTACTCATACCTAAATGCCGGTATGCTGATCAACTTCAACGGCAATAAGATCATCTCGCGTAACGGACTGGTAGATCTTCTTAATGAAAACATGAACCGTGAGGGCCTCTACCCGATCATCCACCTCAAGGGTGATGACATTGAGATAGCCCTGACCCACGGCATGCAGTACGGTGAAGATTATTACAGCTTCGTCAACGGCCAGCATACCTCTCAGGGAGGCAGCCATCTCATTGCTTTCCGCGAAGCGATAACAAAGACTGTAAAGGAATTCTTCAAGAAGGATTTTGATGCCTCTGACATCAGATCATCTATCATTGCCGCGATAGCTGTCAAGATAGAGGAGCCTATCTTCGAGTCACAGACGAAGACTAAACTCGGCTCAAAAGATATGGGTCCGGAGGGGCCATCCGTACGTAACTTCATTGTTGACTTCATACGTAAGCATCTTGACGATTACCTGCACAAGAACAGCGAGACGGCACACATATTACTGAAGAAGATACAGGAGTCGGAGAAGGAGCGTAAGGCCATCAGCTCAATACAGAAGCTAGCACGTGAGAGGGCCAAGAAGGTAAGCCTGCATAACCGCAAGCTGCGCGACTGCCGTATACACTATAACTCAAATGATGAAAGGAAGCTCAATTCGACCCTTTTTATCACTGAGGGCGATTCCGCAAGCGGCTCAATTA
>CAYQNT010000173.1:0-3097 GCA_964418865.1 uncultured Rikenella sp.
CATTGCCGGAGCCAGAAACACCGGACAGCGTGCAGAGAGATAAGTGGTAAGCAGTAGATTATCAGCTATGCCTGCAGCCATCTTGCCCATGCTGTTAGCAGTGGCAGGCGCTATGAGAAAAAGGTCTGCCCAGAGGCCTAGGTCAATATGGCTGTTCCAGCGACCGTCTTCCGGATCGAAGAATTCAACCATGACCGGGTTTTTAGACAGGGTGGCAAGAGTAAGAGGTGTGATGAACTCTCTGGCAAGGGGTGTCATGACCACCTTAACCTCTGCTCCCTCCTTAACAAGCAACCGGATGATATAGGCTGCCTTGTAGGCTGCTATACCTCCGGTGACTCCAAGCAGTATCTTCCTGCCTCTAAGCATATTGTAAGTTTATTTCTTCGACTTCTGCTCCTTGTCAGGATTGCGGTAATAGATCTTTCCCTCCTCGAACTCGGCAAGGGCAATAAGAGTAGGCTTCGGCAGCCTCTCGTAGAACTTGGAGATCTCTATCTGCTCCCTGTTCTCAAAGACCTCTTCAAGATTGTCATTGAATGAGGCAAACTCCTCAAGCTTGGAATTAAGTTCCTGCTTCATTTCAACACTGATCTGGTTGGCTCTTCTGGTGCAGACGACAACGCTCTCGTAAATGTTTCCTGTCTCAACGTCAAACTTATCTACATCTCTTGTTATCGTGGTGTAGGATGCTGATGTCTTCTTGTAATCCATGTTCTGTATTATAGTTTAATTACTTACTGTCTGTTGCACGGTGGTATCCACCTTCAGAAACTTCGCCGTGCTGTCAAAGATCCTTTTTATCTCCCTGGAGAACTTGCTCCCGGGGAATTCTTCAATGAACGAATAGTATTCATCAAGTGTAGTCTGATAACGCTCTACCTGTTTGTCAGGGACACTTCTACCGGCATAGAGGTAAAGTGCATCGAGCTTGAGAAACATAAGCTCTTCGCGATATTTGGTATCAGGATATTCCTTAAGGCTGTTGGCCAGTGACACCGTGGCGGCACGATATTCCTTGAGGTCATAGTAAAGCCTCGCGCTCAGGTATGACTTTTCAACTAGTTTCTCCTGAAGCTCCAATACCCGGGCTTTAGAGTCATCAACTCTCGTGCTTGTGGGATACCTCTTCATGAAGATCGTAAAATTCTCAATGGCCTTCCTTGTATTGGTCTGGTCAAGCTCAGCCCTGGGACTGAGGTAATAGTCGCACATTGCTGAAAGATACGCTGCTTCTTCTGCATTGTTGCTCCTGGGATATGTGTCGGCAAAAGTCTGGTAATATGAACCAGCCATCATATAATCACGTATCTTGTAGTGTGCCTGCGCATTAATCCAGTTTAGCTGTTCAGCATCCTCAGTAGCCCTGAACCTCGGAAGTATCTGAGAGAGAAGCTCAATAGACTTCATATACTTGCCGTCATCATAATAGTCAAAGACCTTCTGCTTCTTCAGTTCACTGTCAGTGCTCTTGAGAAGCTTCTCATACTCACCGCATGATGTTATAACGAAACTAAGAAATATTAATATTATCAGTCTGACCTTCATATCCGGAAATGTTGCGCAAAATTACTATTTTTTTTATTACTAAGCTCAATATGATACAAAAGTGCACTCTTTATAGATACGGCATGGTTAAAGGAGTGTTAATTAATAGGAATAAATGGGTATAAATAGGTACTCCGTCTGAGTAATGTTTTAATAAATTTGCGGGCATTAATCAAAATCATTATTAACGTGGATATTTTCGAAAGGATAAGAAACAACCGTGGTGCACTCGGGCAGTACCAGGAAATGGCTGACGGATACTTTATGTTCCCCAGGCTTGAAGGCGAGATTGCTCCCAGGATGAAATTCATGGGCAGGGAAGTGCTTAACTGGAGTCTCAACAACTATCTTGGACTGGCAAATCACCCCGAGGTGCGGAAGGCTGATGCAGATGCGGCGGCTGAGTACGGGCTGGCATACCCTATGGGCGCCAGAATGATGTCAGGACAGACAACAATGCACGAGAAATTTGAGCAGATGGCTGCCAAATTCGTCGGAAAGGAATCTGCATATCTTCTTAATTTCGGATACCAGGGTATGGTCTCTATTATAGACAGCCTTGCCGGAAGACATGATGTTATCGTCTATGATTCCGAATCACACGCATGCATACTGGACGGACTGAGGATGGTTCTCTCAAAGAGGTTCGTTTTTCCCCACAATGACATGGAAGGCTTTGAGAAACAGCTTAAGCATGCACAAAATATTGTTACCCAGACGGGTGGCGGTATCCTCGTTATCACTGAGGGTGTATTCGGCATGGCAGGCGATCTTGGGGCCCTAGACAAAATCGTTCAATACAAAAAGAAATATAATTTCCGGCTGCTGGTTGATGATGCCCACGGCATCGGCACTATGGGTAGTACCGGAGCAGGTACCGGTGAACA
The DNA here is from genome assembly GCA_964418865.1 of uncultured Rikenella sp. Taxonomy (GTDB): domain Bacteria; phylum Bacteroidota; class Bacteroidia; order Bacteroidales; family VadinHA17; genus SR-FBR-E99. Next base: position 2,436 of record CAYQNT010000173.1, read on the forward strand.
CTTCGGCGTACAGGATCAGATAGATGTCTACTTTGCAACCTTCGCCAAGAGTTTTGCCGGAATAGGCGGGTTCGTGGCCGGAGAAAAAGACATCATAAGCTATCTCAGATTCAATCTCCGCTCACAGATATATGCCAAGTCTCTGCCCATGGCAATGACAATCGGCGCTATCAAGCGGCTTGAGATGATGATTACCCATCCCGAGCTTCGTGAGAATCTCTGGAAGATTGCCAACGCTCTTCAGAGCGGGCTGCGCGAAGCAGGCTTCGATCTGGGAAAGACACAGTCGCCTGTTACTCCGGTCTTCCTACAGGGAGGACTGGCACCGACCACCCAGATAGTCAGGGACCTGAGGAGAAACTACGGCATCTTCACTTCCGTGGTCATCTACCCGGTGGTGCCAAAGGGAGTCATTATGCTGCGAATCATCCCAACGGCAGTACATACAATGGAAGATGTCAACTATACTATCCAGTGCTTCAAGGAGGTCAAGAAAAAGCTTGATACCAACGCCTATCCTGATGAGTTAGCCGACTTCAGGAACTGAGCCTTTATTCGGCCTGTCCTGAACTGGAGGGATTGGAGAAGGTGAAGAAATGAACATTCTTCCCGGCATCACGTTATGGAGTTATAAAGACTTCAAACCTGATGACCGGCAACAA
>CAYQNT010000173.1:3107-4190 GCA_964418865.1 uncultured Rikenella sp.
GCCCTTGTTTGAGCAGTTAATAGAGAAATATTTATTAAATAACAATCATTGCAGTATGGTTGTTATAAAGCCAAAGCCTGGCCTCTCTGAAGAGAAGGATCAACAAACTCATGAACTGCTTCAGGCATATAATGCCATGTTTCAGTTTCTGGGCGGATCGGTCGCTCTGGACCCGGGTGAAAGCGGTCTCCCTCATCTTTGTGATGCCGGGTTGCTCAGAAACCTGCCGGTAAGCAGTAGCAACGCCATGTTCGAACAGGCAAGCCTTCTTCTCAGGTCACCCTGCCCGTTTAAGCAACAATGCCGTAATACAGTTGGCGAAAACTATGCATCGCTTCTTGGCGGCAAAGCTATTGCTGAGGCTTATCCAGCCGCCTCTTACTGGAAAAAAAGCGGCACATCCGTTGAAGAGCATCATCATCACCTGATCAGCATCTATTCGAAATACAATTACTGCAAGGCTGAAGAAAGCTGTATTGAGGCTGACCATCTGGGAGTTGAGCTGCTTTTTGCCAATCTCCTGATAGAAAAATATCTCACAGAAGATGACTACGAGATCAGGGAAATGATTGGAAAAGAGCTCCTGAGTTTTATTAAAGATGAGATGCTCTCATGGCTTCCGCGCTGGGCAGAGAGGGTCTCGGCCAAATCAGCCACTAAATGCTATATCGGTATATCCGGACTGATTATCGGAAGCCTGGAAGATGTGAGAGATATACTGAGCCGTCAGAAGTTGGGGTTATAAAAGCGTTTTATAGCACCCATATAATACTCATTCCATCCCTCTTCAATATTCTGGTAATCTTCACAAGGTATGTTTGTCTGCACTACCGTAACTTTTGAGTTGTCGCCGTTGCCGGCTATGGTGATAGTCACCACCGAATCAATCTCCCTGTCTCCGAAATACCACTCCTGCACCACTTTTTTGTCCGGCACCAGATCAATGATCTTCCCGCAGATATCTCCGTCCCACATGTTGAACTCCTCCCCTGCCTTCGATGGCATCAGGGAGTGGTAACCAGACCATAGTTCAATTGTATATGGATTAGTAAGTGCAGCATATATATCTGAAGGTTCGGCGTT
>CAYQNT010000174.1:0-4094 GCA_964418865.1 uncultured Rikenella sp.
TTTTCAGCTTTATCACCCTCCCTGTTGAGATCAATGCGTCAAAGAGAGCCCTGGTATGGCTGTCAGATGCAGGCATCACCTATGCAGGTACTCATGACAAAGCCCGTGATGCGCTAAAGTGGGCTGCATATACCTATGTAATTGCGGCTCTTGGCTCACTGGCCACGCTGATCTATTACATAATGATATTCATGGGAGGAAGAAGGTAGTACCTTCCGCGTTACCACCCCTCCACCTGGAGGAACTTAGTCCTCTTGACTATATACCTGATGACAGCCCAGAATATAAGGGCGGCAATAAGAAGTGTCGCATACATGGGCTCCATATATACCCTTCCGGTGACTGCGATGTTGCGGAAAAGGTCAAGGAGTGCAAATACGATGAAGAGGCCGGCAATGCTGTGGTACTCACGCCTGAGGGCATTCTTCAATGAGAAGGGCAGATTAGTTTTCACGTAATTCCGGAAGCCCGGAATCACTGCTTTCACCTTGTAAGTCCATGTATCATAAATCTCTCCGAACTTATGACGGAGGAACTGCTCCTCGGCAAAAATGATCCTCTCATAATAGAGCCAGTATGCCAGAACAAAAATTATCACGCACCAGACGGATCTGAGAAAGAGGGCAGGGCCGAGCCACAAAAAAAAGTTACCCACATAGAGCGGATGACGCATGACCGAATAGATGCCGGTTGTATATAGTTCATCAGCAAGCTGGTTCATTACAATGCGGTCTGATGTTTTATGCGGTACATGGCCTATGGTGTATGACCTTAAGAGCTCACCGGCCACAGAAATGAGGATACATATTAATTCCCAGGTATAGTTGAAATAGATTACGCTGCGGTTGGCAATGAAGAGATACACAACTGCCAGAAACAGAAACACATACGGTAACCAGTACCTTCTTCTGAACAGCCAGTTCCCTGATTTCTCTAGCTCATGAACAAGTGACATACTTACGGATTTAACACCACTAAAGTATGAAAATTTCAGAAACTATAATTGATCCTCACGAAGATGAGGTTTATATCCGTCTCATTCCCTGCAATAATACTGTTGAAACAGGACCAGGGTTAAACGTTCAAAATATTTCTGCAAGCATACAACGAGCAGAACCTCCTCCTGCCTGTTCAATTGTTTGAAGAGGCGATGAGACGATTTTTGAATATCGTTTGATTACATTTTTCTGATCAGTAGTAAATGTGTTTTCAGCTGATTCGGACATAATTAAACAGCTTTCGTTATCTATGCTATTAACCTCAAGTACATTAGCACCAAAGTGATTCATTTGATCCATAGATATCTCAATAATCTCTTTTTTGGATTGATGCAAACTATCAAGCACACTCTTTCTTTCGTTTTTATCTGATATTGACTCTGCACATACAACAGCAAAGTTCTCTCCAATACTAAGCATCACATTTGTATGATATATGGGCTTGTTGTTTTCATCAAATGAATTGAAAAGCAGAGGTTTAAAATTCATCAGCCTGCAAAACTCAATAAAAACATTTTCATCCGTTCTTATTGAACGACAAGCATATGCAATTTTATTGGAATGATCCAAAATGATACTTCCTGTACCTTCCAAAAATTTATTTTCCTTTTCCCAAAATGTAAGATCAATCGTTTTATCAGCCGAAAAATGTTTTCGTATTGCTTCCAGAACATCTTGCTTTCGTTCTGCTCTTCTGTTTTCTGCAAACATCGAATAGAGAACAAGTTCACCTGTCTGATGTGTAGAAAACCAATTGTTCGGGAAAATAGAATCTGGTGTATACGGACTTTCAGTGTCTTGAACAACGATTACTTCAATCTTATTGTCTCGCAATACTTTCACAAAGTTGTCGAACTCAACGAGAGCTTTTTCATTTATATTAGCAATCTCGCGTTTTTCCTGAAAAAAATTATTATTTGCTGTTTGCTCATTGTAAGCAAACCTGGCTGGGCGCACCATTAAAACTCTTTTTGCTGCTTGCATATTTTTCTATTAATTTGATTGACCTTTTAATATGTTACCCGGGAGGTCTGGCAACAGTCACCGTAAAATGGAGTTGTGCCAGAAGTTGAATGGTCTACCGGGTGTTTAAATATACGAAAAATACTTGTTAAGGCAGGATACTGCCAGGATAAAAAAGGAGGTTGCTCTTTTGAAACAGCCTCCTTACATGGAATATTAACCGTACGGGATTGCTATACCAGTTGCCTGTTTTATGTGTAATTACTTCAGAGTAAATGAAATAGGAACTGAGTAATAAACATCTACCGGCTTGCCTCCCTGTCTTCCGGGAATCCAGTCAGACAGACTGCTCATCAGCAAGGTTCTCATGGTTATGCCTGGCAAGTGCGGAGTAAATTCACGCAAACGGATTTAACACTTCTAAAGTATGAAAATTTCAGAAACTATATTTGATCCTGATGAAGCTAAGGTTTATATGCGTCTCATTACCTGCAATAATACTGTTGAAATGCTGCCAGAGGAAAGTGAAATCAATATTTTCAGCCATTGAGAAGTCAATAGCCGGACCGGCATAGAATCCCTTCAGGTCAGGATACCATATTCCGGACAGTGAAATATTGAGAAGGGGTATGGGAGCATAGCTCACCTGCCCCATAGCGCTGAACTGCGAGAATGCAAGCTGCCTGGCTGTAAGTCCTCCGCCATAAAGCTGAGTAAAGCTTTGCAGATCAACGGGATTATTTGAGAACATAATCTGTGCCAGGGCCGTGACCTTGTCTGAGAAGCTCTTGTCAATGCCGGCGGTAGCAATCAGGGTGCTTTTGTCTTCACCTGACCCCGGGAATGGAGAAAAGAGGGTAGCTTCACCTCTTACTGAGAGTGAGCCGACAGCTCCGGACCAACCCATGCCTGCAGTGAAAAAATCACCATCTGTTTCGCCGGCAAGAAACTGAATATCAGTGTTCAGAAAGCTGAAACGGTAAAGCGCCGCTGCCGTCACATTGTTACGGGCGTCAACTTTAGCCACCACTTCGACTGCCGCCGCTGGCCCGGTTGAATAGGTTAACCTCACAGCATCACTACCCGGCCTTTCAACATAATCGAAATCAAAGAATGAGTAGGTATTAAAAATATCATTAGGGTTCCATACCATTGCCTGGCTCCAGTTGATGCGCTGGCGTCCTGCCCTTATCTGGAAAGAACCGGCCGTGAAGTCGATATATAGCCTGTCAACCATGGTGTTCAGCACGTATGAGCTCCCTTTTGAAAGGTTAAATGAGAGGTCTACCACGCCATCGTCAGCTGAGAGGCCCTTAACATAAGAGGGATCAAATGTCACCATATCTCCTGTGACAAGCCTGTTACGCATCTCAAGCGCAATGGCTGTCCGGGTTCCGGGATAAGCTTTGAAGTTCAGCCTGTTATGCAGTATGGTGCTGTTCATCCATCTCTCTGACGGTTTTTCAAACATGGCCATTTGCAGCCATGAGGCATACCCGCCAGCAGAGAATTTGTCCTTACGTTCCTGGGGGTATACACCGACATAAGCTGTGTCTTTTACCTCCTGAGAGTATCCGCCTGTAAATAATTTGCCTTTACCTTCCCGGGCCTCTCCGTCTGCAGAGAATCTGTCATCACCATGCTGGCCATTCAATGCCACAGGAATGCATAGCAAACAGGCCACCAGCACCAACAGCCTGGTCATGAATTGTTGATTGTCCTATCGTCAGAGATGACCCCTTTATCGGCAATAACTCTGTCGCCGGAGATGACTCTGCCGTCGGAGATGACCCTTTCGTCAGAAATAATCCTGCCGTCTTCCAGCGTGATCACCCTCCGGGCTCTCTTAACCACTCTGGCATCATGGGTAGAAAATATAAATGTCATCTGTTCCTCATGGTTCAGTTTTTCCATGATATCGAGAAGTGTCTCTGCCGATTTTGTATCAAGGTTTGCTGTGGGTTCATCAGCAAGTATGAACTCCGGGCGCGGGGCCAGAGCCCGTGCCACAGCCACCCGCTGCTGCTGCCCGCCGGAGAGCTGTGAAGGACGGCTGTTGTGACGGTCTGCCAGACCCACTGACAGCAGGATCTCATCAGTGCGGGCTTTTCTCTTCTCCTTCGGCCACTTCTG
>CAYQNT010000175.1:0-3999 GCA_964418865.1 uncultured Rikenella sp.
TGAGGGTTACGGTATCAAGACCGCCGGCAGTATGAGACTGCAGTTTGGCTTTCCTGAAAATGCAGGCCTCTCAACGGAGAAGCTGGTGAGCATGGTTGATTCAATTGTGATGTCAGGTATCGACTCACTTGCCTACCCGGGGTGTCAGGTTCTTATTGCACGACGGGGCATTGTGGTGATGGACAAATGCTATGGACATCATCTCTATGACAGCACCGAGGCTGTCACTGAAGATGACCTGTGGGATCTGGCCTCAGTAACAAAGGTCTCTGCAGCAACGCCTTCGCTGATGCTGCTGAGAGACCGCGGGCTGTTCGATCCTGACCAGACTCTGGGCTATTACCTGCCATGGTACAGGTGTTCTGACAAGGGTGACATGGTTCTGCGCGAGATGCTGGCACATCAGGCCGGGCTAAAATCGTGGATCCCCTTCTGGAAGAACACTCTTGAGAATGACAGTACTTTCAAGCGCGGCATCTTCAGTGGTGCAGAAAACAGAAAATTCGCCCTGCCCGTATCGGACTCCCTATTCATCAACAGACATTATCTTAAAGAGATGTTCAGAGAGATACGTGACAGTCCCATGGGGAAAAAGAAATACACCTATTCCGACCTCACCTTCATTCTTGCTGCTGAGATAATTGAAAGTATCACTGACTCTACCATTGATAAGTTTGCCCCTGCGAATATCTACCGGCCTATCGGGGCCTTAAACATTACGTACAACCCACTGGAGAAGTACCCGCGTGACCGTATTGTGCCCACGGAATATGATTCTCTCTTCAGGAAGCAGCTGCTTAGAGGTACCGTGCATGATGAAGGCACCGCCATGCTGGGGGGCGTATCCGGTCATGCAGGACTCTTTGCCACGGGCAATGACCTGCTGAAGCTGGTAGAGATGTACCGCAGGGGCGGCGAGTACGGAGGTGTCAGGGTACTGAGCAGTGAAGTCCTTAAGGAGTTCACCACGGTTCAATATCCGGAGAATGATAACCGCAGGGCGATGGGCTTTGACAAGCCATTGCTGGGCAATGATACTGTACCAGCAGAAGAAGCTTACCCTTGTGTATCAGCTTCACCATCAAGCTACGGACATTCCGGATTCACAGGCACGTTCATATGGGTTGATCCTGATGCGGAGATATCATACGTCTTTCTGAGCAACAGGGTCTATCCCACGCGCAACAACAGCAAGCTCTCCGACCTGTCAATCAGGGGGCATATCCTTCAGGCTGTCTACGATGCCATAATAGAATAGAACACGATATTTTCTTCACTTGCCTCCTGCCGGCAGATTCTGAAGCCAGAATTTCTCCATAGTCTGCCTGAGATGATAGGAGGTATTATCTCTTTCATAGATACCATGGGATCTCATTGGATAGGACATCTGGCTGAATAGTTTATTGTGTTTGACCAGTTCATTAGTAAGCATTTCAAAACTCTGGTAATGAACATTATCATCGGCAGTACCATGCATGATCAACAGGTTTCCCTGTAAATTATGTGCATTGTTTATGGGTGATCCGGCTTCGTATCCTTCAGGGTTATCCTGTGGCGTGCTCATGTATCGCTCCTGATAAATGGTATCATAATTTTTTTGATCAGCCACAAAGGCCACTGCAATGCCGGTTTTGTAAAGCGAGGGATAGAGGAACATACTGTTCAGTGTCATCTGGCCTCCCCCACTCCATCCGTGAATACCAAGACGGGCAGGATCGACAAATGGATACCTCTTAATAATAGCTTCCACGCCCGCTGCATAATCATGTACAGCAAGCACTCCTACCTGTCGGTAAATAGATTTGCGCCACTCTCTTCCCCTTGGAGTTTTTGTACCTCTTGGATCGATACTCATAACCAGGTAGCCCTGTTGAGCCATATACTGATGCCAAAGATCTCCACCCTGCCAGTTATTCTGAACCGTTGAACTGGCGGGTTCTCCATACACATAAAAAATAACCGGGTATTTTTTCGAAGGATCAAAGTCGCGTGGCTTTATCATCCATGCATCCAGCTCCACTTCTCCAATATTTACCTTGAAAAACTCTTTTGGATTCAAGCCCAGACTAGTGTAAAGCTGCTTTGCCTTCTGATTATCCACCAATACTCTTACTGAATTGTGTGAGGGGAGGCTCACCAGGGAAATCAGTGGAGGGGTGATGACGTTTTCAAAAGTATGAATTGCCCATTTTGCATCGGCTGACATCAGATAGGCATTATGTCCTTTTAAATTATCCGGGCTAACCTTTTCAGCATTCCCTTTCCCATCAAGGCGGCTACGGTAGAGATACCGCTCTGTGGGATCAAATGGGGAAGCTATATAGTATACATAGCCACCGGAAGGGTCAATCCGGCTAATATTAACAACATCAAATTCACCTTTGGTAATAAGTTTAATCTGTTCTCCGTCTCTTGACACTTTGTAAAGATGAAGCCAGCCATCGCGCTCGCTTGTCCAGGTAAAATATTTTTCCTTTTCAAGCCACATAATATTATCATGTATATCCAGAAAAGCCGCATCTTTTTCTGTCATGATATTATTCAGTTTCATGTTTTCTACATTCCCCAGCCATACACTGTTGGTATTTTGTTTCCGGTTAAGCTGTTGGATCATTACTTCATTGGAGTTCGGGATAAAATCCATACGTGCCAGGTAATTGTTGCGCGGGTCTCCAGGAATGTCAAACCATCGCGACTGGCCTCCTGAGGCAGGTACCACCCCAATTTTTACTGCTGAATTGGTTGTTCCGGCCTTGGGATATGGGAGAGGAATAATTGAAGAATATACTGAATCGATATTATCAATCATATAGAAGATGCCAGTACCCTTAGTATCAGATTGCCAGTAGGCGATAGTTTTTCCATCAGGACTCCATCTGAACCCGTCCCTGTCATCGAGCTCCTCTTCGTACACCCAGTCGAAGGTGCCATTAATAATGTTATCCCCACCATCATATGTTAACTGGGTTATTTCCCCGGATGAAAGCTCTTCGACATATATGTTCAGATTACTGACATAAGCCACTTTTGTTGCATCGGGTGAAAACTTTGCAAACATCAGGCTTGATTCCTCAAGGCTCTTTCCGAGTTGAGTAAGTCTATTGTTTTGAATGTTAAGTACCCAGTAATCTCCACGGGTATTATATCGCCATACCCGGCGTGTGTTGGTAAAAATAAGAAGTTTTGAATTATCCCCTGACCAGAAATAGTCGGAAACTTCTAATGGCGAGGGCTTTCCCTCAGCTATAAGCTGAACCGATGGAATCAAAATGGACCTTTTCCCGGTCCGGGCTTCATATTTTACGATATCGGGCACACCGGTAAGAGGATTTTTCTCAAGAACAGAATAGCTCTCATTGTCCTTCATCCACCGGACAGGACCAAAACCTGCTTGTCCGTAAACAGGGTTTTTGTAAATGTCTTCCAGTTTTAGCTCAATGTTCTTTTGCTGGGCATACAGAGATGCGCTCAAAGCAAACAAAAAGCCAAACGTTAAGAAAGGTAGAAGGCTTTTTTTGAATTGCATGGTCTTAGGGTTTATTAATTTATTTGTTTGACAAGGTACGTATCTCCTGATTGTGTAGGAAAAATTATCGAGCCATCATCCTGTTTTTTAACTTTCACCTTTTTCCCATTGTGGTAAACTGTCATGCGTTTATCAGTTAAGATCCGGCACTCTCTGCCGGCTTTTGATAAAATCTCGATCTGCTGAACTTTTGAGTCGTCCCAGGCGAAACTTAGTTCAAATCCTCCCCGGGCACAGACTCCGCTGAACGAACCATTTTTCCATGATTCCGGAAGAGCAGGGAGAAGGTTTATATAGCCTTCATTCGACTGAATGAGCATCTCTGATATTCCGGCGGTGACACCCATTGTACCATCAATCTGTGTTTTGGCTCCATCTGTCCATAATCCTCGGCCCATTCCTGTAAGGATCCATGCGGAAATAATCGGTCGCATAATTCTAATGAGCTTCGTTTCAGGTATCCCTGAGCTGAG
>CAYQNT010000176.1:0-3951 GCA_964418865.1 uncultured Rikenella sp.
TCCAAAGAGATATTGGGGCAGATTTATTAACCTGACAATGACATCCAAAGAGATATTTCAGCAGATACTTAAGAAAAAGTCCTTCCTATGTGTGGGGCTTGACCCTGAGATCTCAAAAATGCCTGCTTGTGTCTCTGGCGCCGATGACCCGATCTTTGAGTTTAACAAGCAGATAATCGATGCCACCCACGAGTACGCCGTAGCCTACAAGCCCAACTTTGCATTTTATGAGTCATACGGGCCCAGGGGGATGGCTGCCCTTGACAAAACAGTCAGATATATCAATAAGCTTGATACCAATATTTTCATCATTGCCGATGCCAAGCGCGGCGACATAGGCAATACGTCTAAGATGTATGCCCGTGCGGTGTTTGGCGAGATGCCTTTTGATGCCGTCACCGTCTCTCCTTATATGGGAGAAGATTCCGTCACCCCTTTTTTGTCATATCCCAGCAGATGGGCAATAATCCTTGCCCTGACCTCAAACAGAGGAGCTGATGACTTTCAGTACCATACTGATCAGGGCCAGCGGCTGTTTGAAAGAGTGCTGACAGTCACCCAGAGATGGGGAACGACAGATAACCTGATGTATGTTGTGGGTGCCACCAAGGCGGAGACGCTTGCTGACATACGGAAGATCGTTCCTGACCATTTCCTGCTTATACCAGGTGTAGGTGCTCAGGGAGGAAGTCTTGAGGAGGTATCACACTACGGTATGAACAGCCGCTGCGGACTGCTTGTCAACTCATCACGCGCCATAATCTATGCTGACAGCACTGAGAATTTCGCAAAGGTTGCCGGCGAGAGAGCAAGGGATATGCAGCAGGAGATGGCCGGATACCTTGTAAAGAAATTTAAGCTCTAGCATTCGGGAAAAAATCGCCCGTAAGGGGATATGCATTAAAGGTCATTCTTTAGGGTTCCCTATTCCGATTTTCAGGTTACATGTTGATTTCAAAAATCCCTTTTTTCAGGGATATGGGTTTTTATATGCTTGTCTACTTTTATGTAAGAAATTACCTGGTTAGAAACCCTTTTAAAAATTGAAATATGAAAAACAAGATTTTGGTTATCGTTGCTTTATTGATGGCATTGAACATCTCATGCAAAAAAGATCCGGTGGAAGAAAAATCATACCCAACTGACGGATTGGTCTCCTATTTTAACTTTGATAATAATCTGTCTGACAAGCTGGGCAACACCCCCACCGGCACTAACAATGGAACAGCTGCTTTCACTGATGGTAAAGCCGGCAAAGCAATCTCCTTTAACGGCAGAAATCAGTATGTTGAATTCGGAAGAAGTACCTATAAAAGTGGGAATAATATAAGTGTTTCCTTATGGATGAAACGTTCCGGTGGTAGTGGTCTTTACTTTATAATGTGTAATGACTTCGGAATATTCAGTACGGCATCAACTGTCGGCATGGCCATCTCATTACCGGAGACGAGCAGTGCAACAGGTACTATAACGCAAAATGAATGGACTCATCTGGTTGGCACATATGACGGAACAAATATTAAAGCATATATTGATGGTGAATTGAAAGAAACAATGAATCATCCGGGTAATATATTGTCATGGGCGGGAAACCTAAAACTGGGCAGATATGACGCTGAATTCTGGGGTGGGAGTATCGATGATCTCTTCATTTACAATAAAGTACTGTCACAGGCAGAAGTAGATCAGCTGTATGATTTACATTGACAGGGAGTTCTTCAGATGAAAAATATGCCGGAAAGTGACTGGACTTTCCGGCATATTTTGTTATAGTATATCTTGATTCAGCGAAGACAAGGGTTTCCTTCTTTTCAGGCGATCCATTCCAGCAGATACTGATTCAGGGTTCGAGTTTTAAGAAGGCTCCGGGATTGATTTAAAACTCAATCCAGAGTCATTTCCCAATCTGTGAGGCAAGCCTTCGAAAATCTTCAATCCCTACCGATAGTTCAAAGCGTGTCAGATCACACCCGCTTCCGAAGTCTTTCTTACGGCTTCAAACCTATAACAATCACGTCTTTGGATTCGAATTTTGGGCCTTCCATCACTGTGGCGCTAAACTCATAATTTTTACCTCCTGATACTACTGCTGGGCCGAAGGTTCCCGTTAGTTCACCCTTAACCCCTATATCCATCTCGCCATTGTCATGTTTTGTAAGTGTAAATCCGGCATTTGCTTCACCCCTTCCAAAACCAACGTTTCCTTCAACCCCAACTCCTACGAATGATGTTGTGCTTTTATTTACATAATTCCTCTTTACAGAGAAAGCGACTCCTGCTGAACATCCGAATTCGGCACTTTCACAATCAAATGAGAAACTGCATACTAATAAGCTGACGACAGCCTTCTTATCTGGCGGGCAACTGCTTGCAGATGCGGGCTTATTTCGGTTGACCTCGGGAGGAGGGTGAGGATAAGGATTAGCAAAGGCCGAGCAGTCTGTTCCGCAGTCGTTATGTGCCGGAAACGGGAAGGCAATGGCATATGTAGCGTATGTATTCCCTATTATTGTCATGGCAACCCGCTGTATCTCGTAAGCATATATCTTACTCCAGTAGGGACTGTATATTTGACTGAACCACTGAGCTGAAAAATCATACAGGTCATCCAGGATTTTCTTCTGATTGTCAGCAGTTTCCTGGAAAACATCCAGGTAATCTTCCCAGTGCGACTGAAGCTGTGCATTGTATATTTTTGCTGCCGGACATTCATGGGTGCAAAAGACCCTTTTACATTCCTCTGCGCAATATTGATCAGAACCGCATGCTTCATAGCAACTGACAGCCTCCTTTGCATATCGTTCCAGGTTCTGAATATAGAATTCAGTCTCTTCATTTACCTCACCCATTATCTGATCAAAGGAGTTTGCGAAAAGATCAGCTTCTTCTTCAGATTCTCTAAAGAAATATTCTGTTATACAATCGAGGGCGAATCTTTCATTGGGATAATCCCTCAGTACAGCATTCGGAGGCAGATCAGGGAGATCATTATGCGCCTGCTCAAACTCATCTGCGAATTTCCTCATACTGCCTGTAAGCTTGCTGAGTGCCTGCACAGCTGCACCATATCCTCCTCCCTCCATCCAGTCAAAAGCCTTCGGGTAGGTAGCGAATGTGGGCATTTCAAGACGATCTACCGTTGGTACCAGAGGAGCCAGGGCATCCGGACTCATCTGTTTCCTGGTCTGATCCCAGAATGCTTCTTTTGCACTCTTATTGCCATTGTCTCCTGCCTTTTGAGCCTGTTGCTGCAGATAGGCGTAATTGCCTGATGCACTCGCATATGATGCTCCCATGCCTTTCACCCCCGCGAACAACTCAAGCAGTGCCTCCTCAAGCCTGTTCTGTTTGATGTATAATTCACACAAGGCCGTATGCGCCTGCCCGAATCCGGGGTCATACTTAAGGGCTTCCTTAAGATAATATTCACCCTCCTTATTGTTATTAAGTTCGGTATAACTGCATCCAAGCTGCGTCAGAATAATGGGGCTCTGACCATAAAGCCTGTTTGCATACAGTAACACCGTGATGGAGGTCCGGATAGAGTCAATTACTCTAAGATATGCCCCGAAGTTATTGATGCTTAATGTATCATCAGGCATTGCCCTGACCGCTGAGGCAAGGTAAACGCAGGCAAGATTATGATCATCACCCAGGGTGATCAGCATACCTCCCATACTGGCAAGCTTTTGTACTGACTGCCATGAGAAATTCTTACCAGAAGCTTCTTTGAGATGCTGGTCAAACTGACTTTTTACAACTGCGTTAAGGGTCTTATAGGATCGGTTATAATAGCGTGTTGCTATAGCGGTAATATTTGCAGATGTGACCTCTGATGCCCCCACACTGATTACTGCCGGTTTGCTGCTGCTTTCTTTCTGCACCTGGCCTGAACCAAAACTCACAGCAGGCTGCCCCCCGCCAAGCTGCACTGCCAGTTTTTTTATCTCA
>CAYQNT010000177.1:0-3946 GCA_964418865.1 uncultured Rikenella sp.
AGGGAGGGTGATGAAACTGAAAAGGGTTGTGAGTGCAAATAGCGCAATACCTATAAGGAGTATCTCCGGTCTGGAATTGACAAGTACCAGTCCTGCGATAAGAACCCACTGAATCCAGTTTGAGGCAAAGCCCACCACAGGAGCCAGTTTTGACCTCATGCCAAGCCAGGCGTATGACTGAGCATGCTGGAGCGCGTGCCCTGTTTCATGGGCTGCCACGGCGGCGGCGGCCACGCTGGCACCTGAGTATACATCACGACTTAAATTGATGGTTTTTTTCAGCGGATTATAGTGGTCAGTAAGCTCGCCCTGAACGCTGTGAACGGTTACATCTGTCACTCCGTTGTCACGCAGCATCTTTTCAGCTACGTCACGTCCGGTCATGCCGCTGGCGATAGGCATCTTTGAATAGCTCCTGAATTTTGACTTCATCCGTGCGCTGATAATCCAGCTCAACAACATGAATACTATGAAGATTATCCAGTAGGCCCCGTTATGTAAAAACATTGTCTGCATCTGCGAAGTATTTTTTTTCTTGTTAGTTCAAAACCCCTGCCATTTAAAGTAAGATCTTAAAAGAGGTCATTTTGTCAGGCGGATTCATCTTATCTTTGATGACGATGTTAAAGACCCCTGCAAAGATATTATCTTTTTTACTGCTTATTCCTGTATGGTTTTACAGGTGGTTTATCTCACCGTGGACCCCGCCCTCGTGCCGTCATGTGCCCACCTGTTCACAGTATGCCATTGACGCCTTCAGGATACATGGCCCCGTTACGGGATTTATAATTTCAACTGACCGGATCCTGCGTTGCAGGCCGGGGGGTACACATGGATATGATCCTGTTCCCCGTTTCATTTTCAGGAGATACCGCCGAGAAAGCAATCTTTTCCGCCGCTCTCCCCGGTGCAGCCGGCTGAAGGGAGAAAATTAGAAATGCAGCTTCTCCCTGAGAGTCTTGTATCCCGCACGGCTTACAGGGATCTTCTCGCCCGATTTCAGCACAGCCACGTAGTTATCTTTGCTGTAAGGCTCAAGGCGTGTTATATGCTCCACATTGACCATGAATGACCTGTGCACCCTCAGGAAGAGGCCTGGCGGGAGATGTTCCTCGTAATATTTCATTGTCTTGGGTTTAAGGGCCTTCCCTTCACTGTAATAGATCATCACATAGTCATCTTCAGCAGCCAGATAATAGACCATGTTCAGAGGAATGATCTTTATACCTGCTCCTTTTCTGAATACTATCCTGGTAAGATAACCTTCTGCTTCGGAGGCTGTAGCCACCAGTTTATCAATCTTGCCGGATTCGGGCGTTTCCTTTTTAATACGGGTTATGGCCTTGGCAATAGCATCATCGAAACGTTCTTTTGAGAATGGCTTTAGAAGGTAGTCTACCGCGTTGAGCTCAAATGCTCTTATGGCATACTGGTCAAAGGCCGTTGTGAATATGATCTCGGGCTTCTCATCAATCACCTCCAAAAGTTCAAATCCTGTCAGTTTGGGCATCTGGATATCAAGAAAGATAAGATCGGGATGTTTCTCCTTTATCTCCCTTGCTCCACAGAATCCGTCGCCACACTCTCCGGAAATATCTATCTCCGGATGGTCTTTAAGCATAAACTTGATCAGCTCCCTTGCGGGAGCCTCGTCTTCAATTATCAGCGCTCTGATTTTTTTCATGCCCTTATGATCTTTTTTTATTCTTTACGGTACGGGAATCTGACTGTCACAGTAAAACTGTCATCAGTGCGGTTTACCGTCATATCCGCCTTGTCTCCAAAGAAAAGCTCAAGCCTGCTGCTTACATTCCTGAGGCCTATTCCAGCCCCTTTACGTGTGACGACAGACTCTGTATCAACGTTATTGGTTACGGTAATGATCACTGTCCCATTTTCCTGCCTTGCTGTTGTTTTGATGATAACCTCTTCCGTTGACTCATAGACCCCGTGTTTGACGGCATTTTCATACAGAGGCTGAAGCAGCATCCCGGGCAGCAGAGCAGTATAGCATTCCGTACAGATATCTTCCTCTATCACCAGACGTTCACCAAATCTCACCTTCTCTATCTGAAGGTAGAGCCTGAGGCTTTCCAGCTCATTCTGCAGCGTGACCGGCTGTTCACTCTTTGAAGAGAGCGAGTAGCGCATGAAATCAGAGAGCTTAACAATCATCTCCCTGGCCTTGAGTGGGTCTGTAACAGTAAGTGAGCTGACTGAATTGAGGCTGTTGAAGAGAAAATGAGGGTTTATCTGTGACCTGAGCATCTTCAGCTCTCCCTCCCTTACCTGGGTCTCCAGCTGTGACTGGCGCTTCGCCTTTTCAGACAGTCTTGCAGCACTGAGAAAGAGATAATATATCAGTATTATTACGAAGAAAATCAAAATGCCGGCGGTCACTCTGAAAACAAGTACCAGATGCCAGAAGATGTCAAAATCAATCTTTTCCTGCACAATGAATCTGACGATGACCCTTGACCCGAAAAGCCAGACCAGGATTACAAGCGTTCCTGTCAGGGCCACGTTTAATACTGAAGAATAGATCTGATTATTGTTCTTAAGCAGGAACCGAATGGGATACCATACGGCCAGCCCCAGGAATCCGAATAAAAACATAGAAACAAAGCCATCTGCGATAGCTACATCAATTGTGCTTCCATACACAAAATGAATGAGTAGTGACTGGCCTGTTGCCAAAACCAACCAGGCCAGTCCCCAGATAAGTAACCTTGTTCTGCTCTCCAGCAATGGATGCTTCATGTTTTACTTATAACTTTTGATCTCTCCACCTCCGAATATCACAATACCACTTATCGTCAGTGTTCTGGTGTTATCTTTAATCACATCACCTCTTAGTTTTCTGCTATCAGAGAATCCCCCAAGGATGGGTGTCACATTGATTAACACATTCCATCCTTCCGGTACAATTATGGTTGTACCACCAAATATACAGGTAATATCAATTACGTTGTCACCGGGAGCAAGAGATGATCTGGTGAGGTCTACCTCTCCGCCGCCGAATATAGCGGTTATCTGTCCGCCCTGAAAATTATCTGTTATAAGCTGCCGTTCGGCCCCGCTGAAAATATTAACGTAATCAATAGAATCAGTCTTTTTGGTTTGTGCATAGTCTATTTTTTTGACAATCCGTTTGGAGTTCACCAGCAGCACAATACCTATAGCAATGAAGATTGCCGGCCAAAAGAAATTGAATGATCGGAAGAAGTCCGTGAACAGCGAGGGTGTGAGGAAGAATCCACCCACTGCAATCATAATTATTCCGGCTGTCTTGTTTTTAGAGCTTACGAGTATTATTATACCTATAACTACCAGAAGCATCTGCCAGCTGAATATTATCTTGTCAATAAAATATTCCAGCTGATGGGGTAGCACACTTGACTTCTTAAGCATCAGAATGAGTCCTGCGGTGATGAGCAGGATTCCAATGATGAATCTGTTGGGATTTTCGTTACGTCTTAGCGATTTGTTCGTTTGGGTTTCCATTGCTTTAAAGATTATCGTTTTCTATTATTTAAAATTTTTTGTAAGAGGTCTGATCATGAATGCTATGCCTGCCATTATCATCACTACAGGCCAATAGATATTTTTGTATACAGGAGAAAGCTGCACGCTCATTTCGGGCATAAGAAACCAGAATCCAAAGGCAAAAAGAACTACTGCTGACACCAGCTCAAGGCTCAAGAGTGACCAGATACCAAATATGATCAGGAGCATCTCCCAATGAAAGTAATCTGATATCTCCCCCAGATTCAGCAGGTCAAGCTTAGCCACAATCATGATAAGCCCTAGTGAGATCAGGAGTTTGGCTATGCCAGCGAACGGATTTTTATTTACGTTTTTCATCTCCGGAGAATTGGTTTAACAGTTCAAAATTACCTGTTAAACACTTTGCTGTGCTATACATTTCCGGCAGAGTGCGGATATA
>CAYQNT010000178.1:0-3945 GCA_964418865.1 uncultured Rikenella sp.
GTTCATTGAGTATTCCTGCAGTGCTGGAAATATCAACAGGCAAGGTAACCGAAGTGCTTCCCGAAGGTAATTATTCATCCCTCAATTTTACAAAACAGGTTGATCGGTTGAATTATTTGGAAATAAAGCCTCAGAAAACTGTTTATAGGGACGAAGGAGGTACAAAATACACAATGTATAGCCTGCATATGGATGGGGAGAAGAGTATTGATACCCTGGCTAAAACCTCAACAAAGCGCCTGACAGTAAACTGGAATGAAGGACACACCCACTATGCATATGCTGACTCAGGACAGATAATGATCAGGTCAGTATATGATGAGAAGCCCGTGCTGATTAGTACTGATACTATGGAAATTGTAAAGAAGGACACAGCAAAGGCCAAATTTGCTGTAATGCAATGGTCGCCCGACGAGAAGAAGGTTCTTGTTTCTTCAAAAAAAGGTTACTGGCTGATTGATATTGAATCACATGATATGCAGATGGTTTATCAGCTTCCGGAGGAAGAGAAGGATAAGGAGAAGGAGCCCCGACTATCAATTACCGAATGGAGCCCTGACGGCAGATACTGGTATATGACTTACTCTGCCAGGGATAAATGGGAGAGGGGATTGGTGAAATATGATCTTGAAACCAGAAAATTCAGTGATCTGGTTAAGGATTCAAATCAGTATGGCAGGTGGATGATGAGCAAAGATGGAAATAAGTTTATCTATAGCTTTTCTGACGGAGATACCCCGGCTGATTACTATATGTGTGATCAATCATTCATGAACCCGATCCGGCTTACAGAATCAAACCCATGGATATCAGACCGGAAACTGACAAAGAGTGAACTGGTTAAATACCGTGATGTTGATGGGAAAGAGCTGCACGGGATACTCTATTATCCTATTGATTATGAGGAGGGTAAGAAATATCCACTCGTTTGTGAAATATATGAGACCTTTTTTGATAATGGATTTAATGCCAATATGAATATTCTTGCAGCGGAAGGGTTCTTTGGATTCAGGCCGTCGGTAAACCTTATTAATGGTTATCCGGGTGAAGCCTGGGTGAAAGGTATCACAACAGGGATTAATATGTTGATCGAAAGGGGCTTGGTTGACCCCGACAAACTTGGTGTTCATGGGACAAGCTATGGCGGTTATGCCACATCACTGCTGATTACACAAACCGACAGGTTTGCTGCTGCAATCAATATTTCGGGAAAGGTAAACATTATCAGTTTTCTGGGTGACAGCCCCAAAATAGGCACCAGAAATTATTCTGCTGCAGAGAACGGTCAGGATCGTCTTGGAGCTACATTATGGGAAGCTCCATTGAAATATTTTGAGACAACAGCGGTGCTGCACGCTGATCGTATCACTACACCACACCTTTTGCTTTCAGGTGAAGGCGACTGGAATGTGCCGGGAGTCAATTCCCGTGAATTATATTATGCTATGAGAAGACTGGGCAAAAAAGTTATTTGGGTAAACTATTTTAATGGTGGCCACGGAGCTGGCTGGGCCAGTAATGAGGCTGACTATTACGATCAGTGGAGCAGAATGATTGAGTTCTATAAAACTAATTTTGAGAAGAAAAAATAACTTGTATTTACGGATTTACCTGGCATACGCTTGAATCCGCTCCCAAAAGCTAAATCGGTTTATGGAAGAGATTTTAAACTGGTTGACTTTCACTCTGGTCGGGGGGGCTTCCTGTGCTTTGTCCCCTGCTCATAAGAGTAAGTTAATCTGATCAGGAGAGGTTCATCGTACATCCTTCCAAGGAACTGGAGTCCGGCCGGAAGATTACCTTCTGTAAATCCCATAGGAACATTGAATGTGGGCTGACCTGTATGAGGAGCAATTATCTGACTATTATCGCCCCGGTACTCCTGCTCAAAGAAATCGATTCGTGCTGGTTTGTTGTTCCAGGACGGATAGACTATGGCATCGAGTTGAAGTGAGTCCATTACATTCTCAATAGCCTCCCTGAAAGCTTTCCTTCCCGGGTCATTATAAACATCAAGAAACTCCTCACTTCCTCCCTCATCTGCTCCCGGGCTATTGGCAAAAGATCTCAGTCGCCTCGCAGCAAAATCGGAGTTTGTTCCTGCCTTAATTATATCATCGATGCTTTGCATGGTATCACTCTTTACATATTTTGTAAGATAAGCTTCAACATCCATCCGAAAATCGGCATGCCAGAGGTTCTGACTCAGAGTGTTAAAGTTCGGTATCACTACAGGGTCTGTAATAACTGCTCCCATAGACCTCATATCTGAAAGAGCTTCTTCAAAGAGAGAAGCGATTTCCGGGTCAGGGTTGTTGTCTCTTAATTCACGCAGAACACCTATACGGGCACCTGCAAGACCATCTTTCTGCAGGTACTGCAAGTAATCCTTTTCAGCTCTGTCTGAAGAATAAGCGGTCAAGGGGTCTTCAGGGTCATAGCCTGCCAGAACCTCCATTACCCTGGTTGCATCCTCTACGGTACGGCACATTGGACCCACAACATCGTTCCGGATGTAGAGAGGAATTATTCCACTACGGCTTATCAGCCCCAGGGTGGTCCGGAAGCCAACAAGCGAACAATGTGATGAGGGTCCGCGTATGGAGTTGCCAGTATCTGTTCCCAGTCCTACCGTACCAAAGTTGGCAGCAATGGCTGCAGCCGTTCCTCCGCTTGATCCTGCAGGTACATAATCTGGATTGTATGGGTTACGGGTGGTACCGGCAGTTGTGCTTTCAGTATGCATGGGACTAAAGGCCCATTCGGCCATGTTTGACTTTGCCAGTATAATGGCTCCGGCGTCAATCAGTTTTTTTATTATAAACGCATCCTCTTCCGGGATAAATCCGGCGAGTGCTGCTGAGCCCCCTGTGGTAGGAAGTCCCTTTGTGTTTATATTGTCCTTAACTATTACAGGGATACCGTGAAGAGGCCTTAGGACACCGGTTTTCCTGAATTCCCTATCAAGTTCCTTTGCCCTCGCAAGAGCTTTAGGATTAATTACCGTAATGGCATTTATTGATTTATCAAGCAGTTCTATTCTATCTATATAGGCCTTTACCAGATCACTGCTTGTAAAGGTTCCTTCGCTGTAAGAGAGGTGGATGGAGGCTATGGTTAACTCTGTAACATCAATTGGAACAGAAGAATTCTCTGACTTACATCCCTGAAGCAGGGAAATTGCAAGGAAGGTAATGACAAGGGGGATTAGAGGTTTCATGCTGAAAGAGTTATTTTTTAATCTATTATGTGTCTCCTATGATTAATGACTACACGCTGCCTTACGCCCCAGTACTGGATGAACCTGGCCGTGGGGGCAAAGATATCGTCGCAGCCAATCCTCATGGCTCCTGATGAGGTATTGAAATAATATAATATCCGGTTGTTGCGAGAAAGTTGCGCAGGAATGGTATCCTTCCGACAATCTGTGGCAGCCGTCGGGGGCGAAGCCCGAATTTTATCTCGAAGTTGGGGTTAATGAGCCAGAGGGATTTTTTCAGAATAGAAAATCCCTCTTTTTTTATTGCTTTCTCAAAACGTCCGATATTTATTCCCGTGTCTCTTATCTCCAGGAGGCCCTCAATGCGTTCAGAACTCTCGCCTCCAGCTTTGAGGAGCCACGGGTATAGAATACCCGGAAGAAGATGTATCCATGGCATCTTTGAGAGAATCTTGTTATCACACATCTGCTGGTGGCCACCGAAAGGATTATTCCACGGTGGAAAAGCAATGAAGAGCACACCACCCGGATTGAGAAACCGCTTTACAAAGGCAATGAACTTCTCCTGCCCATGTATATGCTCCAGCACATCCCTCATCATGATAAGGTCAAAGGTGCCAGCGCTGCCGGAATCATAAATGTCCGCTGCAATGAACTCCACCTGGCTGCCCTCTGGGATGTCGGAATAGAATTTGCGGGCATTTTCAATCTTGCTTGCAGAGAGG
>CAYQNT010000179.1:0-3885 GCA_964418865.1 uncultured Rikenella sp.
TGGTTACCGGCAGTCTTCCGGAGGCGCCCAGGGCACCGAAGAATACTTGTACTGCCGTCTGTTGCGAGTAGTTGTTATCCTGGTAGGCCACAAGCATGGCGGTAGGTTTTACCGTCATGTCAAGACGTGCAATACCATAAGGATTCCCAAACCATATGACGGCTGACCTGTCAAGCGCTGCAATCTGACTGAAGACACTTTTAACTGCCGGGGTCACCCCATATGACCCCGAAGGCTTTTGTGCAAGAGAGCAGAAGCCTGCAATTACCAGGTCATAATCTTTTAGTTGCGATATGACATACATGGCTCCCTGTTCATTATCAGGATCAATATAATAATGGTCTGCATTAGTGTACCTGGCTGTCATCTTTTGAAACTCGGTCATGGCCAGCCTGCTGACAGCCACGGTTGCAACCCTCATATTATCAAGACGGCCGAAGGGTACGAGGTTCTCTCTGTTTTCTATCAGTGTCATTGCACCGGCATAGAGGTCTCTTATCAGAGCAGGATGCGCTGATGGCTGTAACCCCTGATTAACCGGTAAGCTGCTGCTTGTAGTGTCATTACGGCTCCCGAGCCAGAGCTTGGCCTCCAGCAGCTTGCGGCAGCTGGCTTTTATCTGATCAACAGAAATCTCTCCGGATTCAACCCTCCGCGCTATCTCATTGATGGCTTTTACCGGATCAGTTGGGTATTCGATTATGTCATTACCGGCCTTGAGAGCTTCTGCATCTGCAATACCTGATGGGTAGGTCATTGTGGCACCGGCCATGTTCATGGCGTCGGTAATGATTAGCCCCTTGAATTGTGCTTCACCCCTGAGGATGCCGGTGATTACCTTATCTGAGAAGGTGGCAGGCAGCTGTGGCCTGTTATCCAGCCCAGGCACACTGAGATGAGCTGTCATCACGGCACTGACACCCGCATCGATAAGATGCCTGAAGGGTACCAGCTCCACAGTGTTAAAGCGCTGACGATCGCCCTTGATGACAGGAAGCCCTTTATGGGAGTCAACGTTGGTATCACCGTGCCCAGGGAAGTGCTTGGCGCAAGCCATGATTCCGTGATCCTGCATACCTTTCATATACATAACTGCCTTCATAGCAACCTTATATGGGTCTTCACCGAACGAACGGTAGTTTATGACAGGATTAAGAGGATTGTTGTTAACGTCAGCCACAGGAGCCAGGTTGAGGTTCACCCCAATGTCATGACATTGCCATGCCACAGCTGCACCCATCTTGTAGATCAGCGAGTCATCCTGCACTGCCCCAAGGGTCATCTGGTAAGGAAAGTCTTCAACATCTGTGAGACGCATGCCGGTTCCCCACTCCGCATCCTGAGCAATAATTAGTGGGATCTTACTGATCTTATTGATCCGTTGCGTGAAATCAATCTGCAGGTCACGTGAACCCTCAAAGAAAATCACACCGCCAACACCGTACTTTGTAACCAGATCCTCCACCTGCCTGAAATTGCCGCCTCTCTCATCAGCCCATGCGGGGATCCAGATAAGCTGCGCAATCATCTCTCTGGTAGTCATGCTGTTGAGTATGCTGTCTACTCGTCTGTCATCAGCGTGCTTTTGCCATGGCAGGTTTTTTTCTGTGGCAAATGCCTTCGGAGTGATCAGGGAAATAACGGCAAGCGACAGAAACAAGGATTGACATATCTTTTTCATAGGATGCTTGAATTAAGAATGAACCAAAATTAGCACTTTTCTTTGTTATTCTTTTTTCTGCTGATTAGTTCCATTTTGTTATTTTTACGAGACTAATAAAAAAGTTATGGCAGCAGCAAAGAGTTCCTCAGCCAAAGCCGGAAGCAAGTCCGCAAGGCTAATGTCGCTTGACGTTTTCAGGGGCATGACAATCGCCTTTATGATCATTGTCAACACACCTGGCTCATGGAGCCATGTCTATGCGCCTCTAAGGCATGCGTCATGGCACGGGTGCACTCCTACAGACCTTGTTTTCCCGTCATTCCTCTTTATCTCAGGAGTGGCAATGTGGTATTCACTACGCAAGTATAACTTTGAGTTTTCAGGGCCCTCAGCGTTCCGCCTGCTGAGGAGGGTACTGCTGATCTTTGCAGCCGGAATCTTCCTTAATATCTTCCCGCACTTTGCCCGTGACTATAGCACACTCAGGATTATGGGCGTACTGCAGCGCATTGCCCTTGCATGGGGACTGGGTGCGTTGCTGGTACTGCTGATAAAGAAGAATTATATCTGGATCACCACGGCAGTGCTGTTGTTAGGCTACTGGGCCCTGATGTACTTCTTCGGCGGCAGTGACCCATATTCCCTTGAGGGCAACTTCGCCCGTACGGTTGACATTGCCGTCTTAGGGGAGAATCATCTCTACAAAGGTTTTGGCATACGCTTTGACCCGGAGGGGCTCCTCAGCACTATTCCTTCCGCGGCGACTGTCTTGCTTGGATTTATGGCAGGCGGCCTTATAAATAAGATGGGCAACTCATGGAAGACCGTCGGCTGGCTGGCCCTGGTAGGTGCCATACTCATTGGCGGCGGATTGCTCTGGGGACAGTATTTCCCAATCAACAAACCACTATGGACCAGCTCTTATGTACTCTATGCTGGCGGCATAGGAATGGTAGTCCTTGCACTCCTATTTATGATAGTTGATATTTTTAAGATACAGGAATGGAAAACGATTGGGATTATTCTTGGCATGGGAGCCATTCTTGCAGCGGCCGGATTCATCTGGAAGATTGCTTCCACAGACAGCCCCAGCTCAATGTTTATACTTACCATTGGATTGTTGATTATGGTCTTCGCACTGCTGCTTAAAATGAATTTCTTCCTGCCATTTGGATTGAATCCTATGGCTACCTATCTTTTTGCAGGCATCCTGGCTAAGACAATCCTGGCTATTAAGATAGGTGAGGTAACACTCTATAATTGGTTCTTCACCCACATCTGTAGCCCGCTCTTCGCAGAGCAGAAGCTTGCCAGCCTGCTGTTTGCAATAATCCAGGTGGTAACTATTTGGGCACTTGGATATATACTTTATCGTAAAAAGATAATAATCAAGTTCTAATATGGATGTAAGGACAAGAATTGAAAATGCATTTGTAAAATGGAAGGGCACCCCTCCGGAGATCATCTCACGCCTGCCCCAGTCAGGGTCTGACCGGGTATACTTCAGGCTCACCTACCTTGAGGGTCAGGTCATTGGTGCATATAATCCCAGCCGTGAGGAGAATGATGCTTTTGTGGGCTTCTCCAACCATTTCAGGTCAAAGGGTCTGCCGGTACCCGAGATATATGTATATTATCCTGATGATAAGATATACTTCCTTGAAGATCTGGGAGATATAAACCTTTTTACATGGCTGGCTCAACGTTCTGACGATGAGAGGTTTAATGAGGAGGCCGAAGCTCTCTTCCTGACCATAGCCGCTGACCTGGTTAAGCTGCAGACAGAAGGCATCAAGGGTCTTGACCTCTCTTTGTGTTATCCTCATCGCAGTTTTGACCGCCAGAGTATTGTCTGGGACCTCAACTATTACAAGTACATGTTTCTTAAGCTGATAGGAGCCCCCTTCAATGAGACGAGGCTGGAGCGCGATTTTGAGCAGCTTACCCGGTTTTTGCTTGATGCAGGGCAGGAGTACTTCCTCTTTCGCGATTTTCAGACTGCAAATATCATGATCAGAGACGGAAAGCCCTGGTACATAGACTACCAGGGTGGTAGGCTCGGTGCTCCACAGTATGACATAGCCTCACTCGTTTACGATGCCAAAGCCTATATCCCCGAGAATATCAGAAAAAAGACTCTTGCCCGTCATCTTGATCTCTTTGCGTCTGCAACCGGCAAGCCGAAGCATTTAATCGGGAAATACCAGGGCGCCTTCACCCTC
>CAYQNT010000180.1:0-3876 GCA_964418865.1 uncultured Rikenella sp.
TGCCAATCTTTTGGGACATTTCCGGAATCGTTATTGATGAATTCTCACGGCAAGCAGCAAGAACCATTCCCGACGTTTTCCCGACGCTTTCCCGACGCTTTCGCTGTCGTCTCTAATGCCGTTCCAGGCGTGATCAGATCATAAATCACCTCGTTTGACTTCAGAAGACCATCATACTTGACGTTTTTCAGCTTCTGAATCGCAGACTGAATATTCTCCTCACTGAAGAGATACTCATTCCCTTTATAACGAATGCGATTTATCTCTTTGAGCTGATCGCGGAGAATATTTTCCAGCAGAACATTGGATGTTCTCCCCTGTCGCTCTCGAAAAGCCTCTCCCGGTGTCAAAAACTCATATCCCAGATTGATTAACAGCTTCAAAGCCGGGACCTGCGATGTCAATTTCTCGTTTGTTGGAAAATCACTTAAAATCATTTCATTGTCTCCTGTTGTCCTCCCTTTTGCGGGCCGACGTGTTTCGGTTTTCTTGGTCGCCTCTTGCTCCCTTCCCGATGCTTTCCGACAAAGTTTATGTGGATGAGCTAGTGCGGCAGACCGTTACGGTATCACCTATGTTTTTCTTGAAGTGTATTCTTCGCGCCATTTTTTTAGCAAAGTCATGTCAGCTAAAAGGTCTTCTGGGTTTGGTAACTCCACAGGTAATTCTGCTGGTTGCGAGTGTTCGAACCTTGAATATTTAGTCATGAGAGACTCAAGGAGACTGCAGTCCGTTTCATTCAACTTAGCAAGATCCTTGAGTTTCAAAGTATGGACAGGACGCTGAAATCTTTGAACCACGCCGCATAGTAGATCATTTTCAATTGAGCGCTCTACCAATGTCCTGAAGTCACAGCATATTGATGTAAGTATCATTTCGGCCATTTTGAAATCGCTATTTTCGTTCGCCTTTTTAGCCTCCTGGTAACGCTGATTCATGAGATTGTTCAGAGCGGTTTTTATTTCACTCTGGGAAAGTGGAATTGGAGCTGGTTCTCCTGTGCCCCAGCCTACAGATCGTATACTTACAACATCAAGCTTGATGGCCTTCTTCTCAGCATAATGCTTTATTGTTCCCAACAAAGACAGGCGGTGGGTAAAAATAATAACCTGTTTGTTCTGAGACAAATCGATCAATCGCTGAACCACAGCCTCCTCATAAGTTTGGTCGAGTGAGGATATTGGATCATCGAAGATGAACGGGGACTTGTTACGCTTGCCAGTGACATCGGCTAAAAATGCTGCAATGGAGACGACCCTATTTTCCCCCTCACTCAAGACATCGGCAAGGCCATTCTGAGAGGCGCCTTGAAGCTGGAGCTTGTGAAGGACACGTCCCTTGGAGACTTTTGATTTAACGAGCTCAACCTTCACCTGAGATGCGCCAAGAACCTTGAGCTCCTCACTGAATCTATTCACAAATGCTTCCGTGATTAAAGCTTCTGCCAACTCCCCTTTTTTCTGCGACAGGGCTTTGGTGTTAGTCAATTTCTTGGCTTCCTGTATCTGGTTCAGTAGCTTCAATCGATTGACTTCTTCGTCTATGGAGGTGCGGTGCTCAGACAACCACTTTCTGGTCTGTAAGTTGCTCAGCTCTTTCTTGATCTCCTCTTGATTTTCACTTTTGGCGTCTTCGTCATATTTTGAAGCAAGTTCACCGAGGCTCTTCGAGTGGGCGCTAGCTTTTTCGATCCATTTCGGTAAGAGCAGAGGATCGGGATTTTCTTCTTTTGCTTTGATCCCTAGAAGCTGGTCTTTCCTGTCCCGTAATTGAGCAAAAAAATCCATCAACTGGCTGGCGACCTCATTTTGAGAAATGCCAGCCGCATCGATACGTGTTTTCAATGTATCTGATGTTGGTAACTCCTCGACAGTTTTGATCGCCGTCTCATATTCCTCAGCCGCATCCATAACACCTTTCTGCATTTCGCCCTTCACGAATTTTTCGAAGGAGAGCAATCGGTCCTTGACCTCCTGAGTCAGGGGTTGATGGCATAGGACACATCGAGAACCGTCAGAAACATTCGGGTACTCGGCTTCTTTGTAGGCGATCGACACAGAGTAGTGACGGGCCGCTTCCCAAAGCTCTTTCCAGACATCAGACCCAATGCCTTCCATCTCACCATCAGAAAAAATCTTTTTCACCGCCGCATCCGCCGCCGCCTTTTTGAGACTCGACTTCTTCTTGGCGGAAATGATACGCAGGCAATTCTCGTCCGATAATTGCTCTATATACCTGTTTGTATCCTGGACTAATGTGTCAATATGCTGTATTTGCTTTCTTAGTTGCTTCGCTTTATCCGCTGGAACCTGCTCGGCGAGACGCTGTTGTAGAGTTTGCATCTCAGTCTCTTCTTTGCTGTCAAATGCACAGTTCTTTTTGATGTCTTGAGGTTTGGTTTTTACGTTTATGGCTTCGTACCAGATGCCTTCTGCGGTTGTTTGCATGTCAATCGGGATTCTCGGCTTTTGGGACTGATGCAGAGTTGCTTCGGTGTCTAGAGCCGATGCGACCTTTTCACAAGCAAGTATTATCGAACTAAAAAACGATAATACCGGCGGCTCGTAGCTCACCTCGTCTTCGCTGCTGACAAAGACCTTGCCATATGAGGTGTCGAAAATATCGACTCCTTTGAGGTCCTCGCAGATACCTTGTCCTAACCAGGTATGACTCTTCGTAATGCCGTTCTGCTCAAACGAAATGCAGGCCTTTTGGACAGGGGATCCAGGCTTATAGACATTACGGTGCAGGGTGCCCATCTCGCGGGCACCGCATACATGCTTGAGAAGTCTGACATAACCGGATTTTCCTGACCCGTTGTTGCCATAAACAATCGAGATATTGCCCTTGCCAAACTCAAGTGGTTTTCTTGGAGCAAGGGCATTTATTCCTTCAATATTACCGATCGAACATAAGCGCAAAGTGCCTATAGCATCCTGGGAGAACGCAGAAACAGGAAAGGACCACGTCGTTTCAGCTAACTTTCCGTCTGCTTCCTGCCGACACAGGGATGAGAGCTCAGAGATATCTTTTTCGGCAAGCTCCGGCTGCTGAAGAAGCCGCATTGCCGCAATCTGGAGCCATTGGGGACGCTCTGAAAACCATTTGGACAGATTATCCATCAGAATACCTCCTATTATTTTTCCGCGATTTCCGTATTTACGCGCCACTCGCCGGTGAGCATCTTCTGCATAAGCCCACGTTTCTGGGTTTTATATTTATCTAAAAGCTGCTTAAGCATAGCGATTTCTTGCTGGGTAGAGGAGAGTATATCTGAGATTTGTTTTTGTATCTTTAAAGGTGGCAATGATATCTTCATTCTGAAGAGCTCTTTTGGGTGAAGTCGCTTTGAACCTGAACCACTTGAATACAACTCTAATTTTTTATAAAAATTTGAGTATGAAAATTGAAAAAGAAGCCAAGTCTTATCAACATTGTCAGCAACATCGAATGCTGGAATGTCCTGGGTTGAGCTATATCCATCTAATTCAATAGGCACTATACCAAAAGATCCTCGGAAGACATTCTGTTTTCCATAGATAAACTGGCCAGCTTTACGGACAAAATATAAAGTTGCTCCATCAGATTTAGTGCCTTTATATTCTCGCACCTCAACACCTTTCAAGTGTAACCTCACGCTAAGTCGCTTCTTGGGGTTATTTTCACGATCAGGAATACGGCTCTCGATTAGAAACGAACCTATTTTTACTTCTTTACATTCCCTGTTGTACTGTGTATTCCTCGGCTCCGAAATCAACTCCCGCAGCAGCCACTTAAACCGCTTTTCCTTCGCCTTCACCAGCCGTTCAGTTTTCTCGATGGCCTCATCCCAGGTGGACAGCAGATCGGAAATGGCTTTTTGCTCGGGGATAGGCG
>CAYQNT010000181.1:0-3852 GCA_964418865.1 uncultured Rikenella sp.
GATCACAGCTTTTGAAGTACTAAGATAATAAGCATTAGTTGCGTTTATGTCATCGGGGCCGGTAATAGTCATGGTGTTAAGGCATGAGAATGCAGTTAAAGAATTTCGCAATCTTATAGGCTCTACTAACCCTAAAGAGGCGGCAAGTGGAACCCTCAGGGCAGACTTTGCCACCAGCGTTCAGGAAAATGCTGTTCATGGATCAGACTCTCCGGAGAACGCTCTCAGAGAGGCCTCCTTCTTCTTTCCGACCATTGAGATCTTCTGAACTGAAACAATTGCATGATCCTGTTGTTCTTTTAAAAAAACTACATGACTGGTAATATCTGTCCCGACTTTTCAGACAGGAAGACTCTGGAAAAATACTCTTCCGCCTATACTTTCTCCGATATGGAGATATTTATTTTCCCGGATCTGTTTTATCCACTGGTTCTTGCCAATATTATGTCCCCGGTAATATGGCGATGGCGTGATGACCCCTGGTTCAGTGATATGCACCGCAAGAGCTTCATAAGCAAGTCTAACCGTATCAAACAGTATATAATTGATAATTACATATTTAATCTCGACCTTGAAACATGGGGTCTTACAGACAAGGAGACAGAGATAGCCCGGTTCAATGATTTCTTTGATACAGATTTGCTAAAGAATTCAAACGCTCTCTTCGGTTACGAGGGTGACAAATATTATTTCAGCATAGACATCCGGCGTCACTTCGGGCTTGATAAGTATACCTCAACGGTCATTCCCTACTGGAAGACGGAGACAGTAGAAGCAATGACAGCCTTCAGGCACAAGGAGCATTATAATACCGGTGCCGGAGAGTGCGTCAGCCTGGCAGCCCTCTATGCAGCCACCATGTTCATTGTTGGCGAGGTGCCACTTGAAAAAATCTTCATGATAGCCACACCGCTACACTCACAAAACTACATTGATGAGAAGGAGGGCCTGCTTACCAACAACCGCAGGATAATGACAAAGAACATGTGGTTTAACGGCACCTCTTTATCAGAAAAGGCAAGAAGAGCGCTTGAAAATGAGAAGGTGACAATTGTTTCCCACATCACCGGTCATATTCATACGGTATATGAAAAGGCTACCATCAACCGGGAGGCCTATCTCAGTTTCCGTAAGAAGCTGAATAGCTTTGTCAGCTCTCCCCTCACCCCCGCTGTTTTTATCAACTTCCTAAGATTCAAGACGGAATATAAGTGTCTTTTCCAGTATCATTATCTCCATGCGGGGTCAAGCCGCTACATAACGCTTGAAAAGCTCCTCGAATATGAGCACTCCTCAAAAGTGAGCATGAATGAAGAGACCCGTGCCAAGCTCCTGGCCGAGGTCGATAATGAAGAGTTTTCTCATAATCCCATCCCGGGGAAGATCATGCTTAATGATGTTGAGGCATTTCTGAAAAAACGACTGAACGCTGACCTGCGAACCATTGAGGAGGAGTTCAGCAAGAGTTTCCCGACAGAACATACAGACTGTCTGAAGCGGATGTTTGCCGACATTGGCACATTCACCGTCACCAAGCCGCAGTTACCCTCTGATGACAAACAATATGTTGAAGAAGTATATCCTTCATTGGAGGTCACTGACAGTCGCGATGATATCATCAGGAAGATAACTGAGATCTCCGGGGAATCAGAGATGGCCCTTCTCACACTATATGCCTACCGTGATATGGAGCGGACTGACTGGAGACCATTCGTCAAGGCGGCTATAGAGAGGAACCCTGTATCTCACGCTCCGCTAGAGGGCAAGACGGCAGATGAGGTATTTGAAGCTATAAATCATCTGAAGAACAAGTCTATTTATGACTCCGGAAGGATGGCTCAGCCTGATGAGGTATGGAATTTTGGGCGGGGCGACGGCGCCGAGAAGGCTTTTGTGATGGCCGGGGTACTCATTAATAACGACCCCGCGGTAACCATAACTTTATCACTGCAAGGTGATACCGTCATACTGGAGTGTTACGGCAAGGAGTATCATTTTGTCACATCAAAGGGGCACATCAAAAAGATTAAAATCAGCAGGGAGAGTTACATTATCAGCTGATCAGTGAATCACTATCTCCCTGACCACCTCTTTTCCGGCCTTGTTATTTATCCGTGACTTAAGTGAATCGCGCATCATCAGGAGCTCATTTCTGACTACCGATGAGGTGAGATAAATATGCAGTACACCATCCTTTAAGTAGGTCTTTTTTGTACGCGTCATGATGACCTTACCGGCGATACTCTCCCATATGCTGATGACCGACGCCTCCTGCAGACCTGGTTCAAGCCGGTACTCCCTGACAAGGTCGTCAAGAGCTTCCTTAAGTGATATGGTCTTGTTTCTACGCATCCGTCAACGGTTCCCGTTGGTTATCTCCTCCTCTATTCCCTGCTTGCCGATACGGTATAACCGGAAATCGACCCCTGTGGTGTCAAGTATCCTGTGTATTCGTTCCTGTTGCGTGTCAGTAATGAATACTTGTCCAAACTCGCCTGATCCGACCAGCCTTATTATCTCCTCCACCCTGTTCTGATCAAACTTGTCGAAGATATCGTCAAGAAGCAGTGCAGGAGCAAACCCGTTCATCCTGCTTATCAATCTGAATTTGGCAAGTTTCAGGGCCACGACAAACGATTTCTGCTGTCCCTGGCTGGCTGATATCTTTGCCTGATGACCGTCAATTTCAAATAGCAGATTGTCACGATGGATCCCTACTGTGGTGAACTGCATTGCATTGTCCCTGCCCCTTGCATCGGAAAGCAACTGCCTGTAATCGCCACCCTCCAGGTGCGAGCGGTATCTTATGCCCACCTTCTCGGCGCTGCCGGAGATCTTTTCGTAGTATGACTCAAAAAGAGGCAAAAGATTCTCAGTCAGGCTTCGGCGCGCCTCATAGATTATTTCTGCCTCAGTAGTCATCTGCTCATCATAAATCTCAAGCATTGCACCGGCATCGGGGCCGCCCTCACGGAGCACAGTGTTTCTCTGCATCAGTGCCTTGTTGTAGCGCATGTGCGCTTCAAGGTATTGCGGGTCATACTGACTGATGATCATGTTGAGAAAGCGGCGGCGCTCCTCACTGGCACCGGTGATGAGGGTGCCGTCAGCCGGAGAGATCATCACTACCGGATATCTGCCTACGTGGTCTGACATGCGCTGATACTCCTTGCCGTTGAGTCTGAAAACCTTCTGTTTCTGCTTCTGGAAAGCACAGAAGAGCTCGTCACTGTTATCATCACTGACAAAGGTCCCCTTGAGGATAAAGAAATCTTCACCGTACCTGATGCTGAGACTATCGGAGTTATTGAAAAAGCTCTTGGTAAGTGAAAGATAATGAACGGCATCAAGTATGTTGGTCTTCCCTACTCCGTTGTTGCCCACAAAGCAGTTGAACCCCGGTGAGAAATCAAGGGCCACCTCTTCATAGTTCTTAAAGTTGGTCAGTTCCAGCTTTGCCAGATGCATCATTATTATGAGATATTATCGGAGGTTCAAAGTTAAAAAAAGAAACGTCAACCATAACGAGTAACTGACAGGCAGTTCAGGATAAACTCTTTTTTTTAAATCACCTATTTTTATATAAGAGCAGAAATACTACTTTTGCGGAGTTATTTTTAGACCTGTAACAGAGAACATTGATATGAGCAAGAAAAAGGAGACCTCCAAAGGGATCGAGAATGTTGAGCAGACACTGACAAAGACCGAACAATTCCTTGAACAGAATTACAAGCCGCTTACATACGTACTAGTTGGTGCCATTGTGCTTGTAGGGCTTGTTTGGCTTCTGAGGCTTTACACTACCAAGCAGAATGACGAGGCGCTGAGTCAGATGTTCATGGCTGAGCAATA
>CAYQNT010000182.1:0-239 GCA_964418865.1 uncultured Rikenella sp.
TGATCCCTACTCTGTTGCCTATTGGATTAACTTTTTGTCCCATTGTTTACTCTGCAATTTTTTCAACTTCCTGTTTCCTGCTACCCAGCTCAAGGGTTACATGGTTTGATCTCTTGCGTATACGGTGAGCCCTTCCCTGCGGGGCGGGCTGTATCCTGCGCAGTATGCGGCCGCCGTCAACCTGTATTTCCTTTACATATAGGTTACTTTCCTCAAGGCGAACGCCTTCATTCTTAGCC
>CAYQNT010000182.1:249-3842 GCA_964418865.1 uncultured Rikenella sp.
CTAATCTGTTACCTATCGGATTTGTTTTTTGTCCCATCTGGATTATTTTGATGTTTTTTCAACTTCCTTATTCATGCTGTCGAGAATCACAGTCACATGGTTGGATCTTTTCCTGATCCTGTAGGCTCTTCCCTGCGGGGCTGTCTGAAGCCTTTTGAAAGCACGGCCGCCGTCAACACTTATCTCTTTAACGTAAAGGTGACTTTCTTCAATCCTAACACCCTCATTTTTAGACTGCCAGTTGGCAATAGCTGAGAGAAGGAGTTTCTCTACCCTGCGCGAAGCTTCCTGCTTGCTGAATTTAAGGATATCAAGAGCCTTGTTAACTTCCTGGCCCCTGATAAGAGCTGTTACCAGCCTCATTTTGCGTGGCGAGGTCGGGACATTACGAAGAACGGCCCTGGTCCTCTCTTTTACGGCTTCCTTCCTGATGCCGGCGCTTATTCTTTTTCTTGCACCCATTTCTGATTGTTTTTTCGGTTGTTAATCAACATTACCTTATTTCTGTTTCCCACCATGACCGCGGAAGGTGCGGGTTGGGGCAAACTCACCCAGTTTATGACCAACCATGTTCTCGGTAATGTAGACAGGTATAAATTTATTTCCGTTATGCACTGCCAGTGTGTGTCCTACAAAGTCGGGAGAAATAACTGATCTTCTTGACCAGGTCTTGATCACAGTTTTCTTTCCGCTGTCATTCATTTTATCCACCTTATTACTCAGGGGGAGATCGATGAAGGGGCCTTTTTTAATAGATCTGCTCATCGTATCAATTATTTTTTCCTTCTTTCAATAATATGCTTGTTAGAATACTTAGTACGGCTTCTGGTCTTGAAACCTTTTGCAGGCATGCCGCTGCGTGAACGCGGATGACCGCCTGAGGCCCTGCCTTCACCACCACCCATGGGGTGATCAACCGGGTTCATTGCCACACCCCTTGTTCTGGGTCTGCGACCGAGCCAGCGCTTACGTCCTGCCTTGCCCGATACCTCCTGGTTGTGGTCAGTATTTGATACAGTTCCAATTGTAGCGCGGCATGTGATAAGAACCAGTCTGGTCTCGCCCGAAGGGAGTTTAATGGTTGCATACTTGCCATCACGTGCAGCCAGCTGTGCAAAAGTTCCTGCACTGCGAGCCATTGCTGCACCCTTGCCTGGCTTGAGTTCAATATTATGAACTATGGTACCGAGAGGGATATCTCCAAGAAAAAGAGTGTTGCCCAGCTCTGGTATTGCTGTTTTACCTGACATAACCTCCTGACCAACCTTCAAGCCGCTGGGAGCAATGATATACCTCTTCTCACCATCAGCATAGGTAAGCAGGGCGATCCTTGCCGAACGGTTAGGGTCGTACTCTACAGAGGTTACAGTGGCGGCAACGCCGTCTTTGTTCCTCTGGAAATCGATCACCCGATACATCCTCTTGTGACCGCCGCCCATGTACCTCATGGTCATCCGGCCGTCAACGTTCCTTCCGCCTGACTTCTTCAGTGGCGCAAGCAGAGATTTCTCCGGCGTACCACGAGTGACCTCCTCAAAGGAACTCGCAACCTTATGTCTCTGGCCTGGCGTTACAGGCTTGATCTTTCTGACTGCCATATTATATTAAATGTTGCTGTAAAAATCAATTGTCTCTCCTTTGGTGAGAGTAACAACAGCCTTTTTCGTAGCTGCAGTCCTTCCCTTCATCACACCTGATTTAGTATAGCGGCTCTTGGTCTTGCCACCATAATTAATGGTGTTAACAGATTCAACAGTCACGCCGTAAAGCTCTTCTACTGCCTTCTTAATCTGCAGTTTATTGGCTTTGCGAGCCACCAGGAAGCCATACCTGTTGAAGGTCTCGGCCTGACTGGTCATTTTCTCGGTCACTATGGGCTTAAGTAATATCTGCATTTCTCTGCTCCTGATTAAAATGTTGACTGCAAAACATCAACTGCACTCTCTGTAAGCACAAGACTTGAAGCCTTCATTATACTATAAGTGTTTAAATCACTGATAGTTACAACCTCAACTCCTTGCAAATTTCGAGATGACAAATATATGTTTTTATTTTGTTCCGTTAAAACAATGAGCAACTTTTTATTCATGATGTTGAGGTTTACGCTCATGCCGGCCAATTTTGACGTCTTCGGAGCCTCGAATGAGAAGTCCTCAAGGATGATGATTTTATTATCTTGTGCCTTGTAGGAGAGGGCCGATTTTCTTGCCAGCTGTTTTACCTTCTTATTGAGTTTGAAGCCGTAGAATCTTGGTCTGGGGCCGAATATACGTCCGCCGCCACGGAACTCAGGGTTCTTTATGCTTCCGAAACGTGCTGTTCCGGTGCCTTTCTGTTTTTTGAGCTTGCGTGTGCTGCCCCTGATCTCGCCGCGTTCCTTTGCCTTGTGTGTACCCTGTCTCTGGCTAGCCATAAACTGTTTGGTATCAAGGTATATAGCGTGGTCATTGGGTTCAATGCCGAAGATTGTGTCATCAAGACTGACTTTTCTTCCGGTCTCTTTACCTTCTATATTAAATACTGCTACTTCCATTACTTTGTTATTATTACGTAACCACCTTTTGGGCCGGGGACGGCGCCTTTAACCAGAAGCAGGTTTGATTCGGGCAGAATTTTCACAACCCTAAGCTCGGTCTCCTGCTGTCTTCCACCGGTACGACCTGCCATACGCATGCCCTTCATAACTCTTGACGGCCATGATGAAGCGCCTATTGAGCCGGGAGCCCTAAGCCTGTTATGCTGTCCATGGGTAGTACCGCCAACACCGGCGAAGCCATAGCGCTTGACAACACCCTGAAATCCCTTGCCTTTGGTCCAGCCTCTGACATCAAGAAATGTATCATCATCAAAGAGGCCGACGGTGATGACGTCACCTCTCTTGTATTTGTCTTCTTCAAATCCTGAGAACTCAGCCACCTTCCTCTTGGGACCGGTGCCGGCCTGCTTGAAATGCCCGATCTCAGCTTTGTTGCTTGACTTTTCCCTCTTGTCATCGAAGCTAAGCTGTAAAGCCGAATAACCGTCTTTCTCAATGGTTTTGACCTGTGAAACGACACACGGGCCCACTTCCAGGACTGTGCATGGAATGTTCTTTCCACTTTCATCGAAGATGGAGGTCATTCCAATCTTTTTTCCTATTAATCCCTGCATAATTCAGTATTTTTCCGGTTTCACACTTTTATTTCGACTTCCACTCCGCTGGGCAGCTCAAGTTTCATCAGGGCATCGATGGTTTTGGGTGTTGAGCTGTATATGTCAAGCAGACGCTTGTACGATGACAGTTCGAACTGCTCTCTTGCTTTCTTGTTCACGAACGGTGAACGAAGCACTGTATAAATTTTCTTATGGGTGGGCAACGGTATAGGGCCGCTGACAACTGCACCCGTCGATTTGACTGTCTTGACAATCTTTTCAGCCGACTTGTCGACCAGATTATGATCGTAAGACTTCAGTTTGATGCGGATTTTCTGACTCATCTTTGTTAAAGAATTTTTCCTGTTGTTACTTCAATAATTTTCTTCGCTAATTCTGCAGGCACCTCTTCAAAATGCGAGAACTCCATCGTGGATGTAGCCCTGCCTGAGGTAAGGGTA
>CAYQNT010000183.1:0-3841 GCA_964418865.1 uncultured Rikenella sp.
TTAGCCAGAAGATTCTCGCGGTGCGGAGCGCCAATGACATATACCGACCTGTTAGCTGTAGGGCTATTTATTGTTATTTGGAAGGTTACCCCCATATTGTTTGTTACGTCGGGATGGGCTGGAAGGCTCTTCACACAGACGCTTCATTTTAATTGTCAAAAAAACAATATCTGTGTGATGTGCCTGACAGCGAAGGGAAGGTCATGTTTTCGTGGCAATATTTTAATCATGTTAAATTCCAATGCCTTACGTCTGATTAGAATTCTATTTTGTAACTCACTGATGGAATTATGGGGAACAGAGTCACCTGTTGCAATTCACCGTTATCTAGTGTCAGATACCATGGATTCATCTTAGAATAGGCGTTGTAAATGTCCACTCTGAAAGTTTTTCTTCCCCACTTTGTGAAAGTTTTTCGTTCAAGCCCGATATCGAGCCTATGATATAATGGGAACCTGATATTGTTTATCCTTTCAAGATAGGGTAGATCGCCCTGTATTATCCTGTCGTAAAACGAGAATACAGTCCCGCTTTGCATGACGAAACTGCCACTGATACTTAGTTTCTGAGTGATCTTATATCCTATGGAGAGCCTGAAATCGTGAGGCCTGTCATACTTATGATCAAACCGTTCACCATTATTTATCTCCGGCGATTGCCGCGTGGTCTTTGACAGGGTGTAAGTAAGGAGTGCATAGGTTTTATGCAGTTCAGCCTGAAGGAGGAACTCGGCACCGTAACCAAGACCGGTTACAGGGATGATATTATCTTCCCATCGGGGATAGAGCACAAAGCTTGCACCTTCTCTATACATATAAAGATCCTTGCTGTTTTTAAGGAATAGATTGACCTCTCCCCGGAAGAATGTTCCGGGATCGAAAAAAGCAGCTATCTCAATTTGCTGTGTCCGGGCTGGCTTAATATTACCATAGGAGGGAATCCAGATATCGTTTACTGCAATTGCATTTGAAGAGCTGACAGTATGGATCGGCTGGGAGGACAGGGTATAGGCTCCCATCAAAGTCAGATCCTCACTGACTTTAAAGGAAGCCAGCAGGCGTGGCTCGGGTAAACAATAGACTGATTTAAGGTCTGATAAAAGGGTAAGCCTTATGCCTGGCCGGATTGTGAACCTGTCACTGAGTGTAATGCGGCCTTCAATATAAACTCCTGCTTCGAGCTGAGAGATTCCTTCAAGGCTTGCATTTTCACCTGCCGGGTGGTTTGTAAGTTCCCCGTTTGTATAGAGAAATGTGCCAATAACAGGCTTCACAGAGCGTAGATTGGCAAAGATGCCTGCCTCAAGATTATGGACTTTACTTGAAATGGCCAGGGTGCTGTTAAGACCAAGCTCTTTGATCCTGCTGCTGGTGGTATTTATTGCATCTTCAGTCTGAGTTTCATCTTCATAGCGGGTCAGATGGATTTCTTCCCCGGACTCTGACAGGAAATCCTGAAAGAACAGACGAGTGGTAATGCTTTTATTCGAAGTGGGTTTGTTGGTCCATGAAATCCCTGCAAGCAGATCTTTCCACCCTGAGATCACCCTGTTCTCATATAGAGTTTCAACATCATCGTCGAATTCTGTGTAGCTCGTGTACTTCTCAAGCTTGTCACGGTTAAAATAAAGGGTAAGGCTGAGATCGTTATTTCTATTGAGAGTGCGGGATGCATACAGGTTCAGATCGTAAAAATCAAAAAACGGGAAATGAGGGAAGTTGCGGTTAAGTGTTTTGTTCAGGAATTTAGTGGTGCCTATCCTACCAGCTACAACAACTGTTGTAGCAGTGTCAGGTGAAAAAGCGACACCGGCGCCCGATACCAGCAGCCCGGCTGATACTGAAGTCATGACAGTGTCAGAGACACTTCTGTCGGTATTGAAATTGACCACTGATGACAGCTTTCCACCGTATCTTGCCGGAAATCCTCCTTTCATAACTTCCACCCCTGAAACTATGAAAGGATCAATAGCAGAGATCAGTCCCGAAAAATGAAATGGCTGATAGACCGGGAATCCGTTAAGATTAAAAAGGTTCTGATCGTACTGACCTCCCCTTACAATAAGTCCGGCCGACCCTTCTCCTCCTGATTGGACACCGGGCAGGTACTGAATCTTTTTCAATAGGTCTTCACCGCTGCCAATCACGGGCAGGAAGCTCACCTCTGCAGGGGCAAAGCCGGTGATTTCAAGATTGGAGTCTCGTTTAAAACCTGGTTTACGGGATCCGGTTACTCTGATCTCTTCGATTGAGACCAGTTTGTCATAGAACAACACCAGGGTGGTATCACTTCTAACAGTCAGATCTGATTTCATCTCTTCATACTCGCCGTATTTAATTAACAGAGTGAGGGTACCGGCAGAATGATAAAATGAAAACCTGCCCCTGATATCTGTAAGGTAACTGTCCTCATCGACTTTAATCCTTGCATCGGGAAGGGGAATACCCGTTTGTGCATCAAGTAAGACAGCCTCAATGCGTTGGCGCTGACCGTTTAATAATGAGCAGACAGCTAATAGAAGTGTTATGAATAACAGTTTTTTCATATCTCAACGATTAGAACTGCAGGGTATCTTTGTCAACAGAGTACATTGCAAAAATACCGCATCCATTGCTGGTATTGCTGTGAAGTCTAATCGGCTCGGAGAAGGGATCATGTGATACTTTATAGTATTTCCACCTGTCAATCATATAGTTGTGGTAATTCTCACTCAGGGAGTATAGGGAAATGATGCATTTTGCTCCTACGTTGGGCCTTGGAGCGATGATCGTTATTGAATGCCTGCTGCCGTCAAAGTCGTTGTCTTTCCACAGAATTTCATATGTTGTCGGATTATGCCAACCGTAATAGTATGGGTATTTTGTGCGATAATTGTACATTCGGAAAGGCGGATCAGGATCTGAGTAAAGTGCATACTGGCATCGAATATTATAAAAGTCAACCGGGGCTGGCAGGCCAGATGGTGTTACCAGGTTCATTCCCATACAGTAGAAGTTATCTATGCCGGGCGGATCATCGAATGTTATTACAAATTCAATTAACAGTGTTGCCCTTGAGTTTGGAACATAGACATCATTGTAGGTATTTGTCCATGGTGTGTTATAATACCATTCCGGCATTTCGCCTGTAAATAAACGCCATCTTATCTCATTGATCCTTACCGCGTGCGGCTTAATGTCCTTGGCCGTTACAGTTTTAAAGCTTGGATAATTGACCTCAATTGAGTATTCCTTCCCCTCACTAATAACAATTGATGAATCTATCGGAAAATCCAGATAACCTTGAGTAGAAATGGTTCCCGACAATATTGCCGGGGTGTCAAGGGTTAAACTTTTATAGAACACTCCATTTTCAAAAAGGTTAACCTGACAATCAATGTCCATTTGAATGGCAGGGTCCTGTATCCCTCTTGCCATTGTCACTCTCACCCTGCTTTCTTGGTCTGGACCAATAAATGATTGTACAGCTATAAGAGGATCTGTGTCAGGTAAGCTGAAGGTCATATCCTTGGAGCATGAGGATAGGATAAATAGAATCACCAGGTAGAGTGAATAAATGATATATAGCGTGGTGATTTTTTGTTTCATATTGATTAACTGATCATTATCAAAATTTAACTTATAAAAGCTTAGTAAAGAAACCTAAGGATCTGACTTTCTTCTGAGACTATTTAAATGAGATGTCGGAATATTCCGACATCTCATCCGCTAAATCAAGTCTAGTGATTAACTATCAAATTAGTTGAAGATTTCCATTTGTTCGTCGATGCAACTACGGTATAAGTGCCATTTGACATTACTGAGGTATTTATCTCAAATAACCTGTCTCTAATATTTGTGTT
>CAYQNT010000184.1:0-3837 GCA_964418865.1 uncultured Rikenella sp.
CCCTGTTCCGAATTACGTTGATCGTTCAGTTATTAAGCCTGATCCGTCTAAGAAACCTGCGCCGATTATTGTGGTTGATGGCGTTATTTCCGATCAGAACGAATGGGCTGTGATGGAAAAGATGAAAGATGATTTAGGGATGTACAAAATTCTTACGCCTAAGGAAGCTATTGAAAAATACGGAGAAAAAGGGGCTGCCGGTGCAACTGAAATTTACTCGATCAAAAAAGCAAGGGAGATGGGGATGAATGTACCTATCCGAAGGAAGTCACAAGGCGACTTCCCAACCTTTGAGGGCAATTTCTACCAGACCTTCAATAACTGGGTCATAACGCGCACCAGGTACCCTGAAGAAGCAGT
Organism: uncultured Rikenella sp.; assembly: GCA_964418865.1. Classification (GTDB taxonomy): domain Bacteria; phylum Bacteroidota; class Bacteroidia; order Bacteroidales; family VadinHA17; genus SR-FBR-E99. The sequence goes on from CAYQNT010000184.1 coordinate 361, forward strand.
CCGTCAGGGCATTTCCGGATGGGCACATGTAAGCTATACCGTAGAGACTGACGGGTCGGTCACCAATGTTAAACCCACTGATGCAACCAATGCACTTCTTGGTAACGCCCTGGCAGACGTTATCCGGACTTCTCCGCGATGGGTGCCTCCGGTGAACCCGGGGATGAATGAACCGTTCACAGCGGAGGTCGTTGCCAGATTCTCACTGCCTGATAAAGTGAATAGAGGTGAAATATTCATAGTGGTTGAGGAGATGCCGAAATATCCCGGAGGCGATACGGAGCTATTAAAAAATATCACTGAAAACCTGACCTATCCCCCTGAGGCGAAAGAACAGGGGATTCAGGGCAAGGTCATACTCCGGTTCGTAGTAACCGCCCAGGGCAAAAGTGAGGATGTAAGTGTTGTAAGAGGAGTCCACCCGCTCCTGGATGCGGAAGCCATAAGGGTAATGAGCAGTCTGTCTGACTGGATACCCGGAAAACAGGGAGGCAAGCCGGTAGATGTTTATTACTCGGTTCCTATTTCATTTTCACTGAAGTAATTAAATATAAATCAGGTAGCTGTAAGAGAAATCCTAAGCGGAAAATTTCATTTAAGGAGGTGGTCTCAGAATTCACCACCTCCCCCCGTCGATACCGCCGGGGTACTCCTCCTTAAAAATGGAGGAGAAAGTCATAATGCTTATCATTAGGCACTTTCCCTCCTGATAGAGGGTGGTGCCTTTTGATACACCTTCTTTTTTATCTTAGCAGTATCCCTCCTTCTAAAATACTTTCGTATATTTAAACTTCTGGAAGAGTATTTAACTTCTGACACACCTCCATTATCCGGTGCCTGCTGCCAGATCTCCCGGCTAGCTTATTTGTGAACCAAAACAGAAAAAGCAGAGAGCTCAGCGAAGTGAAATCTATGAAAGTGATTAAAACTATACATATGACTCAAATTGTAAGGTCAATTTCCGTAGTTTTTGCAGCATTTCTCCTACAGTCACTCCTCTATTCGGCAAATGCCCAGCAACTCACAGCCAAAGAGATAATAAAAAAGGCTGATGACAAATTCAACGGGGAAAAGTCCGGATACAGTGTGATGAGCATGACCATAGTGCGCCCATCGTGGCAGAGGACCGTGGAATTCAAATCATGGTCGCTGGGCAATGACTACTCCCTGACACTCATCACTGCTCCGGCAAGGGATAAGGGACAGACATTCCTGAAACGCGGCAGTGAGATGTGGAGCTGGAATCCCGCCATCAACAGGCTGATCAAGCTGCCTCCCTCCATGATGTCACAGGGCTGGATGGGATCTGATTACACGAATGATGATATTCTGAAGGAATCATCAGTGGTGGATGATTATACCCATACCATTGAGGGAGAGGAGGAGGTTGACGGTCGTTTATGCTACATGATAAAACTTACGGCCAGAGAGGATGCTGACGTGCTCTGGGGTTACCAGATGTGGTGGGTAGATAAGAAGGAGTTCATAATGATGAAAGCGGAACTCTATGATGAAGATAATTACCTGGTAAGGACCGAAAGAGGAATGGAGCTGAAGACCATGGATGGCAGGTTCATACCAACGACCATAGAACTGGTGCCGGCAGAAGAAGAGGGGCATAAAACCATTCTTAAGATTCTGGAGATGAAATTTAATGTCAGCATTGAAGAGAGTTTCTTTTCACAGCAGAAGATGAAAAGCATCAGGTGAGAGAAAGAAGATGCAAAGTATCAGGCGACAAAGGAAAAGTATAATTATCAGATGACAGGAAAAAAGGGAAAAGCCTTAGGTGACAGGTAAAAAAATGAAGGGGACATCAATATGAAGGACTATCAGCTGGCCTGGAGAAACCTATGGCGGAACAAAAGACGGACACTGATTACAGCAGCATCTGTCTTTTTTGCTGTCTTCTTCGCATTGATAATGAGGTCATTTCAGCTGGGCACATATAACAAGATGTATAGTGACGTCATTGAATCCTATTCAGGTTACCTGCAGCTCCAGCAGACCGATTACCTTGACGAGCCAACCCTTGACAATGGCTTCGTTGTTAATCCACAAGTCATTGTCAGGATAGAAAATGATCCGAATGTGACTGCTGTTGTTCCCAGGCTGGAATCATTTGCACTGGCTGCGGCCGGAAGCCGCACGCAGGGTGTAATGGTCATTGGTATGAATCCGGAAAAGGAGGTAAAAGGGCTTAATATCAGAAACCGTATGGTCAGGTACAAGCTGACTCCGGAGGCTGTTGAGGCTTTGAAAGCAGACAGCCTGCCTGGCCGCACCGGTAAACTGCTTGATCTGTTTATCAATGATTCATATACTGACGATGCAAGCCTTATCTCCATTCTTGGCATAGAGAGATCCGACACCCTGGAGGTACTCCCCCTTTTCAGAAAGTATGCCTCATTTGAGAATGGTTACCTGACTGCTGCCGACTCAGGTCATGCTGTCATTGGCAGAGGCCTCTCTGAATACCTTCATGCCGGTGTAGGCGATACTATCGTGCTTATGGGACAGGGCTACCATGGAACAACAGCAGCAGGACTCTACATTGTAAAAGGTGTTGTTATCATGCCCCAGCCCGAAATCGACAACAGATTTGTCTATCTCACACTGGATGATGCACAGTATCTCTACGCTGCTCCCGGCATGGCCACTTCAGCTGTTATAAGTATCCTGGATACCACCGATAAAGAGCTTCAAATGACTCAGGCACGGCTGAGCAAGGCCTGCAGTGACGGCCTTGTCATCCGCACATGGAAGGAGATTAATTCCCTGCTTCTTAACCAGATGGAAGCAGATAATAGAAGCGGGGCAATCATGATAGGTATTCTGTATCTTGTGATAGCTTTCGGTGTCTTCGGTACCGTTTTGATGATGATGGCTGAAAGACGGCGTGAATTCGGTATGCTTATCTCTATAGGGATGCGTAAGAGCAGGCTGGCCCGGGTGGTTTCCATGGAAATGTTGCTAATGGGGGTAATTGGTGTAACAGCTGGTGTGGCAGCCTCCCTTCCCCTGGTATTTTACGGGTATGCGAGACCCCTGAGGTTTACCGGCGAGGTGGCCAGATTGTTTGAAGACTATGGCTTTGAACCTGTGTTACCCATGCTGTTGCCAGGTACCCATTACCTGTGGCAGGTGGTGATTGTGCTCCTGATCCTCTCCATTGCCATCGCCTTCAGCATACGCAAGGTTTTCAGATTAAATGTTATTAATGCTATGAGAGCTTAATTGAACAAAAATCATGATTACATCTATTGCCTGGAAGAATATATGGAGGAACAAGACAAGGAGCCTGACGGTAATTGCAGCAGTAACAGTTGGCGTGTTTGCCGGCGTGTTCGCTATGGCCGCAATTAACAGCTCCGTGGTTCAGAGGATTGAAGCAGCTGTCAATGAAGAGCTTGCGCATATACAGGTAAACAACCGTGATTTCAGGAGCAGCAGTGACATCCAGAATATCATTGCTGA
>CAYQNT010000185.1:0-3831 GCA_964418865.1 uncultured Rikenella sp.
CATCAGCAGGTTCATCTGTCGCGCTCCCTTAGCATCTCTGTTATCGGTTCAACAAAACGGTCAATGTCGCCGGCGCCTATTGTCAGTAGCAGGCCTTTCTTCACGCCGTCAAGTGCAGGCAGCAGCTCTTCCCTGGTCACCACCTTCACGTTCTTGTTTTTCATCAGTCCGGCTATCATATCTGACGAGACACCCGGGATTGGCTTTTCCCTGGCGGGATAAAGTGTCAGCAGCAGCACCTCATCGAACCTGTCGAGGGCAGCCGCAAACCCGTCAGCGAAATCGCGCGTACGTGAGAATAGATGTGGCTGGAAGATGCCTGTCACATGTCTCCCCGGCCAGAAGTCGCGCACGGCGCTGATAAGGGCGTTGATCTCCTGCGGATGATGCGCATAATCATCCATATACATGATCTCTTTGCCGGTATACCTGAGGTCAAACCTGCGACGAACACCCTCGTATGAACAGAGAGCCTTTCGTATCTCATCATGATCAACGCCGGCACACCAGGCTGCTGCTGCTGCTGCCGTGGCATTGAGTATATTAACCATGCCGGGCTGATGGAGAATGATATCCTCTACCGTTTCTCCGGGAGTGATAAGGTTGAACCTGTAACACCCCTCCTCCTTTTTGATGTCGACTGCCCTGAAGGAGGCCTGCTCACCGGTGCCATAGCTGTAGAGAGTAACATCTTCCGGCAAAGAAAGACTGCCAGTGGCGTGCTCACCCGGTATCTGCTCTCCGGTCCCATTACTGGATCCGCCATTATTGCCCTGCAATAAAAGGCCGCCAGTGGCGTGCTCACCCGGTATCTGCTCCCCGCCCCCGTGGCTGGAGTTGCCGGCATTGCCCTGCAATGAAAGGCTGCCGATGGTGTTTTCATTAAGAATCAGTGTACCACCTCTACGAATCCTTTGGCAGAAGGCACGATAGGCATCAACCATCGACTCCGCCGTACCATAGATGTCAAGATGATCAGGATCGATGGCTGTTACAACAGAGATAAGAGGCGAGAGATGGAGGAATGAGCGGTCAAACTCGTCGGCTTCCATGACCGTATAACGACTCTCAGCAAGCAGGAAGTTGGTATTATAATTCTTCGAGATACCGCCAAGAAAGGCCGAACAGTTTACTGTTGATGTGGTAAGTATATGCGCAGTCATTGTGCTGACAGTAGTCTTGCCATGCGTTCCGGCAATGGCTATTGCATCTGTCTCGCGGGAGATAAGTCCCAGTATCTCTGACCTCTTATATAAGGTGTAATCGTTATCCTTGAAATAATTAAGCAGGATGCTCTCTGCAGGAATGGCGGGTGTGTAGACTATCATCACCTTGTTGCGCGCCTCCGGGTCGGAGAAGAGCACGGGCAGGGAGTCAAGAGTATCTTCGTAGGCAATGATGCATCCCTCATCTTCCAGTGTGCCGGTCAGCTGGCTCTGAGTGCGGTCATAACCACAGATGACATAGCCGGCAGCTAAGAAATACCTGGCCAGGGCGCTCATACCTATTCCGCCTATGCCCAGGAAATAGATTCCTTCTATGTTTGACAGTCCTCTCATCTTTTAATAATCCTCATCTTTTGGCACTCTTTATCTTTTGATCTTCTTCACTTTTTAATCTTCTGATAATCTTTTTCTTTTGTCATTCTGCATCTTCTGGCAAACTGCATATTTTGACATTCTTTATTCCCCAACTAGTTCCAAAACCTCACCTGCTATTACCTCGTCGGCATTTCTGATTGCCATTTTCTTTATATTCTTTGAAAGTATTTTTCTCCTCTCCGCGTCATTTACCAGCGCCAGTGCTGCCTCTATCAGCTCAGCCGGAGCATCGGCATCCTTAACTAGTATCGCAGCCTCTCTCTCAGTCAGCGCCATGGCGTTGTGCATCTGATGATCTTCAGCCACATTGGGCGACGGCACCAGTATAACAGGCTTGCCTACAAGCGCCAGCTCAGAGATGGTGCCCGCGCCGGCACGCGATATGATCACATCGGCGGCAGCATAGGCAAGATCCATGCGGTTAATAAAGCCTGTGACCCTGATGTTCATCACTGCCTTCTCCTCAACAACCTCGCGCATACGGTTATAATAATGACTCCCGGTCTGCCATATCATCTGCACCCCTGACTGCTCTACCCGCTCTATGCCGGTAAGGATGTTGCTGTTGGTTGGCCCGCCGTTGGTTGGGCTGCTACCGAGACTATTACTTGTGGGGTCGCCGCCAAGACTGTTGTTGATGGTGCCGGCGCCGCCCGACCCCCCAAGCACAAGAATAACAGGCACACCCGGCTTTAAACCAAAATGCTCCATAGCCTCTGCCCTCAGCGTGTCAAGATTGTCATAAGCCTGCCTGACGGGATTGCCAGTCAGTAGGATTTTCTCCGGAGGGAAATATTTCTCCATCCCCTCATACGCCACACAGATTCTTGCAGCCTTTTTCGCAAGCAGCTTGTTGGTCACCCCGGCATAGCTGTTTTGCTCCTGCAATAACGTAGGTATCTTTCTCTGCTGTGCCTGTTTTAGTACCGGTCCCGAGGCGTATCCGCCAACGCCTACAACCACATCAGGCTTGAACTTCCTTATTATCTGTCCCGACCTGATCATACTGCGTAAGAGCATCCATGCCACCCGTATGTTCCTGAGGCCTCCTCCTCTGACTAGTCCTGCAATAGGAAGCCCGGTAATCTCATAACCGGCTTCAGGCACCTTCTCCATCTCCATCTTCCCTGTGGCGCCCACAAAAAGTATCTCCACCATGGGTTCAATGCGTCTCAGCGCATTTGCGATGGCTATGGCCGGGAAGAGATGACCTCCGGTGCCTCCCCCGCTGATGATGATCCTTATATCTTTGCCCTCTCTCTTCATGCCGCACTGTTGTCTGTCTGTTCAATATCAGAGAGTTTCTCGTTTCTTTCGCGGGCATTCATGACCCTGGAGACGCTTAATATCGCTCCCAGCGAGAAGCTGATGACCATCACCGAGGTTCTGCCCCAGCTTATCATCGGCAGCGTCTGACCCGTCACCGGGAAGAGACCCACGGCCACAAGCATGTTCAGAAATGCCTGAAATACTATCATGACAGTAAGGCCCAGCACCATCAGGGCCGGGAACGCATAGTCGCACTTTCGCGCTATCTGTATGCCCCGGAACATAAGTGCCAGGTAACTCATTATGATTAACACTGCCCCAAACAGCCCATACTCCTCAACAATAATGGCAAATATGAAGTCGGAGTTCGACTGTGGAAGCATATTTCGCTGGGTGCTCTTCCCCGGCAGCTTACCGAAGAGCTTGCCGGTGGAGATGGCTATCATCGCCTGGTTCGACTGGTAGCTGGCGTCAGGAGAAGCCTCTTTACTAAAATATGTCTCAATACGGTTCTTCCACACCTGCACCCTGTTATCATCTTTTTTGAATACCAGCAACAGCGACGCCAGCAATATCACTGCTACCAGCCCCATACCTGCGTAGGCCAGAAGGAACCTGATGGGCACGCGGCCTATAAACAGTATTATCATGCTTATCATGAAGATTATGACAGCCGTGGAGAGGTTCTCTGACATTATCAGCCCGCATACCACAGCCACGGGTATCATCAGCTTCCTGGTCACCACGGTGAAGTTTTTGAGCTCATTCTGGTAAACCGTCAGTCCGCGCGCCAGGTAGATGACCAGTGCTACCTTGGCAAGGTCGGAGGTCTGCAGCCTCAGACCGATACCGGGTATCTCAAGCCAGCGGACAGCCTGGTTGATGCTCACTCCGGCAAAGAGAGTGAAGATAAGCAGTATAATAGCCACCCCCAGCCCGATGGTGGCAAACTGCATGTATT
>CAYQNT010000186.1:0-3802 GCA_964418865.1 uncultured Rikenella sp.
ATCTGTGCAATAAAAACCTCTGTTGTGGAGGGGTCAGGTACCTGAATGCGATCGTCGGGAAAAGATCATCGGACATTGCTACTGACACTCCCTGTGCCGTTGCAAAAAGCGCCAGGAATGCGCCAAGGATCAGGAAAAGGAAAACCACGAAAAGGTTGACCGTACTAAAGGTGAACATGTTCTTCTGAGCATCCTTGAGACGCCTGATACTCAAATTCTTCTGCATCATCTCCTGGTCAAGCCCGGTCATGGTTATGGTTATGAACATACCGCTGAAAAACTGCTTTAGAAAGTAACGCGGATGATCCCAGTCAGTGATCACAATTCGTGACATGTCGCTGTCAAACACATCTTTCATCAAGGTGAAGACGGGTGCGCCAAGCTCTTTGCCAATATAATAGACTGACAACAACACAGCTAGCAGCATAAAAGTCGTTTGCAGGGTGTCAGTCCAGATAATGGTCCGTATCCCTCCCTTCAGAGTGTATATGATAATCAGAATGATGAATATCATCACATTGACCCAGAAAGGAACGTTCCATGCATCAAAGACGAAAATCTGCAGCACATTAATTACCAGGAACATGCGCAGCGAAGCCCCAAGCACTCTTGACAGAATAAAGAATCCTGCACCGGTCTTGTATGACCAGAAGCCAAACCGCTGTTCAAGGTATCCGTAAATGGAGGTCAGTTTGAGGCGATAGTATAATGGCAGCAGAACGAGGGCAATCACAATGTAACCGAAGAAATATCCGAAAGCCACCATCATGTATGAGAACTGAGTCTCTCCAACCCAGCCGGGGACAGACATGAAGGTCACCCCTGAGAGTGAGGCACCAATCATACCATATGCCACAACGTACCAGGGTGAAGCCTTATTACCTATGTAAAACGACTGATGGTTGGCCTTGCGCGCTGTGACAAAGGTCACGCCGAATAGCAGCAGCGTGTAGGCAATGAAGACCAGCAGAATGAGTGTTGGTGTCATAATCAGGAATGAAAGAGTGCAAGGTTAACAAAAATAACGGAGATAAAATTAATCATACTACCAGGTTTACGGCAAATATTGAATTATTTTTGCAGCAAAGCCCATATATGACATCACATTTCCCTTCCAAACTGCTAGAAGAGGCAGTGAATGAGTTTGCATCACTACCTGGCATAGGCCGCAAGACGGCCTTCAGGCTGGTAATGCACCTCCTCAGACGTGACCAGGGAGAGGTACGACGGTTCGGAGAGACCATCACCAGGCTCCGACAGGACGTATGCTATTGCAGCATCTGTCACGGTATCAGCGACACCACTGTCTGCGAGATATGCAGTAATGATTCAAGAGACAAGACGCTGATATGCGTCGTTGAAAACGTTCAGGATGTAATGGCTGTTGAGAACACCAGGCAGTTCAAGGGTTTGTATCATGTGCTGGGAGGCATCATCTCTCCGGTAGACGGTATCGGACCCTCTGACCTTACTATCAGCAAGCTCGAGGAGAAGGTGCGCAGCGGCGGTATCAACGAGGTGATCCTTGCCCTCAGCACCACCATGGAGGGTGATACTACCAACTACTATATCTACAAGCGCCTCTCCGGGCTTGATATTCGCATCACCACCCTTGCCCGTGGTGTGGCTATAGGTGATGTGCTTGAGTATACTGATGAGATCACGCTGGGACAGTCAATTGTCAACCGCTGCATCTTCTCATTCCCATTATAGGCACCCTCCAGCTACTTTTTGATTGGAGATATAAGGCCAACTAACTCTTGCTGAAGTCTGTTGACTTAGAACCACCGACTTATGAGAGAATATTCCTTAGCCTGCATCTCCCCTACCTGCAATTCCCTGAGAGTTTATAGCAGTTTATTCACAGAAGTCATTTTTTTATTCTGAGAATCTTGCTTTATTTGATAAAAAACCAGAGCTAATGGCAGAAACATTTGACCGGTTCTTTTCAGACGCATCGCATCTGATGAAGAAATCAGCTATCAGGGAGATACTTAAGCTGACACAGAAACCTGATATGATCTCCTTTGCAGGCGGATTACCCTCACCTGACTCCTTCCCTATTGATGATATAAAGGAGATCACCTCCGAGGTGCTTGAGAAAGAGGGGAAGTTAGCACTACAGTACGGAACAACAGAGGGAGAGATTAAGCTGCGCACCCTCCTTGCCGGGCGCCATATCAGAGACGGGCTTAAACTGTCACCTGAAAACATACTCATCACCACAGGATCACAGCAGGCACTGGATCTCTGCGGCAAAATATTCATAGACCGCGGTGACGTGGTCATATGCGGACTGCCGTCGTACCTGGGGGCGCTGAATGCCTTTTCAAATTACGGTGCCAGGCTGGTGGGCATACCCCTTGATGACGAGGGCATGAAACCCGAGCTGCTTGAAAGGATAATCATCAAGCTAAAGAGCGAAGGTTGTGTGATCAAGTTCATCTATGTAATACCTGATTTTCAGAACCCCACGGGTGTTACCCTGCCGCGTGAACGCCGCATGGAGATAATCAGGATAGCCGAAAAACACGACTTGATAATCGTTGAAGACAGTCCCTACCGCGAAGTACGTTTTGAAGGCGCCCATGAGCCACTGATGGCATCACTTGACACCCATGGCCGTGTGATCACACTCTATACCTTTTCAAAGATACTGGCTCCCGGGTTCCGCCTGGCATGGGTTACAGGCCACCCGGAGATAATTGACAAGATGGTGACGGCTAAGCAGGCTGCCGACCTCTGTACCCCTCCCTTCGTTCAGAAGATAGTTGCCAGGTACATAGAGAAAGGGCTGCTTGACATCAACCTGGCGAAGACGGTGGAGCTATACCACGGACGGCGCGATTACATGCTTGAATGCTTCCGGAAATTTATGCCTGAAGGTGTGAAATGGACTGAACCCGCCGGGGGACTCTTTCTTTTCGTAACACTGCCCCCCACCATGGATGCAACAAAGCTCCTTGAAAGGGCCATTGAGAAAAAAGTTGCATTTGTCTGCGGTTTCGTGTTCTATTGCAACAACGAAGGGCATAATACCATAAGAATCAACTTCTCCTACACAGACAAGAAAGATACCTGCGAGGGGGTTCGCAGGCTTGCGGAAGCAATAAGGGAGGAGATGGCTGCAGGCTGACCCCAATGGAACTCTCAATAATAATCGTCTCATTTAATGTGAGTGATTATCTCAGGCAGGCATTGCATTCAGTCATGGCCGCAGCCTCTGGCATCAGTCATGAGATAACCGTGGTTGACAACTGTTCATCAGACGAATCGGCAGAGATGGTCATCAATGAGTTCGGCACAGTGAGACTCATTGTCAGCGAGACCAATGAAGGTTATTCGGCAGCATGCAACAAGGGCATAAGAGCCTCTGCCGGGAAATACCTGCTGATACTTAATCCTGACACTGTTGTTGGTTCCGATACCTTTGTCAACGCTCTTGCCTTCATGGATGAGCATCCTGAAGCCGGTGCTGCCGGTGCAAGGATGACTGACGGTGACGGCAGGTTTCTTCCTGAATCTAAAAGAGGCTTCCCCTCACCCATGACCTCGCTGTTCCGGCTGACTGGTATGGGAAAGCTCTTCCCCCGCTCAGCCCTGTTCAATGCCTACTACATAGGGAACATGCCTGATGATCAGATATGCCGGGCAGGTATACTCACCGGCGCATTTATGCTTATAAGGAGGGAAGCACTGGATAAAGCCGGCCTCTTTGACACTGCATACTTCATGTACGGTGAGGATATTGACCTGAGCTGGCGCATCAGGCAGGCAGGTTATCATAACTATTACCTCCCTG
>CAYQNT010000187.1:0-3761 GCA_964418865.1 uncultured Rikenella sp.
ACATCGGAATCCCTGCTCCTCATAGATTTCGTGATTATCGGATTCAGTATGCCCTTTACTCTGATCCAGATCCGCCATATACTGCGTTTTTTTATAATGCAAGATACTACCTTGATCCCGGATCTGGAAGCCTAAAGAGTACTAATTTTGCGCCATGGACCCAACAACCAACATTTGAAATTCTGTGGAATGACAACGATTTTGATGGCGAAAGGCATTCAATAAAGATCATCTCCCCCAGACCCTACGAAGGATCAAAATGCATAATTTCCCTTTATTCCCTGAGCGAAGATTATTACAAATACATGATTGACAGGTGGATTTATTATAAAACATCTGATGACCCCTTCGCCGAGCCGGTCAGACTTCACAGTAATACCAGCAATGGTTGCGGCATTTTCGCTCTCTATTCTGTTGATAAAGACACCCTGCAGTTCTAATCGTGACGGAATGAAAAAACTGTTATTCTTAACACTTCTGTTAGCCGTCTGTTCAGTGTTGAGCGGGCAGCGTCTGCGGATAGAGGGCGTTGTACTTGATGCCCAGACGGGCATTCCACTTCCCGATGCAGAGATTAAGGTCAATGATGACAAGTACCTTACAGATATCCGGGGAAGGTTCTCATTTTATCATTCTGCCGGAGCCCTCACTCTGGTTCTTAAGTACGGGGGATATGAAGAGATGAAATCGAATCTGACCGTTAAACGTGATACGTCAATACTGCTTTACTACGACAAACTGGTCTCAATTGAAGAGGTAAGAGTAACTGGATCCCGTAAGCCAGGTTTTAAACGAGACGCTAATCTTGAGATCACAGGATTCGCTCCGGCAGAGGTGAGTTTCCTGCCCGTTATAGGTAGCGGTGAGGATCTTCTGAAAAAAATACAGTACCTCCCCGGGATCCAGTCAGGCGGAGAAGGATCGGCAGGACTTATTGTCAGAGGAGGTCAGTATGATCAGAACCTTTTCAATCTTAACGGATTCCCTCTCTATCAGCCATTTCACTTTTCAGGTCTGATCTCGGCTATTGATCCTTTCATTGTTTCCGGCGTGGAAGTTATGAAGGGAGGATTTCCAGCAAGATACGGGGGGAAACTGTCATCTGTAGTTAATTTCAATACCGGCAGGAGTGTCACTGATACAGTACTGACTTCTGTGACAGCCGGGCTGCTGGTATCCGGTGCTGCAATCACTTTTTCCCCTGACACGGTTACAACGGTTGCTGTTTCAGGCAGGATAGGCTCAACCAAGCCGTTGAACAAGACTCTTAACCGGAATTTCCCGAATTTCCCGTTTTTTGACTTCTACGATCTAAACCTGAACGCATGGCGCTCAATTAGCAGTAAAGATGATCTCAGCCTTACTCTATATGTTAACCGCGACAAGCTTGAGAAAAACATCAGCTACACTGAACTTGATGATGATGTTAAAACTTTATATGAAAACAGAGTAATATCAGGGTGGAGAGATGTGCTTGCAGGGATCTCATGGGCCAACCGGCCTGCGGCGAACAAAAGTATCACAACCCGCTTATTCTTTCAGGACTTCCTGTCTGAGTCAGGTGAAGAGATTCATCTGACCCGCTATGAAGAGGAGAAGCAGACCGAAGATGCAATTAATACCAGTTCCAGCCGGATAAAAGAACTTGGTATTACCAGCGACCTGGCTTTAAAAGGCGACGTTCATAACCTGGAGGCAGGCATCTTTACCACGATGCGGAGGGTAAAGCCTGTGATAGGCACCTTTCTATACGCAAACGGCGAATTAACAAACAAACCAACAGTTGAAAATGCCAGTCCCGATGGCTTCTTCCAGCTCGAAGCCGGAGCTTACATTGAAGACCGGATTACATTAAACGACAGGCTCTCATTCCGCCCGGGAATCCGACTTACTCTTTTGTCTGATTTAAAATCGCTTTACATTTTACCTGAGCCTCGTCTGCTGGTTTCCTATAAAGTCAATAAGAATTTATCAATGATGGGGGCGTATACCTTAACCTCTCAGTCCATCCATACGGTTAGCTCTTCAAATGCAATTGCCGTAAACGATATATGGATCCCGTCATATGGTAATATAAAGCCATCCAGATCACAACAGGTTGAGATAGCGGCGTTTTTCAGTCCCGGAACATTTTTCCGGGGTGAGGTCAGCCTCTTTCTTAAAAACAGCAGGGATCTTTACATGTACAGGGAAGGTGCAAGCTTTGTACTCTATCCCCGTTGGGAAGATAATATCATCCCGGTAACAGGCCTTGCATACGGAGCTGAGTTCCTCCTGCAGGCTGAACTGCATAAAACATATGCCCTGCTTACTTATACCCTGTCAAAGACCACAAGGCAAGCGCCGGATATTAATAATGGCGAACGGTTTAACTATAAATATGACAAGCCGCACGATATCAGTCTCTCAATAGGCTATAAGATCACACAGAAATTAAGCATCAGCGGCAGTTTCGTCATGCAGAGCGGTAGTGTGTTCTCATTTTATGACAGGATAATCCAGGGTGATCTGCCCTATCTGGAAAGGATAAACAATATCAGGTTTCCATTGTACCACAGGCTTGATATCGGACTTGAGCGAAAAAAGTCAACTCGGTGGGGCCGGAAGACCTTTAGGTTAGATATTTACAACATCTACTCGAAGATGAATCCATGGTACCTCACAATTGATAATGGAGAATTGCAGCAGGTGACCTTGTTTCCCATTATACCGTCAGTGAGCTACAAAATTGAGTTTTAGTCAACGAGCAGCTACGTAAATTTATTACTTAAATCTTGATCTCACAATTTGTGATTTCAAGTTTGGAGGACGTAATTTGCTCATTTGAACATCAGCTATTTCCTCAGAAATCTGATGTCACTGAGGGGATAGTCAAGCTTAACGGTTTTTATGATCTCACCTGTTGCAGGAACAATGTAGAGTACCTTGTCATCAGCGCTGACTGCCAGGTAGCATTTGGTCACGGTATCATAGGCCGCCATACAGAAATGGTACCCATCAATGCCTGAGACCTGGCTTGAGCTTAGCAGTGCTCCGGTATCCTGATTGTACACTTCAATGTAGTATTTCCCTGTCTCACCATCAGCTCTCATGGATATTATGTTCCGGTCGTCAGGATTATAAACAACATTTGTCATCGACTTGTCAATTTCGACGGTCTTGGTTATTTCTCCAGTAACAGGACTGATGAACAGAAGCATGTTGTCTGCCCGTTCCATCACATAAAGGTTCTTTACCGGGTCAAAAAAATGTGTGCATAGAAAAACTCCATCCCCCAGATTGATCTCTCTGTTTAATACTATATCACCTGTTTTAAGGTTTGTGGTGAGCAGATAAGTGTGCCATACCGATATGGTGGCATTGTTTAAGCTGTCGGGGTCATCAATATACTCATACTCACCATAGGTGCCGATAAGAAGGTTGCTCACCGGTTCGATCACTGCACTAGAAATAAGTCCCGGCAGTCTGATTGACTTAAGTATCTCACCGTTTTCAGTATCGATCAAGGTAAAGACTGTATCACAACTGACATATCCATATCCGCCGGTATTCGGGTCATACACCGTTGAACTCAGAACGTAGCAGCTGACAGGGGTGGTATTAACATAGCCCGAGTCGAGGTCGATAGTGACCATTTCACTTCCTTTGGCAGATTTTATTCCTGTGAGCATGAGGCTGCCTGTCGGCACCTCTAATGGCTGCTCCTTGCAAGAAGCCAGTACTACAAGAATTAATGCTGTTAAAACTGCTGTCTTTTTCAT
>CAYQNT010000188.1:0-3449 GCA_964418865.1 uncultured Rikenella sp.
CCGTAGATGATTGAATATTTGGCGACATCTATCGGACGGCTGAATATATCGGATGACATATCAGCAACAAGAGGAACGTTTACATCCGGATCTTTCTTCAACTGCGTGCCATAGATTGTGTTATTGGTTGTGATGTGGAAATAATCAACATCAGCAGGAACAACGTAGTTTTTCGGTATAAAGTTGAAATTATGGTCCTTTGACGAAGCCACTTCAATCACCTCGCCGAACTGTTTGGCTTCCTTTAATGCCTTTCCTGCCCATTCGCCAGTATTGATATAGGCAGCTTTCTTTTCGAGCATATTCATTGGGAGCATAGCAAACTGCAGGCTGGCTCCTCCTCCGATGAAGATCACCGAATATCCTTCCGGGACGTCAAGAAGCTCTTTCACATGTGCCTCTGCACTATCCATGACGGCAACAAACTCCTTGCTGCGATGAGAGACCTCCAATAGGGAAAGGCCTGTACCTGCGAAATCCTTGATGGCTTCAATCACCTTCTCATTGGTGTACTGAGGCATTATTGAGGGTCCTGCGTAAAAATTGTGCTTTTTCATGTTCTATAAGTTTATTTTGTTTAATTATTTTCTATCTTTTTTTTGGTTTCGGGCCGTTCTCCGGGCATCATGGTTTTTTAAAGCACCACAAGCCGTCCGTCACGAAGCACTGGTATTACATCCGTCACATCAAATGTATGACAATAATTGAGACAATCATCAAGGTTTTTGTCTCTCAGCCTCGACCTCTGTGCAGCCTTTTCAATATATCCCATCAGATCTTCCTTCGCCTTCTCCCACAGGTCGGAAGCGGCATGTACAGAGTCGCAGACGGTGGTAAACCTTCCTCCTTCAAGGAGCCTCTCCGCCATTGCACCGGCGCAAATAGCATCCTCAAGGCTGAACCGTCTCTTCCAGCCTGCACATACGATGATCACCCTGCTATCCTGTTCTTCAAGCCACTTGCAGAGCGCTGAGAAGTTAAGGTATGATCCTATTACCACATCATGACATTCCGATGCCTGCTTCATTAGGCCGGTACCATTGGTAGTACTGTAGGCAACGGTTCTACCTCTCACCTTCTCAGCAGTGAAGTTGTACGGGGAGTTGCCAAAGTCAGCAAAATCAAGAACGAAGCCATCGCGTTCGGCAGCAAGAAGATAGCCCCTGTCTTTCATCACTCTTGCCTCCTCCACCGTGGCCACAGGGATTATAGCACTGACGCCATTGGCAAAGGCTGTACATATGGAGCTAGTGGCGCGCAGCACATCAATGACAACAACTACAGCCTCATTGTCAGCGTGCGCTTCAAATATTGCAGGAGTAAAGCATATTTCCAGGCTCCTTTTTGCCATCATAGGGACAGATGAGTGATGGGTTTTATTTTTTATAGATAGGAAGACCGGTAACCTTCGCTCTCAGATCCCTGCCTCTGACACGAATAAAAATCTCAGTGTCAGCTTTCCAGAATCCCTTTTTCAGATATGCCATTCCAATGCCCTGTTTCAGCATTGGAGACATAGTGCCGGAGGTCACTTCACCTATAACTTCACCCTGGTGATCAACAACTTCATAATGCTGTCGCGGTATGCCCCTGTCTATCATCACAAAGCCCTTAAGGCGCCTGTCTGTTCCCTCCTCCTTCTGTTTGAGGAGCAGTTCCCTGTCAATAAAATCCTTGCCTGGTATGAATTTGGTGATCCATCCCAGTCCGGCCTCAATTGGTGAGGTGGTATCGTTAATATCATTCCCGTAGAGGCAGAACCCCATCTCAAGCCGCAGGGTATCCCTGGCACCAAGACCGACAGGTTTTATGCCGAACTCTTCACCTGCCTTGAAGACCCCATCCCACAGACGAGCTGCATCTTCATTACGGATATATATTTCGCACCCGCCTTCGCCGGTGTAACCTGTTGTTGAGACGATTACCTTCTCTATACCGGCAAAGGTGATGACTTTGAAGTTGTAATGTTCCATGTCAGTAATAGGCTCCTCAGTCAGCTTCTGCATGGCCTGAAGTGCAAACGGACCTTGTACAGCTAGCAGGGCAGTCCATTCTGATGCATTGTGCAGATCTTTGCCGGGGCCTATAGTAATACCAAAACGCTCAGCATGCCTGACACACCACTCCCAGTCCTTATCGATGTTTGAAGCATTGACAACCAGCAGATACTTCTCTGCATTAAACCGATATATAAGAAGGTCATCAACAATACCTCCCTTTCCATTAGGGAAACAGGTATACTGGATCTTGCCGTCAGAAAGAGCTTTTACATCATTGGTTGTTATATACTGGAGGAAGTCAGTGGCGTGTGGACCGTTGACCCAGAATTCACCCATATGGGAAACATCAAAAACCCCAATCTTACTCCGTACAGTGAGATGTTCCTCAGTGATACCCTCATATTCAACCGGCATGTTATAACCGCCAAACGGAATTATCTTTGCTCCAAGAGCCTCATGATATTTCAGAAACGGAGTATTTTTCATATTACATATTTTGGGGATGAAACGCAAAATTAGGTTTTTTCGGCCAATAAAAACCTGCTATAAATCATTTTTGACATGGTTCTTTCCAGCATTTCCCATAGTCTGAAGATCTCAATATTTCAATATTTCTATATTTGTACCTGAAATCAGACCTGTGCAGATGGAATATACCACATTCAAACCTGAATATCTGGTGAATATCACCGGAGGAGACGTTGAGATTATGAAAGAGATAGCTGATATCTTCATAAATCAGATACCGGAATTCTTAACCGGAATGAATGAACTCCTCAGCCAGGAAAAATATTATGAACTGGGGCTGCTGGCACACAAGGCCAAGGGATCAGTGACAGTTATGGGTATGGATGATACCGCAAAGGATCTCAAAGAGTTTGAGCTGCTGGCCAAAGCAGGTGATCAGATAGAAAAATATGAAGGTTTTGTCAAAAAGTTCGAGACAGACGCCAGTACGGTTATAACTGAGATAAACGATTATCTCAGCAAAAACAGGTGAACCGAGATGGTACAATATGAAAGACTGGATGGTGTTGAGATCATCAACTTCACCACAGACAGGATAAATGCGCTCAACGTTGACATTATCAGACCGGAAATTATCAAGCTCTTTGAAACACCTTATACGAAGGTTGTCATAGACATGGAAGGAGTAGATATTCTTGACAGCACAGCCTTTGCCATGTTTCTACACCTGCTGCGTGTTGCACGGTCTAACTACTGCACTTTCAGACTCTGTTCACTGACGCCACGGGCCAGGGAACTGTTTGAACTGCTGCAGCTGCATCAGGCACTTGACATCTACCCTGACCGTGCAAGCTGCCAGGAGAGCTTTCACCGCAACGGGCCCTCCTGATTACCGAACCCTCCTAATTACTGGTCATCACCAGCTCACCTGACTGTACATCAATTTTCACCCTCCCCGGCTTATCTATTGTCCCCGCTATG
>CAYQNT010000188.1:3459-3757 GCA_964418865.1 uncultured Rikenella sp.
CCGGTCTTGCACCGAAGAGAGGGTCAAATCCCTTGTCTGCGAGCCAGGCAACGGCCTTATCAGTTATCTCACTGACAATACCTTTTTCTTCGAGCATCTGTGCCACCCTGCCGAACTGCAGCCTTACAATATCCCTGATCTGTTCAATGGTCAGAGGTCTGAACATCACTATCTCGTCAACACGATTAACGAATTCGGGCCGCAGGGTACTGCGCAGCATCTGAATAAGCTCGTCACGGAGACGCTCAGCCTTCTCATCGCTAAGTGCTCCATTGCTCGCCTCAATGCTTTCACGAAT
>CAYQNT010000189.1:0-3751 GCA_964418865.1 uncultured Rikenella sp.
AGGTCAGCAACACGCTTCTTCTCCTTATCTGTCAGATTATCGAGGCCCCTGTTGAGCTCGGCATTCCACAACCCCAGACTCTGCCATGACCGCATACTCCCGTTTATGCCGCCAAATTCAAAATCGTCTGTAGCAGCCAGCAACAAAGGCCGGCGAGCAAAGGAGAGCGGTGAAAAGTACCACGACTTTATAGCAGGAATGCCCCGTTCAATCCACGTAAAAATGTTATTACCCTCCAGGCTGACACTGTCGCCTGACGCTTGCATGTTGTATTCCATGTATCTGAAAGGTATCGTGCGGGGTATTATGAACTGCACAGCAGATTCTTCAACCGAAAGAGCAGGATCCAGATGAAAACCCCACCCGGGAGTATTAAGGAATCCGTTAAAAAATATATCATATGAAACCTCAATTGTGAACGGATACCTGTTAACGGGAAAAACTATCCTCTTTACCCTGGCATCGGAGATAAAGCCCCCTCCCTCGCTGACATCCATTATCTTCCATAATGGGACAGATTCAATGAATTTGCCATTGGCATCATAAACGGCTGTCTTAATATTTTGTATGCTCATGAATTTGTCGTAGGGTATCTCGACATAACGCAGCTCGTTTGCATTTTCATTCATCAGGGTTATCACCGTTTTATAGCTAGCTTTAGCTTTCCCTTCAGAAAGAACCGTATAGACCATCTGGTCACTCCTCACTACTGCTATTGCGTTTTCACGCAGTTCCAGTGGGATGGAGTCAACAGACAGCTTATAGGCAAAAGTGTTAGTCGGGATTAACAGGACCACACTGAATAGATATATAAGGCGTATCGTTTTCATTAGTTCAGATCTCCTTCTTTAAAATAATGACTTCTGACTGCTTCCGGATAATGCTTGTACGGAAATCTCGAAGTGAACTGTATCTTTCCGGACTAAAATTTACTGATGTAAAGTTGATGCCTGAATCAAGGATGATCTTTCTGCCTTCAGCCCTGATATCATATCTGAATTCACCCCCGCCACCTTCGAGACGCAGGTTAACCGATTGCGGCAATTCTGCCACGATCCAGCCCTCAGGTATAGTGATTGCGCATAAGTACTTTTTAAAAGAGGGGCATCCGAAGTCAACAGGTGAGAGACGGTCATCAGCATAGAACTCATTTGAGCCTGCATTATCCCAGATTACCGGGTTAAGGTACATCACCCCCTCACCGCCTTCAGACGCATCCGGAACTGTCAGGCTTATTCTTTCGATGACCGGCTTTTCCAGCTCATCAAGGTTCTCAAGTCCGAGGCTCTCAATCTTCCAATTGCTATTTATATTACGCATAACGTCAGTATAGGCCTCCACACCCTGAAGCTTGCATATTTTCCTAACGATCCACGCGTCATAACTCTCATATGAATTACTGGCTGTGCCTTTCATTGATCCGTTCTCACTGAGATCCATTTGAAAATTCATGCTCTCATATTTCCGCTCTTCATTCCTCATGTTTACCCATGCCCCTCCCGAACTATTGACTACCCAGCCCTGACCGTTGAGACACTGGAAGGGCAGCATGTTGAAGGGTCTGAGAGGGTCAGTGGCATCAATCAGGTATGGTTTCCCGTCAGCTCTTACATAAGCAACCACATAATTAAATCTCTGCATGATTGCGAAAAATGGGTTGAGCATCCCGTTTTCACGCGTGCTGAGAATGATCGGGTCAGCCGGAATACCCACTTCTCTGAGCATTCCTATGAGCATCAGGTTGATGTCAGCGGCATTACCCCTGGCATCTGTGAATATTTTTTTCTTGCCGGCAGAGGCGGTATAATCCTCGGACCCGTTCCACATCATGTGTTCTGTAACAAATGTATAAATACGACGTAGCAGATCTGTCTCCGATCCGCCTTGAGTCTTCAGCTCATCAATTTTCTTCTTCAATGATGAAGCTTGCGAGATGTATATGCCGAAATCCGTGTCTTCAATCAGTTTCTTTGACAGTTTGGGATAGGTGGGTGACATTTCTTCAAAGAGGCGGCCCTTTATTTCAATCTTGGACAATTCAAAGCCTATGTGTGCATAGTAGTCTTCGGATTCGGTAGTGAATGGTTCCGCTTTGAAGGCCGGCACATTAAAGGCTGTCCAGGTGCCTGAGAACCCTTTGACAAAAGTATTTGCAAAGGTCATCTGCGCTTCCGACTTTGTGTACTTGACTTTGCTCAGATCACCCCCGGTAATGATCTTATACTCAAAATAGCCGGGAAACTCAACCCTGAAGCCGCATTTCCTTACAGGTATATCCTGCTGAAAATCCAGTGTATAAAGAGTAAAAATATCCTGGCTCTCAATAGAATACTTGTATTCAATCACTGACCCTGGCTTTACGTTGGGAATGGAGAAACGGACGGTGTTTCTGTATCGGCTGCTCTTCTCATAGTAGATGCTCTTTCTGTCAACTTCACCAGTTACAATCTTACCATCCTCCATGTTGTAAGAGGCTGCCTTCAGGACCACTAACTTTGCATCGTATCGATATGGCAATTCAACGTTCGCATGATCAAGACCATCAGTGTTGATAATCTTGATTCGCACATGGCAGTCTATATCCACGATTATCTTTTCCCCGCTGCGCATGCTCACACTTGCATAGTTTTCAAGAATCACGGCATTCGCAGTGAGGTCTTCGTCATACACTGTCATTTCCAGGTCTTCCTTCGGAATATTCCCGAAGGTGATCTCTTTAATCTGGGCATTCAGTTGTGAGCTGATTACCAGGAGCAAGAGGGCTGAGTTAAAAATCTGTAAAATACTATTCATAGTTTTTTCATATAATACTATTATTCCAGAGTGGGGTCATACAACCAGAAATCATTCAGCCGGTCATAGAACGCCTGTCCTGAACCGAAATATAACTTCCCGTTAAATTCAAAAGACATGGGTGAGCTTCTTGCCACCGGTTGCTCATTTAAAAGGTAACCCCATTCATCCGTTACCGGATCATAGGCATAAATCTGATTATTCCATTGTTCACCATGCCCGAAATAGGCCTTCCCATTACATACGGTGTTCAGCATGAAACGCATGACCTCTCCGGGATATGTAGCCCGGGTTACCCAGGAGTCACTTCCCTGATTATATTCCCACAACCTTCTGTCTGCAGCCAATGCAAAAAAGCGCCCGTTAATGGTAAAGCTGTTGGAAGAAAAGCAGTGAAAAGGCAGGTCGTTGAGCCGGTGCCATGTTCCTGAACTGAGGCGGTACTTCCAGAACTCTCTATAAGTATCACTGTAGTCCCGCCTCGCTCCGCCTCCGGCATAAAGGACGGAATCGCCATCCATCATAAAGGTTTCCGAACTCAGTGAACCCGGTGCATGGGTAACTGTGGTTAGGGAAAGAGTTTGACGGTCGAATACCAGGAGATTGGACTCATAATTTGTCCATCCAAAAAAATAAGCCTTATCACCTTTTACAACTGATTGCTCGAATAAGTCCATTGATGTATAAACTGTCCCGGCCACAGAGAAGGTTGATGTGCCTGGATTAAACCTGTAGATTGTCATAGAAGGATCTCCCGCTGGAGCTCCTACAAAGATTTCATTACCAAAATCCAACGTAAATGCTCCATTGATAAACGGCAGATCCGGCAAATGGTTCCATGAAGCCAGGTTGTTAAACTCCGCCGGGGATTTCACCTCATGTCCGCATACCTTGAGAGCAATCTTGCTTTTCCCCCCTGGTGCCAGCGGCATCATGAAGGTAATCTGAGTTCTTGTGC
>CAYQNT010000190.1:0-3651 GCA_964418865.1 uncultured Rikenella sp.
TATAATATTTCTCATTGGGCTTATCTCAGCGTTATTCCCCAGCGCTGACGGGGCGTTGACGTCGCTTACGACATCCTTCAGCATTGACTTTCTGGGACTGGAGAAAAAGACAGAAATGGATAACACCAAAAAGACCAGAATCAGGTATTCGGTGCATCTGTCCTTTGCTCTCGTCTTCTTCATCTGCATCATTATTTTCAGGCAGATGAATGACAGGGCTATCATAGACAAACTCTTCACCATCGCCGGGTACACCTATGGACCTCTGCTGGGACTATTTTCTTTCGGCCTCTTTACTAAAAGGCATGTGAAAGACAAGGTCACGCCATGGATTGCCATTGTATCTCCCGTGATCTGTTATTTCCTGAGCATGTATTCGGAGGAGCTTTTTAACGGCTACAAATTTGGTTTTGAGATATTGCTTGTAAACGGGTTCATAACCTTCATGGGGCTGTTAATGTTCAGCAGGAAGCAGGGTTCACAGCCTG
Organism: uncultured Rikenella sp.; assembly: GCA_964418865.1. Taxonomy (GTDB): domain Bacteria; phylum Bacteroidota; class Bacteroidia; order Bacteroidales; family VadinHA17; genus SR-FBR-E99. The sequence continues at coordinate 489 of CAYQNT010000190.1, forward strand.
ATGCCGGTGCCTGATGCCGACGTTCCTGTCGTATCTTCTCCCTCCTCATCATCTTCTGTTTGTTCCGTCTTGGGCCTGGTAATCACTTTTATCTTTTTGTAAGGTATGGAGACAGAAATGTAATACTCAGCGCCTGTTGTCATGCCGGAGGTTGCAGCGCCGTAGCCGGGCATCCATACCGGCTTCAGGTCTTTTCCTGCACCCGCGCTTATCAGCAGCCTCATGTAGAGGTTCCATCCTATTGTCACTCCGGGAAAGAGCCTGGTACGCACCCCGGGAGTGATCTCCAGAAAGTGTCCGGTATGCCCCGTCCGGGGCATGGCTGTTTCACCTGACCCCCATTCATTGGTATACCTTATCACCGAGGCCTCCTCATTATAAAAGCTGAGTCCGTATCTCAGCCCTATACCTGCATAATACATGCCTTGTGATAAGTTAGCCTTCATGAAATTATAGTCAACGCCTGCGACTATGCTTGTGCCCCGGCTGCTGAAGTCGTATATGAATTGTGACGACTGGAATGATGAGTATCTGAGTCCTGCGGTAACAGCGAGAGATGAGTTCAGGTCTACTGAAGCTGCTATTCCGTAGCTGCTGAGATCATTACTGACCATATTGAGCACCGGACCTGAGAGGTCAAAGCCTGCTCTCACGTGCAGTGGTACGGTGACGGTATCCTGTGACACAGCGCTGCTTCCTGCCAGGAGAAAGAGACTAATAAAAAAGATGCAGGTTCTTTTCGCCATTGAGGTTCACGCTTTTATTCTCAATAATGAGTGTGTCAATAATATTGTGGGTGGTCTTCAGACCGGTTATTTTACTAATGAATGTGTACCCGCATTCCGGTGAGACGAGATGAGGGTGCCGGGTGTAGAATATTTCAGCCGTGTCTGAGACACCGTTGAGGGTGATAAGGAAGATTGAATAGTCTTTCGCAGGATCAAGGGGCAGAGAGAATTCAGAGACTGACCTGGCATTAATAAATTCTATTGTTTCATCGGGGGTGACGACTCTTATTCTGAGCGAGTCAGCCTTTGCAGTCTCTCCGGTACCATTTTTAAGAAGGAGGGTCTTCATCAATGGGTCAATCTCCTCGTAGCACGGCTGCACCGAGCATGATGCGAGGCCAAGAGCCAGCACCATGACGGCTGAAATAGAGCGTAGAGGTAGTAACCTGTTCATGACGGAAGACAAAGGTATAAAAATAAAAAGAGGTGATGCATGGGCTGCCTCCATAAGCTCAGCCAGATACTGGATGTCAAGGTACTATATCTTATGAACGCTAAAGCATCTTTTTTGCCAGCGCCACGGCTTTTGCCACGGCGTCGGGCAGACCTTCCGGTCTCTTTCCTCCGGCGGTAGCCAGCAGGGGTTGTCCGCCGCCGCCGCCGCTGATTTCCGATGCTACTGCCTTAATGACCTCAACAGCATTCATCTGTGATGTTGCTGCTGCCTCATCACCCAGTCCTATCACCAGAGTAGCCTTACCCTCGCTCTCTGATCCGATAATGATGATGCTGCCGCTGTCAGTCTGCCTGATCTGTTGGGCTATACTCTTAAGGACATCAGCAGGGGCATCATCAAGCACTCCTGAATAAATGCGGCATCTGCCGGCTGTCACTGCGCCCGCGGTGAGCTCATTACGTGCTGCTGCCGCTGCTGCCAGCTGCATCTTTCCTATGCTGTGCTTAAGGCTGGCGTTTTCAGCCATCAGCCTTGTAATGTTGGAGGCCGGATTACCACTGCTTTTGAGCATTGTGCTGATATCATCAAGTGTCTTCAGCTTTTCATTGACAAATGCCAGGGCTCTTCTGCCGGTCACTGCTTCAATCCTCCGTATTCCTGATGCCACTGCTGCTTCGGAGACTATCTTGAAGAGGCCGATGCGAGATGTGCTCTCCACATGTGTGCCGCCGCACAGCTCAACTGAGTTTCCAAATGAGACCACCCTGACCCTCTCGCCGTATTTTTCGCCGAAGAGCGCCATGGCTCCCATGGCCAGTGCCTCTTCAACCGGGGTATCATCATGGACTTCTGAGGGGATATTTTTCATTATCATCTCATTGACCTTGTTCTCCACGGCAATAAGCTCCTCAGCTGTCACCTGCCTGAAGTGGCTGAAGTCGAATCTGAGTTTCTCAGGATTGACAAGTGACCCTTTCTGTTCCACATGTTTGCCCAGTACCTCGCGCAATGCATGATGCATCAGGTGCGTGGCTGTATGGTTGTTGGCCGTATCCTGTCTTGCCTCAGCGTTGACCACGGCTGTGAAGACCACCGAGGGGTTAGCCGGAACTTTATCGGAAATATGTATAATAAGATTGTTCTCCTTTATTGTGTCGCTGATCATGACCTTCTCACCGCCGCTGGCAATATATCCCTTGTCGCCTGTCTGACCGCCGGATTCGGCATAAAATGGTGTTTTGTCGAACACCAGGTGTACTGCCTCCCTGCCCCGTGATGTCACCTTTCTGTAGCGCGCAATCATGACTCTCTCCTCAACATGTTCATAGCCCGTGAAAATGGTGCTGTCTACATCATGTACCACCACCCAGTCGCCTGCCGTAACGGCTGCGTCATCACGTGACCTTTCCTTCTGGGCGTTAAGCTCTCTTGTGAATTCTTCCTCATTGAGGGTCATGTTGTTCTCCCTGAGGATAAGCTGTGTCAGGTCCACAGGGAACCCGTAGGTATCAAACAGCTCAAAGGCGTCGCTGCCAGGAAAAGCATTCCTTCCTTCCTTCCTGAGTGTTTCCACCTTACGTTCAATCATCTTCAACCCTTTGCCGAGGGTCTTCAGGAACGATTGTTCCTCTTCATAGATGACCCGTGATATGATCTCCTGTTGCGCCTGGAGCTCAGGGTAATGGTCGCCCATGGTTTGGATGAGTGACGGGATTAGCTTGTAAATAAACGGTTCACGCATTCCCAGCGTTGTATAGCCGTACCTGACGGCGCGGCGCAGTATTCTGCGGATGACGTACCCTGCCTTGTTGTTCGAGGGCAGCTGACCGTCGGCTACCGAGAACGCCACCGTACGAAGGTGGTCGGCTATAACCCTGTGGGCAATATCCCATTCACTGTTGCTGCCGTAATCCTTGCCCGTCACCGTGGCAGAGGCAGCCAGGATAGGCTGGAAGACATCAGTGTCATAGTTGGAGTG
>CAYQNT010000191.1:0-3592 GCA_964418865.1 uncultured Rikenella sp.
GGACTGAAGACTGAGGACTGAAGACTGAGGACTGAAGACTGAGGACTGAAGACTGAGGACTGAAGACTGGAGACTGAAGCAAGGGGCAACTACCAAATTGCAAAAAACGGAGACGGGCTGATCAGCCCGTCTCTGCTTTTCTTTATTAGTGAGAATTATATAATAATTTCCCGGAATTATGTAATGCACATGCTTTTAGGATTAGTCACCTTTGTATCATGGTGCTAAATGCACAGGTTTTGTCTCTATGTATATGTTTGCCTGTTACCAATTTTTAAGTAATTGATAAACAATTATATATTTTGATTTGTTGTAGTGATGTATAGGTGTTGGTGAGTGATTATTTTGACGTTGAGAAAATCAAAAAACGCCCGCAATTGTTTATCTAATGGTTCACAATTCGTAACTTGGATAAAATCTTTGCCCATTATGAAAGAAATTCTATCAGTTATTCTTGTTTTCCTGATAAGTCTGCCCTCGCTTCAGGCGCAGACAACTATCAGTGGAAAGATCATTGACGATCAGAATATTACCCTGCCGGGCGTTTCTGTTCTTGTCAAAAACACATTCAAAGGAACCATGTCCGATTCAGACGGAAAATATTCAATCAGTGCGCTTTCGTCGGATACCCTTGTCTTCTCAATGGTTGGAATGGTAACGCGGGAGATTCCTGTCGGTAACAAAACTGTAATTGATATTATGCTGGCAACCGCGACTACTTTGATGGATGAGGTTGTGGTAATAGGCTACGGAACGCAGCGTGCCAAAGACCTCACTGCACCTATTGTCACGGTGAAGGGAGAGGAACTGACACGACAGGTGACCTCAAATGCCATGCAGGCAATGCAAGGTAAGGTGGCAGGTGTCCAGATTATTTCCAGCGGTGTGCCGGGAGCCGGTCCTTCAGTGAAGATAAGGGGTGTGGGGTCAATCGGCGATTTTGCCAATCCTCTTTATGTTGTTGATGGTGTCTTTGTTGACAATATAGACTTCCTGGGTGCTGGTGACATACAGGAACTCACAGTACTCAAGGATGCTTCGGCATCAGCTATTTACGGTGTGCGGGCAGCAAACGGTGTAATATTGATAACCACTAAAAGAGGCACAGCAGGCAAACCTTCGGTAAGCTATGATAGCTATTTCGGTATGCAGATGCCGGTGAATATTCTAAAAATGGCCACCAAAGACCAATATGTTGAGTTGCTGAACGAGGCTAACGCTGACGCCTTCGAATATGTTCCCAAAGATCCGTCAAATTATCCTGCAAGCACTGACTGGTACCAGGAGCTTGTCAGAACAGCCCCGATGACAGGACACAGTCTTGACATCTCGGGAATAGCTGACAAGACATCATATTCTTTCGGTGGAAGCTACCTATATCAGGAAGGGATCATGGATACCAAGAATGACTTTGGACGATTCAATATACGCGGGAGGCTGGAACAGAATGTGAATAGGTACATGAAGATTGGCCTGAACACTATTGTTTCGAGCCATAACAAATTCAATCCCAATGAAGGAGCTTTTTTTGGAGCATATGTGAATCCGCCTGTATATCCGGTTTATGATCCTGCAAATGTTGCTGCTTATCCTGTTTTGTTCGGGTCTCCTCAGACCTACGGGTTCGGAAACCAGTACGGTAATCCTGTTGCAGCAGCATACTATTCCGATAATTTTGAAAAAGGAAACAAGCTTATCTTTAACGGTTATGTCGAATTTTATCCTGTTAAAGACAAGTTAACATTCAAAGTCTCATATAATCAGGATCTGAGCAACTGGACCAGCCGTGGGTATACTCCCTCCTTTTATGTGGGAGGATCGCAGGGTGTAAGAAAATCCAATCTTTCAAAAACTTTCGGCAACTCGTCGAAACAGATCCTTGATAACCTTCTAACATATAAAGACCGGTCTGGTGATCTCAGTTATTCAGTAATGATAGGGCAGTCTACTCGTATAGAGAAGTGGGAGTCATTAACCGGCTCTGCTCTGGATGTGCCGGGGCTTGATGAACAGTCGAAATATCTGGTTTTAGGCTCTTTCAGAGACCGCCATTCCAATGACGGCGGCGGCAGGTATAATGGCATATCAGTTTTTTCCAGGAGTGCATTCAACCTCAGTGATAAATATCTGGCTACTATAACCTTCAGAGCTGATGCCAGTTCTAAGTATCAGAAGAAATGGGGTTATTTCCCCTCAATAGGATTAGGATGGAATCTTACAGAGGAAGATTTCATGAATAACCAGAACTGGTTCAGCTACCTTAAGCTGAGAGCCAGCTGGGGGCTTCTGGGTAATGATAATGTACCTGCTAACTCTACAGTGACACTTGGACAGTCGGGTGCCGGCGTTTCGGGCATTTTCGGGGACCAGCTTGTTGATGGCCTTGGTGCACAGACCGTGGTGCAGAATTATCTGCGCTGGGAGGTGGTGAATGAGTTTGATGTCGGGGTTGACTTCACAGCCAGAAATAAAAAGCTCTCAGGAGACCTCGACTTCTATCATCGTACTACCAATAATGTTGTCTTCTTTGCTCCTATAGCCACCGGCGGAGGCGTGACCGACCTACTCGGAAATAACGGAAGCGTAGTTAATGCAGGCGCTGAACTCAGCCTAAACTGGATAGAGACGTATGAAAACGGGCTTTCAATGACCATAGGGTTCAATGCGACAACAATAATAAACAGGGTAACGAAGCTTGACGGTCGTGAATTTATTCCAAGCGGATATGTGAGAGGCAATTATACTACGCGAACGGCAGTAGGTCATCCTATAGGCTCATTTTATGGATATGAAATAACGGGTGTTTACGCGAGTGAGGGTGAGGCACTGCGTGATCCTGTTACCCAGATCATAAAAGACACAGGGTACTTCAGGTATAAAGACCAGAATGGCGATAATAACATTGATGATGATGACAAGGTGTACCTCGGCAGCCCCATACCATGGCTTATCGCCGGATTTGACTTTGGTCTTAATTACAAGCAGTTTGATATTAATATTTCTCTATTTGGTCAGATAGGAAATAAGATTCTCAACGCTAAGAGAATGAATCGCGATGTCTTCTCTGATGGCAATTATGATCAGGATTTCTATGAGAACCGGTGGACTAAAGATAATCCATCTAAAAAGTACCCTTCAGCCGCTGCCTATAGCTTCTCATTTATACAGCAGGCTAACGATTTCTTCGTGGAAGACGCTTCTTTTGGTCGGATACAGAACATTACGATAGGATATAATACTGACAAGATCAGATTCATACCCAATCTGAGAATCTATGCGTCAGCACAGCGGCCATACACATTCTTTACTTATAAAGGATTTACCACTGAGATAGGGGGTAGTCCTATAGGTTCAGGGATTGACAACTCGGTATACCCATTGCAGGCGATATATACACTTGGATTTAAGGCAAACTTCTAATAGGAAAACAATGAAAAAATTATACATCCTTCTCATAATAACCGGCATACTGGCGATAGCCAGTTGTGAGGATTTCCTTGAGATACGGCCGGAGGGCACATTGCCCACAACAGGTATTGACTATTCGAAGTCTGAAAACATTTTCCTTTCAGTTAGTGCCTCCTATGCCAAG
>CAYQNT010000192.1:0-2667 GCA_964418865.1 uncultured Rikenella sp.
GTTCAAACGTCATTGCTGGTGAGGCAGGAGGAATAACTCAGCACATAGGTGCATATAGTGTATTACTCCCAAATGAGAAGATAATAACCTTCCTCGACACTCCTGGTCACGAGGCCTTTACGGCAATGCGTGCAAGAGGAGCGCAGATAACTGACATAGTCATTATTGTTGTCGCTGCTGATGATGGAGTAATGCCGCAGACACGTGAGGCAATCAACCATGCTCATGCAGCAGGCGTACCGATAATATTCGCTATAAACAAGATAGATAAAGCCACAGCCAACGCTGACAGGATCCGTGAGGAGCTGGCAACCATGAACTTCCTGGTGGAAGAGTGGGGCGGCAAATACCAGTCGCAGGAGATCTCCGCCAAGAGCGGGCTCAATATCGACCTGCTTCTTGAGAAGATCCTCCTCCAGGCTGAGCTCCTCGAACTAAAAGCCAACCCGAACAAGCTCGCTCTTGGGACTGTTCTGGAATCATCTCTTGACAAGGGACGGGGCTTCGTAGCTACAATTCTTGTCAAGGCCGGAACGCTTAAGCTGGGTGATGTTGTCATCGCCGGAAGCTGCTATGGCCATATCAAGGCGATGTATAACGAACGCAACCTGAAGGTAACAGAAGCAGGCCCGGCAACACCGGTGCTTATACTGGGGCTGAACGGAGCACCTCAGGCAGGTGATAAGTTCAACGTCATGGAGTCCGATAAGGAAGCTAAGGATATCGCCACCAAGAGAGCAATGCTACAGAGAGAGCAGGGACTGCGTACACAGAAACATATCACTCTGGATGAGATTGGCAGACGCATAGCAATAGGCAACTTCCAGGAGCTTAACATCATTGTCAAGGGCGACGTTGACGGATCCGTGGAAGCTCTGAGCGACTCACTGATTAAGCTCTCCACAGAGGAGATACAGGTCAATATCATTCACAAGGCCGTGGGAGAGATCTCTGAATCGGATATCCTGCTTGCCGCTGCATCCAATGCGGTGGTCGTAGGGTTCCAGGTGAGGCCTTCTCTCACCGCAAGAAAGATTGCAGAGAAAGAAGGTATTGACATACGCCTCTATTCAATCATATACGACGCCATCGAAGAGATAAGGGCTGCCATGGAAGGGATGCTCTCACCTGAGATAAAGGAAGTGATAGTTGCAACGGTTGAGGTACGTGAAACATTCGACATAGGAAAAGTTGGCACGGTTGCCGGATGCTTCGTCCGTGAAGGTAAGCTAACCCGTAATACCAAAGTAAGGATCATCCGTGGCGGAATCGTAATATATACAGGCGATCTCGGTTCACTGAAACGCTTCAAGGATGACGTTAAGGAGGTCACCTCCGGTTATGAGTGCGGTCTGAACATTGATGGCTTTAATGATATCCAGACTGGCGACGTCATAGAGGGATACCATACCGTATCAGTCAAGAAAACGCTATAGGTCTGAAGGTCTGAAGGTCAAAAGGTCTGATGTCTTGCGGTCCTGCAGTCCTGCAGTCCTGACGACTGAAGGCTGAAGACTGCACCATGCACCATGCACCATGCTCCATGCTCCATGCCCCATGCTGGACTGCTGACTGCCGACTGAGGACTGAGGACTGAGGACTGAGGACTGAGGACTAAAAAAAAGACTGCCCCTTATGAGACAGCCTCTTTTATATTTCTGTTACCTGATTATGCTCCAATCAGTTTCTTGTATGCCTCAGCATCAAGAAGATCATCTATCTCTGAAAGATTTTCAATCTCCACCTTTATCATCCAGCCTTCGCCATAAGGATCAGTATTGACGAGCTCGGCAGTGTTATCAAGCTTCTCATTCTTTTCAATAACTGTGCCGTTTAGCGGCATGAAAAGATCTGACACTGTCTTGACGGCCTCTACCGTTCCAAAGACCTCTCCATGACTCAGTTTCTCTCCTGCGGTCTCTATCTCTATGAAAACTATATCGCCCAGCTCGTGCTGTGCAAAATCAGTTATGCCAATAACAGCTTCATTGCCTTTTATAAGAATCCACTCATGATCCTTTGTGTACTTCAGATTTGCTGGAACGTTCATTGCTTTATATTTTTTGTTAGACTTTGATATTCAGTTGTTGGAATTCAAAAATACATCTTTTTTAGTATTTAAACCCTGATAAACCTGTTTTTTAACCGCCATGCGCGTAACTATCACTGAACCAGCGTAAACCTAAGGCTGAAGCCGAAGTTTGTGTTGGAATTAATGAAGGTATTTGCAACAAACGGAGAGTTCAATGTATGGTCTGCATAGATCTGAAGGTTGAACCTGTCACTTAGCACATAGCCTGCAGTTGCCCCGATGGTAAAGACTTTCTGGCCTGCCACAGGCTGATTTACAGCCTCCATCAGCTTACGCGCCAGTGTTTTATTATCCCGTATTGACAGATCCAGCTTAAGGTTGAGGTCACTCTGCAGAGCACGCTGACCGGTGCGTGAACGCAGGGTTATGGCCACATTATCAAACCTGTAGCCTGCGCCTATGGTTATCTCATCATTCCTGATGTCAGCTACCTGATTACTGGCCAGGTTGAGGGTCACAGTGCGCGACTTCCGGTATTCGAACCTTGTTGTCAGTGAGTTTTTCCAACCCAGGTCTACATTGATGAATGGGCTGAACTGCTCATTGATGGTCACTGTGTTGATCTCGTATTGCGG
>CAYQNT010000192.1:2677-3441 GCA_964418865.1 uncultured Rikenella sp.
CTGCTTATTCCATCCACTGTCGGGTCATAATAAAGACTGGTATTGAATGATCCGATGGTATATGTTGAACGATACTGGTGCGATAGACTCACCGAGTTGAATATTTTTCTTACTGCCTCAAACTTCGTCAGTCCCTCAAAGTTGATCCTCCAGTTGGGCATCATATGCAGCATTGAGGGGAAGGGTGAGAGGGAGATCTTCTCAGGGTCTCTCTTTGTATAGGCTGCAAGAAAAGCAGGCACAAGAACTTCGCCTGAGGTGATACCGTAACCACTGGTATAGGGCCCGGTCAGCTGATCGCCTGTGACCGGATCAAAGTTAGGGTCATATGAGTTATCGGTCTGTTCACGCTCACGGCCTCTACGCTGAGATATTATCGCGGTATAATCGCGGAACCGTTCAAAGGTCTCTGAAATATAATCCCCTGTTTTGGGTATCTTCTCAAAGGCTGTGCCCCATGAGACCACTGATATGGTAAAGTTGCCCGTCATGCGGGTGTTCCTGGTGCTGTCAGGGAAGTTACCGTTACGGTCAGCTCTCAGATATGATGAGATAGTCTCTGAATAACGGCGGTCAGCGGTAAGATCAATCCGGAGGCCGGGGAATGGCTCAACGTTTGCCCTGAGATTGAGCTGTTCACGCTTACTGTAGGTAGCGGCATTATTTAGAAGGGTGTCTGTGGTAATCCATCTATTGATAACTGCATCATCAAAGAAGCGCTCATCAGTGAGCCCCATGAGAAAGCGCCAGCCCGGTGACGACAT
>CAYQNT010000193.1:0-3383 GCA_964418865.1 uncultured Rikenella sp.
TATCAAACCGGTTGGCGCAAGATGTAATCTGAAATGCTCTTACTGCTACTATCTGGGCAAGAGGGATGTCGCTGCATCTTTGCCGGAAGACCTTAAGAGCCGCAAGACAGGGGATGTGTCTGCAGCTTCGCCTTGTGGCCTTTTGAGCGGCGAAATAAGGGATAGCAACCCCTCTTTACCGGCAGGCCTCATGAGCGATGAGAAAAGGGATCCCGCGGCACCTTCGACGGAAGGCCTCATGAGCGATGAAATATTGGAGAATTATATACGTCAGCATATTGAAGCTTCAACGGAACATGAGATATTCTTCTCATGGCACGGGGGTGAGCCCACTCTTGCCGGCATCAACTTTTACAGAAAAGCCGTGACTGTCCAGAAGCTTTACAAGCCAGCTGACAGCATAATCCAAAACGGAATCCAGACCAATGCAACGCTCATCAATGACGAGTGGGGCAGGTTTCTCATCAGCGAGGGTTTTTATGTCGGGATAAGTATTGACGGTCCTGAAGAATACCACAACATCAACAGGACCCGCTCAGGCCACAAAGGGACCTTTGCTAATGTAATGAGGGGAATTGACATCATCCGCAAGTATAATATACCTCATGAATTTCTTTGTGTGGTAAGCAATGACAACGTACATGCGCCACTGGAGATATACAGCTTCTTCAGGGACCAGGGGGCATCTTACATAACATTTTTGCCGCTGGTTGAGAAGATGGCAGGGCATAGCGGGAAAGTAACATCAAACAGTGTCAGAGCGGAGGATTTCGGCAGATTTCTTTCAGTGATATTCGATGAATGGATTAAAAATGACATAGGCAGGTTGAAGGTGCAGATATTTGAGGAGGCCCTCCGTACGGCATTTCACCAGGAGCACACGCTCTGCATCTTCAAGCGCTTTTGCGGCGGGGTGCCGGTGGTGGAGATGAACGGCGACTTCTACCAGTGTGATCACTATGTCAATGCTGAACACAGGCTTGGCAACATCATGGAGTCGTCACTTGCCCTGTTGCTTGATCATCCGCAGCAGCGATTGTTCGGAGAGGCTAAATGGCATGCCTTGCCGCAATACTGCCTTGACTGTGAGGTGCTTGATATGTGTAACGGTGAGTGCCCGAAGAACCGGTTCATGATCACTCCATCAGGCGAGCCCGGATTAAATTATCTGTGTGAAGGCTACAGGCATTTTTTCAATCACTGCCTGCCTTTTGTCAATGAGGTAGCCCGGCTGTGGCAGGGTGAGGACTAACCGTCCGGCTTTCGCGGTAGCCCGCCTCCGAAAAAGTGAAGACTAATCGCCCAGCTTCTCCCTGAAAAAGCTTACAGTCCTTTCCCATGCCAGATCAGCAGCATCCTTCTTGTATCTGGTGCTGGTATCATTATTGAAGGCATGCTCAGCTCCTTCATAGATGAAGATATGATACTCTATCCCGGCCTTTTTCAGTGCCTCTTCGAAAGCCGGTATCCCTGCATTTATCCGTTCATCATTTCCCGCATAGTGGGCCATAATGGGTGCTTTGATCTTTGGTACATCCTCAGGGGCAGGGGTAGTTCCATAATAGGGCACGGCCGCATTGAGATCAGGTGCGTTGACTGCCATCTGGTTTGTCATAGCTCCGCCCCAGCAGAATCCGGTGCATCCCACCTTACCTGTAGAGCGCGGATGGGTCTTGAGGTACTTGACCGCCGCAACGAAATTATTCACTGTTTCCTCACGGTTGAGCTGGCCTATCATATCCCTGCCCTTATCCTGATCCTCCGGCGTACCTCCAAGAGGTGAGAGGGCATCAGGCGCCAGGGAGATAAAACCCTCCATTGCCATGCGCCTGTTTACATCCTGGATGTGGGGTACAAGGCCCCTGTTCTCATGAATCACTATCACACCCGGCAGCTTCTTCTTACCCTCCGGCATGGAGAGGTAAGCCCTCATATCGCCTGTGGCACCCGGATAAGTAATGAACTCATTAATCAGGTTAATATCCGCCGACTTTTTCCCTGTAGCCGAGGCACTGTTGCAGCCGGGAAGGATTATTACGGCAGCGGCAGTACCGCCTGTCACAAGGGCAACTTTCTTCATGAACTCCCGGCGGCTCACCCTGCCGGCACGGTATTCTTCGTACACTTCATTCACTTTGCTGTTCATGCTTTTCCGTTTTTTGGGTTATGATTACAACTGTATGTGAAGTTATGATTACATATGTCTGTGAAGTTATGAATATACTTGTCTGTGGGATTATGATTTACGTGTTTCCTCCTTTATTCTCTGAATATGCCCGCGGCCAAGACCCTTGACCTCGCAACCCAGCTGGAAATAACGTCGTATCTTGTCGTCAGTAAGTATTCCGAAGCAGTCAATTATTGCTGCCGGCTGACCTATCTTTTTTACCACCACATCAGGGTCAAGATCCATGTAGGCGGAATGCGGAACGGCAAGAATGACCGCTTCTGCCCCTTGAAGCGCCTTGTTCAGATTTTGTTCTACCCTTATCTCCTTAAGCTTTTCCTGGTTACGGAAGAACTGCGCCTTACTCTGCCCGGCGGCAGGGTAGGTATCCTGCTGTTCAAACTCCCACCAGTGCTCCACGTAAGGGTCATGCACCCTTATTTCGGCACCCATCTCAGCAAGCTTGCGGATGACTACCTCAGAGCCGCTGTACCTGGTGTCACCTACATCCTCTCGGTACGCTGCCCCTAGTATCAGCACGTCGGCTGCTGCTATTGGCTTGCCCATGTTACGCAGTGCATCACGAGTAAGCTGTCCAACATGCAGTCCGCGCGTGTCATTAATATCAATGGCCATCGGGGTTAGCTTGAAAATGTCATCTTCAAACCCCAATATGTGCTTATATGCCCATACGCCCAGGCCGCCGTCTTTCGGAAGACAGTATCCTCCTATTCCCGGTCCGGGGAAAATCATGTTGCTGTGGGTGGGTCTCACTTTTATGGCCTTGATCACCTTGACCAGGTCAACGCCGTTGCGCTCGGCAAAGAGGCTCCATTCGTCGAGGAAGGCCAGTATAGTGGCGCGATAGCTGTTCTCAACGATCTTGGCTGTCTCTGACTCAATAGGCCTGTCCATTACCGTGAGAGGGAATTTCTCAGTGTTGAGCACCTCGGTGAGGAACTTCACTACACGGTTTCTGGCTTCATCATTGATGCCGCTGCATACTCTCCAGAAATCGCGTATGCTGGCAACATAATTTCGTCCTGGCATGACTCTCTCATAACTGTGTGCCAGCAGCGGGTCAGACTCAATACCGCGTTTCCTGAATATTTTCTTCATTATCGGGTATGCTACCTGTTCGGTGGTGCCGGGGGCAACAGTGGTCTCTATGAGCACCAGCGCTTCCGGGGGTACATGTTCCGCGATGACTGCCAGT
>CAYQNT010000194.1:0-3323 GCA_964418865.1 uncultured Rikenella sp.
GCATGGAGCATGGAGCATGGAGCAGGGGGCATGGAGCAAGGGGCGTGGGGCAGTCAGCAGTCAGCAGTCAGCAGTCGGCAGTCAGCAGTTAGCAGTCAGCAGTCAGCAGTCAGCAGTCGGCAGTCAGCAGTCAGCAGTCGGCAGTCAGCAGTCGGCAGTCGGCAGTCAGCAATAAACAGTCGGCAGTCAGCAGTAGTGACTGAAGACTGAAGACTGAAGACTGAAGACTGAAGACTGAAGGCTGTGGGCTGTAGACTGGAAATTGGGTGATAAAGCGACAGAGGGTACCGGCTGTAAGGCGGAAACCCTCTGCATCATATTTTAACCGATCACTTTACTGGCAGGCAATAGTCATTCAACTATCTCAACCATCTTAAAAGGAACTTTTATAATGGAGTCATAATCCTCACCTGCTTCCAGCATATCTTCGTCATCCTCCTCATAAAACCAGTTGATCTCAACATCATGTTTAGACTTGTGGATGGTCTCCAGGCGCTTGAAAACATCAAGAATGCACTTTGACGAGCTGGTGTTGAAATACTCCAGCCGTATATTCACTACTGTCTTGTCAAGGGGCACCTGCATATACTGATCAAGCCATTCGTTGAGCGGTTTATAAAACTCCACCGAGTTCTCAGGAATAGATCTCCCTTTAATCTCAAATACTCCCTCCCCTGTGTCAAATTTTATCGATGGGGTCTTCGGTGTTCCTTCAATAATGATCGGTTCCATATCTATCTTTTTTTGTTAATTGTCTTAAACCGCAGCTATAACAGCACTTAAACGGAATGCCATATTCAGGTTGTCGTATTTTTTAAACCTGAAATCAAGGCGATGGCCGGTCTTTCTTGAAATATCAAGCAATCCTAGCCCTCCAAGGCCCTTCGCCGTTAACTCCTGATGATTAAGGATGTCTTTGTAGAGATCCTTAATCTCTTCCGGCGTTGAACGGTTAATCCGTGTAAGTTTCTCCTCTAGCTCCTTAACTCTCACATTGGCCACAAAATTGCATGTGGTGATCCTGTAACCCCTGCCCAGCTTCTCCAGCAGCACCAGTCCGAACCTTTCAGGCCTGGCCGCATGATAACCCTTCGGAATATAATCAGCATGATGATAGAGATTCTGAAGGATCTCCACCAGCACATTATACACCTTTTTTCTCAATCTCGGCGCTTCACGGGTTGCCAGCAACTTTCCCTCCACAAGGTCAAGAGCTTTGGTTATAACTTCCGAATCAACGTTTCCTTTAAAATAAAGGATCGCACCTCTGATGTCAAGGTCACTTACAAGATTTTCAAGATCAAAGCTCATCGGGCCCCTGTGCAAGTATAAAAAGCTAATACAATTAACAAAAATAGATTATTGTTGGTAATAGGCAACATAGTGGTCTTAATATTTTAAACTAAGACAGCCTTTTTTTGACAAGGGTTGCATGGCGTTCCGTAAACGTCAGTTTATTGCTCCCGGTTAGACGAGTTCTTTCTGCTTCCCCCGTATAACTCATAGCCCTGAAAACGACATTCGATATTGCCGTTAAGAAGGTTAAACTTACGAAATGGCTTAAGAGCCACCTGCTTCAGGCTTGCCAGATCACCTGATAATATCCATGCCCTATAACCTTCATAATGATGCTTAAGCACGCTGCCAATATTGCCGTAGAACTCAGTTATGTCAGGCGTGCTGAGCCGGTGGCCGTAAGGCGGGTTGATAATGAGCGTTCCTTCTGCTGCAGGCGGCGGGGCGGAAAAAAAGTCGCGTTCAGTTATCTCAACAGTATCTTGCAGGCCTGCTTCCTTTAGGTTAACCACAGCCATTCTGCAAGCCTCCGGAGATATGTCTCCCCCATAGATCCTGACAGGCGACCGTCTCTCTTTCTTTTCGGCGTCGAATCTGACTGATCTGTAAAGAGCAGCATCATAATCCTTCCAGGTCATGAACCCATACTTTTTCCTGAACTTCCCCGGGGCAATGTTGCAGGCAATCAGTCCTGCCTCAGCAAGAATAGTCCCTGAGCCACACATGCCGTCAACGAGCGGGTTCTCTGCCTTCCAGCCTGAGAGGGCTATCATGCCTGCTGCCAGCACTTCGCTCAGCGGTGCCTCGGACATACCACGGCGATAGCCTCGCTTATAAAGCGGCACAACCGTTGAATCAAGTGAGATGGTCACTCTGTCATTGCTGATATGAACATTGACCAATACATCAGGACTCTTTGCATCAACCGAAGGCCTGCCCAGAGTAAGCCTCCGGAAGAAATCAGCTATGGCATCTTTCACTACAAGAGCTACATAGCCTGAATGGGAGAAATGTGGGGAGTTGACCACGGCAGTAACAGCATATGTCTTGCCCGGATCGAGGAAATGGTCCCACTCCATTGCAACCGCTCCGTTATAGAGGTCTTTCTGACTTGCTATGTTGAAAGATGATATCGGCAGAAGGACTGACTGCGCCAGACGGCTCCTGTGGTTTACTGTATAAAGAAGCAATTTTGATCCCTCAAAGGCGACGGCCCGGTTTAGTACGGTGACAGCCGCAGCACCAAGACCTGTAAGCTCAGCCGCGAGCACTTCCTCCAGACCATAATGGGTCTTGGCCAGATACTTCATCGCTCTGCTTTAGTGTTCCCCAGTATCTTATCATATAGGGCCGGGTCATTTATTATTGAGAGTGCCCTGATGATGGCATAGTCATCTTCATTTATCACCCTGAAATATTCACTCATATCCCACAGATCACGGGCTACAAGGCCTTTCATCACTCTTTTCATCTCCGGGGCTGAGACCATATATTGCTCCTGATTAAAGGTGACTTTGTTCTTCTCCCCGGCAGCCTTCAACTCTTCCATGGTAGAATCATCAAAGGTGAACTCCTTGTTGAAACTCTCGAAGCTCTTGTACTTGCGCACTAGCGCCTTGCGATTGAGGTCAGTGTAGGCAACCATGAATCCGGTAAGAGTGGAGGTTCTGATAAGGTCACGGTAATAGTCCGAATAATAAGTAGTATCAACGGGGATGAAAACATCAGGAGTGATTCCGCCGCCGCCATAAACGATCCGCTTATTGGTGAGTGTATATGCTCTCAACGAGTCAGGCAGGTTAAGACTGTCAGCATGAATCAGTTCGCCATCAAAATATCTTTTGTAGTATGTCTGAAAATACTTGTCAAATCCCTCATTGTAAGGTGTCTGTATAGATCTTCCGGATGGAGTGTAATAGCGTGCAATGGTCAGTCTTATCTCCGATCCGTCAGGGAGCCTGAAGCCATTCTGTACCAGCCCTTTTCCGAACGAACGGCGACCTGACTCAAGTTCAAGGAAGCGAAAC
>CAYQNT010000195.1:0-3215 GCA_964418865.1 uncultured Rikenella sp.
TTCCTCAAGAATCCTAACAAATACACATCTCTCGGGGGTAAGATACCCAAGGGAGCTCTTTTGGTGGGCCCTCCGGGTACTGGCAAGACATTGCTTGCCAAGGCTGTTGCCGGGGAGGCTAATGTGCCATTCTTCTCTATCAGCGGCTCCGACTTTGTGGAGATGTTTGTTGGCGTTGGCGCCTCGCGCGTCAGAGACCTCTTCAAACAGGCCAAGGAGAAGGCACCATCTATAGTCTTCATTGATGAGATTGATGCTGTGGGCCGTGCCCGTGGGCGCAATCCCAACTTCGGCTCCAATGATGAGCGTGAGAACACACTGAACCAGCTCCTGACCGAGATGGACGGTTTCGGGACCAACAGCGGGGTGATCATCCTTGCTGCCACAAACAGGGCAGACATACTTGACAAGGCCCTCCTCAGAGCCGGCCGTTTTGACAGGCAGATACACGTTGAGCTGCCTGACGTCAGGGAGCGTGAGGCTATCTTTAAGGTACACCTGCGTCCGATAAAGCTGGAGGAAGGATTTGATGTAGCCTTCCTGTCAAAACAGACACCCGGGTTCTCAGGCGCTGATATCGCCAATGTGTGCAATGAGGCCGCATTGATTGCCGCAAGAAGCAGCAAGACTGTGGTGGAGAAGCAGGACTTTCTTGACGCTATTGACAGGATTATCGGCGGGCTTGAGAAGAAAAATAAGATCATCTCTATGGAGGAGAAGAGGACCATAGCTTATCATGAGGCAGGGCATGCCACCGTCAGCTGGCTGCTTGAACATGCCAGTCCCCTGCTCAAGGTGACCATCATTCCCAGGGGTAAAGCCCTGGGTGCAGCATGGTACCTGCCCGAGGAGAGGTCAATATCTACACGTGAGCATATCCTTGATGAGCTGGCCTATGCTATGGGTGGCAGGGCGGCAGAAGAGATAGTGATAGGTAAAATCTCAACAGGGGCTCTCAGTGACCTTGAGAAGGTGACCAAGCAGGCATATGCCATGGTGGCTTATTTCGGTATGTCAGACGAGATTGGTAACATGAGCTATTATGATTCATCAGGCCAGTCTGAGTACGGATTCACAAAACCGTACAGCGAAAAGACAGCTGAGCTTATTGACAAGGAGACAAAGAAAATAGTTGAGGAGTCTTATATGAAGGCTAAGGAAATCATTTCCGCCAACATAGAAGGACTGACACTGCTTGCCGAGCAGCTGCTCGAGAAAGAGGTCATCTTCAGCGAGGATCTTGAACGCATCTTTGGCAAACGCAAGGGTGATAAGTCTACCGGATTGTCAGAACCGAAGCCTATGGCTGAGGCACAGTCAGAGCCAGCAGCTGATGCGGAAGTACCTGCAGCAGAATTACCATTTACCAATGCTGAAGTGCCCCCTGTGACGCCGTCGGAGAACCCTGTTGAGGTGCCCCAGGCAGAAAAACCCGGAGAAGCAGTAGCGGAAGAGGCCGGTGAAGAGCCTCCAGCTGAAACACCTGCATAAGAAGGTAAACATGGAGAACGATTGGGTAGTCATAGCAGGATTTACAGATGATATAAGAAGTCAGATAGCCGTTGAAAACCTCCTGACAAACGGTATCGAGGCTGTTGCTATTGACAAGCGCGACAGGGTATATAAAATTGGAGAGATAGAACTATTTGTTCATCGTGATAACGTGCTCATTGCAAAGGATATAATCAAAGATTTATAAAGTGACCAATTTCGTCAGGCGTACTATAACCGGTGTTTTTATCGTGCTACTCGTGCTTGGCGGACTGTGGCTGCATCCCATATCATTTTTTATTGTTGGTGCGGTGATGATTGCAGGAACACAGCGCGAATACTACATCATGGTAAGGGGAACGGGTGTCAGGCCGCAGCTGGTCACTGGCATCATCAGCGGGTTCCTACTCTATGTTACCTCTACCATTATCGCAATTGGGTGGCTCCCCCTGGAAGGATTTCTTGTTCTGATACCCATTATTTCAATAGTTATGACCATTGAGCTCTTCAGGAAAGTGGAGAGGCCGTTTGACTCACTGGCACATACCTTTTTTTCAATACTCTACACTGCCGTCCCCTTTTCTCTGTTCCCGTTTGCGGCTTTTAACCATACAGGTCTCAGCTCGTTGATACCGATGGATGGCATCATGTTTTCGCCGGGCATACTGATCGGTTTCTTCCTTCTGCTCTGGATCAATGATACAGGAGCTTACCTTGTGGGTTCAGCCATAGGCCGGTACCGTCTCTGGGAACGCATCTCACCGAAGAAGTCGTGGGAGGGTTTCTTTGGCGGATTGATACTTACGCTGCTTATTGCCCTTCTTTTTGCCGGATGGCTTGGGGTTACTGATACGAAAGGGTGGATGATCATTGCCCTGATAATCTCAGTTGCAGGGACCCTTGGTGACCTTGTTGAGTCTATGCTGAAGAGGAGTCTGGGATTTAAAGATTCCGGGACGGTCATGCCGGGCCATGGTGGTTTTCTTGACAGGTTTGACAGCATGGTGCTGGCGTTCCCCCTTGTTTACCTTTATCTCGCAATTACAGCTTTATGACGTTCAGAAAGTTTAAAATACACAAGGAAGGATACAAGATAATAATTGGCACATTATTGGTGCTTGTTGCATTGAACGTTGCCGGCCTGATAATATGGCCCGGCCCCACGTTATTGCATTATGGGGGCATGATAGTATCACTTTTCATCTTCTCTTTTATTGTAATGTTTTTCCGCACCCCGGCAAGAATAGTGCATGATGCTGATCCGCTGATTATCTATGCGCCGGCAGATGGGAAGATAGTAGTGCTGGAGGATACTTTTGAGAAAGAATATTTCAAAGATAACAGGCTGCAGATATCTATCTTCATGTCTCCGTTTAACATGCACAGCAACAGGTATCCGTTATCCGGGACAGTGACTTATACTAATTATCAGCCCGGGAGGAAGTACCATGCGCGCAGTCCCAAATCGTCAGAGCTGAACGAAAGAAGCTCAGTAGTTGTTACTTCTGAGGGCGGCACTGCCGTACTTATACGCCAGGTTGCCGGGGCCGTGGCCCGACGCATTGTCACCTACTCAAAAAATGGAGATGAGGTTCACCAGGGTCAGGAGCTGGGGTTCATTAAGTTCGGATCGAGGGTTGATATTTTTCTACCCATCGACACTGAGTTAAATGTGCAGATGTTTGAAAATGTCAGGGCCAGCCGGACCATACTTGCAAGAATAA
>CAYQNT010000196.1:0-3206 GCA_964418865.1 uncultured Rikenella sp.
CACTTATGACACATATGGTAACATTACCAATGATACTCGTGAGTATGCTCCCAACGATATTGCAGCGACATACAAAAGCTATCTCGAGGCACTTCACAAAGGAACAGCCTGGGGTGGTTCTCCGTCTACAGTTGACGCATATAGCACAACATTCTTTAAGATAAGAGAGGTGTCACTTACCTACCAGCTCCCATCAGCTATATGCAGCAAACTAAAAATGTCGAATGCCTCTGTCTCGGCCATCGCCCAGAATCTTATGCTATGGGCAAAAGACTTCAAGTATTCTGATCCCGACGGCGGCTCTGAAAACTTCAGCGACCCGGCAGTAAGATACCTGGGACTAAACCTGAAAATTGGTTTTTAATCATTAAAACTGTTGACTAATGAAAAAGATAAATATATTAACCGGCCTGATCCTCATTGTGGCTACCATAATTGCCGGTTGCAGCAAATTTGAGGATATCAATACTGATCCAGACAAATCTACAAGGGTCAGTCCATCAATGCTTTGTACCGGTATTATCCTCAATATTACCAAATTCGGCGGGAGGGATGCCAAGGCCATGATTTCCGATAATGCCCTTCCCAAGTATGTGGGTTATGCCAACGAGGGACAACTGGGTACACAGTACAATACTATTGGATCCACCAGCTTTGACGGTATGCTGATACTGCCAAACATAGAGATGATGCTTAAGGAGGCACAGGGAAGCGTAATGCTGAACTCATACAAAGGAGTGGCAAAATTTGCCAGGGCATATATGTTCTTCAGACTGACCATGGAAACGGGAGATCTTCCCTTCAGCGAAACCAACAGGGCCGCTGACGGATATTACAGACCCAAATATGACAGCCAGGAAGAAATCTTACTGGGTATCCTTGATGATCTTAAAGCTGCCGATCAGTTCTTCGCTACCGGCACTAAATTTGATGGCGATCCGACCCCCTTTAACGGCGATCCGGTCAAATGGCGCAGGGCGACCAACGCGCTGGCCCTGAAAATTCTAATGACGCTGAGCAAAAAGGAGAATGTTACATCTCTTAATGTGAAATCCCGTTTTGCAGAGATCGTGAGTGCAGGATTTCTTCTTGAGCCGTCAACGGGATTTTACGGATTGAATTACTCAACCCAGAATAAGCATCCCCTTTCGAGTACTAATCCACTGTTTACCAGTAAGACCATCATAAGTTCTCTTCTTATTGACAATCTCAAGCTACTGAACGACAGGCGTATGTATTATATTGCTGAGCCTGCCGGAGCACAGATCCTCGCCGGCCTGACGGCAGACGACCCGGATGCTTATGTCGGCGTTGACGTCTCTATAGACTATTCAACAATGAATGCAGGTCACAGTGCCAACCTCTATTCACTTCTCAACAACAGATTTCTGCAGGAAGAGGCCACTGAACCCCGCCGGCTTATCACCTATGCCGAGCAGCAGCTAATACTGGCGGAGGGAAGGATAAGAGGCTGGATAACCACCGGTGATGCACAGACATACTATGAAGAGGGTGTAAAAGCTGCTCTGGCCCTTACTATGTCGGCCAATGCAACTTATGCTCACACAATGGTAATAAATGCGGCATATATCAATGGCTATTTCACGGGAGAAGCTGCCTTTAAAGCAACACCCGAAGACCAGCTCAAACAAATCTGGATGCAGAGATATATTCTGAACTTCATGCAAGATGCACAGTACAGTTATTTTGAATATAGAAGGAATGGCTACCCGGAGTTCCCAATCAATCCTGCAACAAGTCTGAATGAGAACAATCTCAACGGTCTCCCTATGAGGTGGCTTTATCCCTCATCTGAAACAAACTATAACCGTGAAAACCTCATTAATGCGCTAAACGCCCAGTATGAAGGTTATGATGAGATAAATAAAATTATGTGGTTATTGAAATAGTTAGTTTGAAGTTAAGGTTAATGACCCCGCTCCAGGGCGGGTTGGTTTGAGTAAAAGGGTGTCTCAGGGGTTGAGGCACCCTTTTTTATACTTCATTCTGCTTTGCAGCCCTTTTCGGAATGTATGTGAGACTGCATAGACAAATGGTTTGCTTAATTGATCAACAATTTCACTGCGCGGAGGTTATTAAATAATAATCGATAATTTTAAACAGCATAAAGAAGCTAGAATATGAAAAGCACTGATTTCTTCACCCTTGCCAATGGGGTAAAAATTCCCGCAATCGGATTTGGTACCTGGCAAATACCTTCAGGTGATATCGCCTATAACTCTGTCAGGGAGGCTCTTAAGGCAGGATACAGACACATAGATACTGCGCAGGCATACGGTAATGAGGCCAGTGTTGGAAAAGCCATCCTTGATTCCGGCATCAACCGCGAAGAGATATTTGTCACATCCAAGCTGCCTGCTGAGATAAAGAGTTATGAAAAAGCAGTCCGCCATGCTGCAATGACAATGACAAACATTGGTCTGGACTATATTGATCTCTACCTCATACACGCTCCATGGCCCTGGGAAGAAATTGGCGCTGACTATACAAAGGAGAACATTGAAGTGTGGAAAGCGATGGAAGAGTTCCATGATAGTGGCCACACACGGTCAATAGGTATTTCAAACTTCAATGTAAATGACATGAATGCCATCCTTGACAACTGCCGTATAAGGCCTATGGTCAACCAGATAAAGCTTCATATAGGTCATCCCCAGACTGAAAGAACTGAGCACTGCAGGAAGAATGGCATCGTGGTTGAGGGTTATTCTCCGCTGGCCACAGGTAGAATTTTGAATAACAACCATATCAAAAACATTGCAGATAAGTACGGCAAAAGCGTGGCACAGGTTTCAATACGCTATGTACTTGAGAAGGGCGCACTGCCGCTTCCCAAATCAACTCACCCGGAATACATAAAACACAATCTTGATATTGATTTTCAACTCTGTGATGAGGACGTAAAATATCTTGATAGCCTCCTTTAATCGAAAGGAGGAAAACCAAAATGGCTTTGAATTAAGAAGCCAATGGAATTGGCTTCGACACCGCCTTTTCACAAAAAGACCTGTATCTTGCTATGATACAGGTCTTTTGAGTTCGATTTTGTAGCCCCACTAGGAATCGAACCTTTATGTTTTTCGTGCTGATTTTCAATTCGTTATGTGTTTTCATTTTCTGATGGTTCAACAATGGTTCAACAATTGTCTGTTTGTTGTACAAACATATAAAAAAAAATCCGGATA
>CAYQNT010000197.1:0-397 GCA_964418865.1 uncultured Rikenella sp.
AAACGATTGGTCAGTTGCCTTTTTATTTTGTGCAATTATTATTACCGGATAAGTTGTTGCGCCTTCAAAAATCTGGACTTCGGTAAAATCAATGTATTTCAGAAAACGTACTTCGTTTTGCAAATATTCACGAATCGAAATCCCGGCGGTTGTTTTATCAAATGTGTTTGATATGAAACCAAATCACTAGTGTCTCTTAATATTTGTTAAATTGATTCATATCACATTGATATACAATCTCAATCACAGCGAAAACCATGTCGGCCTTTTGAAAAGGTTAAATTTGACTGAAACCATAAAGTCAGGCAGGCATGAATCAGGGCAAGTTCGTTTTCAGTCAGGTAACAGTATATATGCCTCAAAGGCAATTCGAAAGGATTATGACTAAATATATGGA
>CAYQNT010000197.1:450-3177 GCA_964418865.1 uncultured Rikenella sp.
TGATATTACCACTGCTCACGCCAGGAAATCCTTTCATCTTGGTTTTGGTAGTACGCCTATTAACAGGACACAACTGTCCAAAGTGAACCAACTCCGTGACTATCGTATTTTTGAAGAATTCGCTTATCACATGGTGAGTAAGCATTCGGTCTACCCCGTATTTTGTTAGTAGGGATGCTCGATTACCTTGGCCGTTAAAAAATCAATGTTAAGCAGTACAAAGATGGCCGCAGTTCTGGAGCGGCAAAAAGTGTCGGGATTAACTGTAAGAAGTTTTTGTTCCAACGAAGGTATAGCACCATCTACATTCTATTATTGGCAAAAGAAGCTCTGTAAGTCGGCTGACAATGGGCGTTTTATACCGCTGGTTGTGCGGGCTTCAGGGTCAACCCTGGCCTTGGCCCCGGCTCCGGGGTCTGGCACTGACATAGATACTACCCCTTTGGAGATAACCTATGCCAACGGCACGACCCTTCGGATAAAGCAGGCTCTGGATCTCTCCGCACTGCGCTCACTAGTGTCATTGTTGGATTGAGTGTCATGTTCCATCTTCACAGTTCACTTCGCTATTACCTGTATCCCCTTCCGGTAGATATGCGCAAGAGCTTTTACACCCTGAGCGGTATTATCAACTCACTGATGAATCAGGACGTTCGTGACGGAGGAGTCTTTATCTTCATGAACCGTCATCAGAACGTCATGAAGATCCTTCACATGGAATATGCCGGTATGGTCATCTACCACAAAAGGCTTGAATCAGGCCGGTTCAGACTACCGGTTTTTGATGATACGGTCACCTCGATAAGCATAGACTGGAAAGATTTAATGACAATGGTTGAGAGTGTAAAGCCAGGTCGGTTGAAAACAGGCAAAAATGTTAATAAGTATCTGCCATTCAGTTGATTAAATGTATCCACATCAGGTGTTACATTGCTTTCTCTGCCTTATCTTTGGTTCAGAGTTTAAGCAAGAGATACTGTGTCAAATATATCTGATCAAAGCACATTTATTGATACTCTTCTTCGCGAACGTGACGAGCTCTATCAGGAGCTCTCAAAGCTAAGGCAAGCCGATGGAGGGAGACTGGAGCGCTACGAGGCATTACTCAGGGAGAAGGATAGCAGAATCAGTCAGTTGGATGATAAGATCAGGGCTTATAAAGATGAGATCAGAAAATTAACCGATCAGCTTGCCTGGCTAAGGCGTAAGTTCTGGAAGCCATCGAGCGAGAAGTATATTCCAACAGACCCTGCTCAGCGCAAGCTTGACTTTGACGGGCTTGACCTGTTGCCTGAAGAAGAGACTGCAATCTCGGCTTCAGCTACTGAGATCATCACCTATACGCGCTCCAGGGCAGCACGAGAGAAGAAAAAGCCGGTGCGTATGCCTCTTCCCGAACATCTGCGTCGTGAGACAGAGGTCATCGAGCCGGAGGGTATCGATGATAACTGGGTACGTATAGGCGAAGAGGTTACCGAGCAGCTGGAGCATAAGCCGGGAGAACTATATGTCAGGCGCATCGTTCGCCCGAAGTATGTTCTGAAGAAGGAACTGCAACTGGCTCTGGAGACCAGTATGGACGAGAGCCTGAAGAAGAGTGTTAATATCGCGCCCCTGCCGCTTTTGCCCCTGCCGCGAAGCAATGCCGGAGCCAGCCTGCTGGCTGAACTACTGATGGGTAAATACATGTATCATCTCCCTTTTCACCGTCAACTGGCGCTCTTTAAGCTGGAGGGTATCAGGTTGCCTGCATCAACTGTTAATGACTGGTATGCCGGGTGCGGTGATCTTCTCAGGGCATTATATGACACATTAAAAGAGATAGTGCTTCAAAGTGACTATATACAGGTTGATGAAAGCACCCTGCCGGTGATTAACAATGAAAAACAAAAGGCCGTCAAAGCCTACCTATGGGTGGTACGCTCGGTGATGAAGAATCTGGTGTTTTTTCATTATGACAAGGGCTCCAGAGCACAGAGGGTAGTTATAGAGCTTTTACGCAATTACCAGGGTGCAGTACAGACAGACGGTTACGGGGCGTATTCTGTTTACGAGAATAAGAAGGGAGTATTGCTATTGGGCTGCTGGGTACATGCCAGACGCAAATTTAATGAAGCGCTCAAAGAAGATCCCACCGGGGCGGGGTATGCGCTCGAGCAGATCAATCTGCTCTACGGTGTGGAATCTATTGCCGATGATCAGGGGCTCGACTACCAGCAGAGGGCAGAGCTGCGCTCAAGACTTGCCTATCCTATCCTTGTGGGATTTGAAAAGTGGATTGTTGGCTATATGCCCCGGGCAATACCCAAAGGGCGAATGAGCCAGGCGTTAAGATATACGTACTCGTTGTTCCACAGGCTAACCAGGTATCATCTTGACGGCCGCTACCAGATGGATAATAATTTTGTGGAAAATGCCATCCGTCCACTGGCTTTGGGGAGAAAAAATTACATGTTCTGTGGCAATCATGATGCGGCGGAAAATGCAGCCATAATGTACTCGCTGCTGGGTAGCTGCGCTGCACAGAATGTGAATCCCAGAGAGTGGCTGACCGATGTGCTCAACAGGATCCCATATTACAACAGTGATTACAGCCGTGACCTGGCAGAGTTACTGCCTCATAACTGGAAGGCCGCCCGGGAGTTAAAGAATGCTCCAAATGCTATCCAATAACTATTGGAGATTGTTGGAAAAAACTGATCGCTCCATCTTTCCTTTACAAAACGT
>CAYQNT010000198.1:0-2982 GCA_964418865.1 uncultured Rikenella sp.
GGTGCCGGGGAGGTATCCCGGAAGTATGTGCCCCTGCTCAATGGTATAAGTTGCCGAGACATTGCGCAGGGCCATCAGTCCCCGCAATGCATAGCGGCCTGCAGTATTGCCAATACCTGGTTTCTTCTCTACCCTCCCCTTGATGACCACTATCGCATTTGTTACATCTGCGTCTGCGGTGTAGTCTATCCGGTCAGCCGAGATGATATCAAACTTACCGGCTACCGGATTACCATCACGGTCAGTGACGGTGACTGTCACATCCCTGGTTTTCAGATTGTGATTGATGATGCGCGCCTTACCAGGCTTGAATATCAACCCCCGGCGGGTGTGGGTCACCTCTTCATAACCGAGGCTCATGCGACGCTTGGCCCCGGGTTGGGTGGAGGCCTCAATCTCCTTGAGGAGCTTCACCTTGCTGTAAAGGTTCGTAAGATTAGCCTGAAGGGTGAACTGCCCGTTATTCGAGTTCTTGATGGTGTTACCCGGATTAATATTCAGCGAGTCGGCGAAGATGGCGCCCGCAAGCCAGTCATACCTGGCACTGTAACGGGCATTCGATGTCAGCCATGACAGTAGCGGCAGCTTATTGATGGGTACATTATAGTTGAAGTTGAGCAGGTGATAGTAATTGGTGGTTCGGCCAAGATCTCCCAGGTTAGTCATGATTGAATCACGCCATGCATCAAAGAGGTCAGGATAACGCCTTCTGTCTGCTCCTCCCGCTGGCTCGTCAATGCGGGCAATGCTGCTGGCAGTAAAGTCAAGCTTAAGCTGTTTGGTGATGTCATACTTGATGTCATAGAACCGCGTCCACTGGAAGTCTTTGGTGAAGACCGGCTCTATGAGAAGACCCGGATTACTGATGTTACGGGTCTTAACCTCATTGTAGTACCTGTACAGATCCGTGCGAACGGTTATGTGCTTGGGAAACAGATAAATATTGAAATCCTTTACCAGCCTGAAGAGTGGTGAACTGAATAACCCCGACTTCTGAAAGGGAGTGAAGTTTTTTGGCCTGGCATCAAAATCGTAGGCTAACCCCCCACGGTATGTCCTCTCAACATCTACCTCCGTCTTAGGGTCAGTATTATAAACCTCATTGAAGGCGTAGCTGACAGCCAGGTTTGCCGGATCCCATGCATGCGGCTTCTCCCCTCTTTTGGTTATGCCAGCATTACTGACAGTTATAGTTTTCCGGCGTGAATATTCCTCTGAAAGGTTCAGTAGAGAATCTCTTTCAGTCTTTGTTGCGGTATTGTCAAGAGCATCATTAAGAAGTATGTCAGGGTCAAGGGGGTCATACTGCGGTCTGATACGGTTCTCGGAGAACCCCATGTAAACAGGTATACGTATGCCTGCCTTTTCGGGGAAAAACTTGCCCAGCTCCAGGTTTGACGAGAGGTCATACTGTATCACCTGCTCCATGCTTCGCTGGCTGACGTTCTTGTCAATACTCCCCCATCCCGGGGTGCTGGTCTGGCCTACCAGGTTGATAGTGCCAAGATCAGCCAGCCGTGCCTGCATCTGGGCGTTGGCGGCCCATCCACCCTCCTCCCTGAAATCGCTCAGTCGTAGTTCGTTGATCCATACCTCTCCGCTATGGGATGCCCCGTCGTCACTCTGCGGATTCCTGGTTCTGATGGGGTTCCTGACACCCACCATCACAACCCTTACATTGCTCAGATTTGGGTTGCCGCTCACAGATATTCGGGCGTTATTGACATTAACAGAATAGATATCTGCCTCGCTCAGGGTTGAGCCTGACAGGCGCATAGCTGCATCGCGGGCCTGTTTTGCATCCAGCAGCTGTGACAGATCTATGTCTAGCTTGTTATCCGCCGGCCATACTATTGCCCGCTGATCCTCAATATCGTTATTATACCTTCCGTAGGGGGTGAGCTTCAACGGTATCTCATACTCGTAGAAGTTCCCACGATAGTCTGACCCGAGTCTCACGAAGACCGTCAACTCGTCATCACGCAACGGCTGACCTATGAGTGCCTCTGCATGAACCTCCAGCTTCAGCCTCCGGTACTGCCGCATATCAAGGGTGACGTTCTTGTAGGTAGCTCTGGCGTCACCGTCACCAAGTTCCCTTACTCTCAGCACCATAGACTGCTCATTAAGCTGTCTCAGCGAAGGGTTAGCCGGGTCAATGACACGGTCGAAGCCCGGAGGCAGAACATAGTTCACCGGCTCCTTGCCGGCGTTCTCCTCTATGCTCACCGAGCTTATCTCAAAAGTGCCATCCTCTTCGTCGGGAATAGTAATACGCTCACCGCCCTCGAAGAATGTCAGGTTATATTTCCGCCACTCTGACCTTACCAGCTCCAGACGTGCGAAACGCATAATGAGCTCCTCATCAAAGTTGCGCATGAACATTCTTAGGAACCTGATGGATTTAAAGTCGCGGATTGAGCCCACTATCCTCTCATAGTCTGTGATAGGTATCTTGAACTGGTACCATTTTACAGGCGACTTCACACCATTAAGAAACGTGGCGTTATACTCAAGCTCATCAACGATGAAGTTCTTTCCCACCACCATATCTTCAGGCCTCAGACTCACATGATACTGATAGTAGCTCTCAGTCTCGCTCAGGGTGTTGTCACGGTTGATATCCTCGCCGTCAGGCAATGTGGATCCGGTTGTAGGATAAGGTTCCTTTGACATCTCTGACGTGGGCGAGTTACCATCAGTGCCGTTGAATCGCTTGTACCTCTCAAGTATGCCAAGCTGGAGAAGGTCATAATCTGATCCCCTGAAATAATGGAAGTCGTCATTCGAAGGGTCTTTGGAGATTTTGTCAAGCACCTCGGGGCTGACCACCGCACCCACAGCCTGCAGATAACTGTCGAAGAATGATATCTCATCATCATTGCCAAGACCGTCAAGCCCCACATCCTGGTAGCGGCGTGACTCGATGTTGTTGTCAAAGGCGTGCACCACGGCCTGAACAGTGGGAACCCTTCCCCATAC
>CAYQNT010000199.1:0-2954 GCA_964418865.1 uncultured Rikenella sp.
GACACAAAAGTCAGTTTTTATGACTAATTTTAAGTTTATGAATTAATCAGGCTAGTTTGACGCTAGAATTTGGCAGCTACCTGTTCGCAATTTAATCCCTTAATTGACACAAGTCAATACCCCCGGCATGAACGACATGTCTTTGGAACAAACAACATTCTGAAAAAAGGCCTGGCCAAGTAATCAAAGCTTTTCAAGTATTAATATGTAACAATCCGGATACTGGAACCTGGTAGTTATTGATGAATTATTAATACGGTCTTGACATATTAAATTTCAATGCAAATAGTACAGTATTTATCTCTTTTCGTTGTTTTAATAAAACATTAATCGCGTATATAATATGGATATTAAACCGGTTATCCTTCATTAAATATTATCTGATCATGAAAAGCTTTCCCTGAATTTAACATCAGTCGTCAAGCCGCTGGTGATCTTTGATCAACGGCTCGCAAACGATTTTTGTACTGAACATTCTCCTGAAGTCATAAACTGTGAATTCATATATGTTGCATAATATTATCTTTGATAGCATTAATTTGAACAACCCTGCTAAATTTGTGACCAAACAGAAACCCTGATGAAAAAGAGACTATTAAAAAGAACTATCACCGCAGCGACAACATTGCTGTTTATCATTATACCGCAAATTGCCAGCTCACAGACTTTTAGCGATATTGATCCAGACGGCCCGGGCTATGCCGAGAAATGCACCAGCATCATGGTGGGAAAGATGGCCACAACAGACGGCTCGGTGATGACATCACATACCTGCGACGGTCCTTACCGTACATGGCTTGAGATTGTGCCTGCAATGAAGTTTGACAGAGACACCGTACACCATGTCTACTGGGGCACACTGCACACTGAAGAGGCCTGGGACATGACAAACCTGATCCACAAGGGAACTATCCCTGAGGTAAAATCAACATACGCTTTTCTCAGCACCGGATACCCTAGTATGAACGAGAAACAGCTGGCCATGGGCGAGACCACCATCTACGGCCGCAGGGAGCTTGTCAATGAAGAGGGCCTCTTCCTCATTGAGGAGTTGCAGAAGATAGCCCTGCAGCGTTGCACCACAGCGCGCCAGGCGATAGCTCTCATCGGATCACTGGCTGAACATTACGGTTACGGTGACATGGCTGAATGTATCACCATTGCTGATCCTAAAGAGGTATGGCAGCTTGAGATAGCAGGCTCAGGCCCGGGCAAGCCGTCATCTCTATGGGTTGCACAGAGGATACCGGATGATCAGGTTGGCGTTGCCTGTAACATTCCAAGGATCTCCGATGTCAGGTTCAAAGACACTGATTACTTCATGACCTCAACAAACCTCCGTGAACAGGCTAAGAAACTCGGCTACTGGGACGGTAAGGAGCCGTTCAAATTCTATAAGGTCATTGGTACAGGTAAACCGTACGCCATCAGGGATTTCTTCCTTCTGAGCACCCTTGCGCCGGAGCTTAACCTGAATATGGAGATGGATGAGCTACCGTTCTCAGTGAAGCCGCATAAGAAACTTTCTGTCAGCGACCTTACCGCTCTGTTCAGCGAGACATATGAGGGCTCACCTTATGACATGACTAAGAACCTTTTAGTAAAGGTCACCAGCAGGGATGCCGCAGGTAAAGAAGTAACCAAAATGGTGAAGTCGCCCGTTGTAAACAACTGGATGAGTGCTGACCTGCGCAACCTGATAAACGAGCTTAAGCCTGGCACCATTGAGCGTCAGCGTACCATAGCCATCACCGGATGTTCATACTCGCATGTCATACAGTGCCGCGACTGGCTGCCTGATGAGGTAGGCGCCGTGGCATGGTTCTCTTTTGACAATCCGGCCCAGAGTCCACGCATACCCATATTCTCAGGTACAATGTCACTTCCTGAAAGCTTCAGAATATGCGGCCAGCACCGCTATCGTGAAGATGCAGCCATCTGGTCATTCCGTGAAGCCAACAGGCTCTCAACAGTGAACTGGGGACGCGGTCGTACTCTCATTGAGCCCGCCGTCATGGAGATGGAACAGAAGGCGCTGGCTGAGATGCCCGCACTGGAGCAACGCGTGAAACTCCTGGTTAAAGAGGGGAAAAATGACGAAGCCAAAAAAGCCGTCACTGAATACACTAACTCATTCGCATTTGCAGCGATGGGCCGCTGGCAGGAGATGAAGAGAACCCTCTGGCAGATGTTCGGCAGAGGATTCTAAAAGTTTTCAGCAGGCAGGGTGAACATATTAGTCAAAACCATGTTATGTTAAAATGTTCACAGAACCTATGGCCTCTGGCATAACTACAATACTCGAGAAAAAGGATTACGACCGGTCGGATATCTTGGCGTTGCTTCAGTGCAGCGAAGAGGAAGCACCGCTGCTATACCGTAAAGCGGCCTCAGTAAGAGACAGGTATGTGGGTAATCATGTTTTCCTGAGAGGACTGATAGAGTACTCAAACCTGTGCGGGAAAAACTGTCTATACTGCGGTATAAGGCGCGACAATTTAAAAATAGAACGTTA
The DNA here is from genome assembly GCA_964418865.1 of uncultured Rikenella sp. Lineage (GTDB taxonomy): Bacteria > Bacteroidota > Bacteroidia > Bacteroidales > VadinHA17 > SR-FBR-E99. Next base: position 2,516 of record CAYQNT010000199.1, read on the forward strand.
TACACTCACCAATGAGGAGGTCATTGAGGCTGCAATGACCGCCTACAGGCTCAATTTCGGCTCTATTGCCATCCAGTCAGGAGAAAATTCATCGAAGGTGTTTGTTGACAACGTTGAGGAACTTATCTGTACCATCGAAAAACTAACCGGTGGAGAGTTGGGTATAACCCTCTCCCTCGGGGAGCAGAGCAGGGAGACATACCAGCGTTGGTTTGACGCAGGCGCCCACAGGTATCTGCTGCGCATAGAGGCCTCAAGCGAAGCTCTATACCGCAGGGTACACCCCGATGACGAGATGCACAGATACCACAAGAGGCTGGAAGCCCTCAGGCTAATCCAGGAGACCGGCTACCAGACCGGCACCGGGGTGATGGTAGGTCTGCCCTACCAGACGATGACCCATCTTGCCGATGATATTATCTTCATGCGTGATTTTGAC
>CAYQNT010000200.1:0-2927 GCA_964418865.1 uncultured Rikenella sp.
CATATAGCTAAGCAGCTTGCGTATCAGGTCAAGTCCCTCCTGTTCCTCATCCACAGCAAAATGTGCTACACCTGACTTAGTAGAATGGACTTTTGCGCCACCGAGATCATCAATGGAGATGTCTTCACCTGTGACGGTCTTTGCCACTTTTGGGCCGGTGACGAACATATAGCTGCTCTTGCGGCTCATAATAATGAAGTCAGTAAGGGCAGGTGAATAGACTGCGCCGCCAGCACATGGTCCGAATATCGCTGATATCTGCGGTATGACACCTGATGCAAGTATGTTACGCTCAAAGATTTCGGCATAACCGGCAAGGCTTCTCACGCCTTCCTGTATACGGGCTCCACCGGAGTCATTGATACCGATGACCGGAGCTCCGGTCTTCATTGCCTGATCCATGACCTTGCATATCTTCAGTGCAAATGTCTCTGAAAGGGAACCTCCGAACACGGTGAAGTCCTGTGCAAATACATAAACCACGCGGCCGTCAATAGTACCGTGACCGGTGATCACTCCGTCAGAGAGGTATTTCTTGTCGGCCAGCCCGAAGTCTTCTGTACGGTGGGTAACAAACATGTCATACTCTTCAAAGCTGCCTTCATCAAGGAGCATTGTAATGCGTTCCCTGGCCATCAGTTTGCCTTTGGAGTGCTGATCTTTTATGCGTTTTTCGCCTCCGCCCTCGCGTGCTTTCTCCCTGAAATCAAGGAGCTGTTTGATTCTTTCCTGACTCTTCATTGAACCTGAATTATTTGGTTATTTCTTTTTTTTGTCTTCACACAGTTCGGTAAGAACACCGAATGTGGACTTAGGATGAAGGAATGCAATACTCAGTCCTTCAGCCCCGGCTCTGGGTGCAGTATCTATGAGCCTTATACCGGCTTGCTCTGCCTCACGTAGTTTATCCTCAATGCCATCCACAGCAAAAGCAATATGATGTATTCCCTCTCCCCTCTTTTCAATAAACCTGCCAATCGGCCCTTCTGGATCTGTTGACTCAAGCAGCTCGATCTTGGTCTGTCCTATCTTGAAAAAGGCTGTCTTTACCTTCTGATCAGCTACCTCTTCAATGTTATAGCATTTAAGCCCCAACACCTTCTCATAGAAAGGAATTGCCTCAGCAATTGAATTTACTGCTATTCCGATGTGTTCAATATGTGTAGGTTTCATAAAACGAAATGTAAGATGACACAATAAAAGGAGCCCAAAGTTAATTTTATTTAACTCCGCCTCATAAGACAATTGTCATATTTTTTTTAGTCAGAACGGGAAATCCGTAGGCACGGCTTCAAGTTCCTCTATATCAGGACTGAGAGCTGCTTCATGGATTGGATTGCCATCTACGAAGATTGCTCTGTAAGGTCTTGTAGGACATGCATGTTCACATGCCCCGCATCCTATGCAAATCTCATCCCGTATTTCAGGAATCCTGAGGTTTCCTTCAAAAGGAACCATATGGCATGCTTTTGTGGGACAATGTTCCGAACATGCTCCGCACGCTGTCTTCTCTGTGTAAACAATGCAATTCTCCTTTATAAAGACAGCCTTGCCAATCTGTGTCAGTTTTTTAGCTTCCATCATCAGAGGCATTATGGCGCCAGTAGGACATACATCAGTGCAACGGGTGCAATCAAAGTTGCAGAATCCACTATGGAAATCCATCCTTGGCTGCATAATCCCGGCGAATCCGTACTCGTTAACTGATGGCTGAAGAACACTTGTCGGGCAGGCGCTCACACAGAGGGAGCAAGCCGTACATCTTGCCATAAACGATGCTATTCCTATTGATCCGGGAGGTGTCACGGCATAGAGTCTGTCTTCCTTTACCGTTGATTCCTTTTCCGGTGCCGGCGTTGCGATTTGTGCACGCAGCAGCTGTGAGCCTCCGGCGAGCAGCACCAGTGATCCGGCAATGAAGTTACGTCTTGGCGTATCGGCAGCATCCGCCTCTTTTTTGACCTTTCTCTTCATCCTGACTAGCCCGTATGACATGCTATCGTCCTTACATGCATCAATGCAATTGAAGCAGTTTACGCACCTGCTTAAATCAACGTTCTTGTTTAAAAAGTCTATGCATGACGATTTGCATACCATTGCGCATCGGCCGCACCGGGTGCATTTATCCTCATCAAACCTTATCCTGAAGAGCGAAACCTTGCTAAGCAGTCCCAGAAATGTTCCGACAGGGCACACGGTGTTACAGTACAACCTGCCGTGCCTGATTGCCAGTATCCCGATTAGCAGGAGGAATGATACCGGCACTATATATGCGGCAAGTTTAAAAGGATTAATATTAACCCTATAGATTGTATATATGTCGAACTTCCCAAGGAGAGATGCAAACAGGTTATTGATCAGAAGAACCACAGGTTTCGCAAAATAGGTCATGAACCTGCCGAAGATACTGTACGGATCAAGGATAGTAAGCACATAAACGCCACCCAGGATTAATATCCCGGCAGTAAGCGTCAATATGAAATAGCGTAGGATAGTATATGGCTTTTTATAACCGTATTTGCGGAAGCGTCTCTTGATCAGGCCCCCTACACGGCTTATGGCATCCTGCAGTATCCCTAGCGGGCACAGAAATGAACAGTATGTACGCCCCGTAATGAGGGTAAGCGCAATTACAACAATGAATCCCGTAGCTGTGGCAACGCCTGCAATGAGGAATTTGATAAGTGAAGGTACAAACTGAAGATAAAGTATCGGGCCAAAGGCTTTTTCACCGAGAGTACCCCTGAAGTCAATGAAGAGAAATGCAAAAAGCAGGAGTACAAGAGTGGCGAATACGGTACGAATATGTTTCAGTGCTGATGATTTCATTTACAGCTACATTTTCACCCTGTGAATATTCATCGTTGAGAGGTCCATTTTCCCAATACCCATAGCTGCTGCCAGGGCAATATGTTCTATTGAAGAGG
>CAYQNT010000201.1:0-2915 GCA_964418865.1 uncultured Rikenella sp.
CTTGGCGCATTTGGTTTCAGGGGATTGCATGAGAACAAACCTACATTCACCGAGAGTATAGTTCCTGCTGTGGAGCTGATGAATGAGCTGCTTGCAGATGAAGGCATTCAGATTGATCTCCCCGAACTGAAGAAAGCCTCAGAGGCTGTCCCGCTTCAGAGGAAATACCGCATCCTGTCTCATTACCAGCAGATGGTAACCATAAACATTGAGAGCTTCTCATATGTGAAGGGCCGGACAGTCAATTATGACAACGGTGGCGGATTTGTCTTCGATTGCCGGGGCCTGCGTGACCCGGTGCAGATAACTGAACTAAATACCCTCACGGGACTTGATGCTGACGTTGTGGAATTCTTTGGCAATGATGACGAGGCCGTAGCCTTTGCCGGCGACTGTTCAAACATCATCCGCAACTCCCTCCCTATGCTGAGAAGAAAGGGAGTTCTTGGGATTAATGTGGCGTTTGGCTGTGTGGGCGGACAGCATCGTTCAGTATGGTGCGCGGCAAAGGTAGCGTCAGTCCTTTCCTCCATGCCCGGAGTAACAGTGTCAGTAAACCATTCAGAACTCACTAAATGAAGGCGATGATCTTTGCTGCCGGCCTTGGCACAAGGCTCGGCGAACTGACACAATCAAAACCCAAAGCACTGGCTGACATTAACGGCCGAACAATGCTTGACCTGACAGCAGAAAGGCTTGTCACAGCGGGTTTTGATGACCTTATTGTGAATATACACCATTACCCTGAACAGATGCTTGAGGAGATTGAGAGTCTCAGGAGCAGGGGCTTCAATATCTCAGTGTCAGATGAGAGCAGCGAACTGCTTGATACGGCTGGTGGCCTGATGAAGGCACGCCATTTTTTTGATGAGAGACCGTTCGTGTGCTATAACGTCGATGAGTTCACTGACCTCGATCTTCAGGGGATGTACAGGCAGCATATAGAGTCAGGCGCTCTGGCTACCCTGGCTGTGAGGCACAGACCGGGCAACAGACTCCTGCTGATTGACGCCTCCGGCCGGCTGCGGGGCTGGAGAAACAATGCGACAAAGGAGGAGATCATCACTGTAGAAAACAGTAGAAAACTTGAAGAGGTCGGATTCTCAGGGATACAGGTTCTCTCACCGGCCATATTCGACCTGATGGCTGCGGGAGTCTATTCGCTCACTTCACTATACCTGATGCTGGCAAAGAAACATAGCATCATGACCTGCCTGCATGATTACGGATACTGGTTCGACTGCGGAACACCACAGAACCTTGAAAAGATAAGGAAACATCTTGCTCAGCAAGAGTAAAACCAGCCGGCAGTCTTCAGTCTCCAGTCTTCAGTCTTCAGTCTGTCAATGCCTATTTGTTAACTGTTTTTTTGTCAACGTATTTCAGGCACCGACAGTCTGTGACTACTGCTGACTGCCGACTGCTGACTGCTGACTGGCAGCTACATCCACTTCCTTCTCCAAATCACAAGCACTCCGCCAATGGCCAGAATTACTGACCCCACTATTATTAGCCAGAAGGCGCTCATGTTGGCCTCAAGTCTGTTGGGCACGTTCATGCCGTAGAAGCTGGCAATGAGGGTAGGTATCATCAGCACGATGGTGATGATGGTAAGTGACTTCATCACTATATTGAGGTTGTTTGAGATGACAGAGGCAAAGGCATCCATCATGCTGCTCTGGATGTCACTGTAAATCTTGGCCATCTCAATGGCCTGCCGGTTCTCAATGGTAGCCTCCTCAAGCAGGTCAGATGAAAATTCATAGTCGCGTATCCACTTCGAATTCTTCAGCTTGAGCATCATCATCTCGTTTGAACGCAGCGAGGTGGTGAAATAGACCAGGCATTTCTCCATCTTCAATAGCCGGTGAAGCTCCTGATTACGGGTCGATTTCTCAAGGTCCTGCTCAATTATAGCTGTCTGGTTGTTGATCTGTTTGAGATACCTATGGTAAAACATCGTTGATCGCAGGAAGAGATGAAGTATCAGATCTATTTTTGTCTCAATGGTAATCCCTTTGCCGCTGCGACTGAAAAAGTCGTCAAGTACTTCATTGTTCCTGTGGCAGATGATGACAAGACTGTTCTTGTCAAGTACCAGCCCCAGAGGGATGGTTGTGAATGGGAACCCATTCGATAGGTTGTGATAAGGGATACGGTAGATCATGAGCAACATGTCATCCTCCACCTCCATCCTTGATCGCTCATCAACGTCAAGTATGTCGGCAAGCATATCTTCCGGCACTTTCAGAGTGGTTTTAAGTATACCTATCTCCGATGGTGTGGGATCAGTGACATTGACAATGCAGCCTTTTTCAAAAGAATTTAACGGTAGGAGACCGTTCGGGATCATCTGCCAATAAGTAATCATTCTAATACCTCCTCTTTTTTGTTCCACAGAGGTACCTGTCGCTAACTTACCTCAGCAGAACGAATTTAAAATAACGGCTCGCGTGATAATCGTCCATAAAAGACAACTGTATTGATATGACTGCAAAAGTATAACTTTTATACTAACCACATCCCCGGGCACAGAAAAATGTCTGAAAAACTTACCTTTGCATATAACCTATATTTTAAAATGATGGGAAAAGTGCTTGTTGTTGGTGCGGGAGGTGTTGGTACTGTGGCAGTAATGAAAATGGCCCGGTTGCCGGAAGTTTTTTCTGAGATAATGCTTGCCAGCCGTACAAAGTCAAAGTGCGACGCTATAGCTTCAGCTATCGGCGGCAACAGGGTGCAGACAGCGCAGGTTGACGCTGACAACGTCTCCGAGATGGTTGAGCTCATAAGGTCATTTGGTCCTGACCTGGTAGTGAATCTGGCGCTGCCATACCAGGACCTCCATATCATGGACGCTTGCCTTGAGACAGGGGTGGCCTACCTCGATACGGCCAACTACGAACCTCCGGAAG
>CAYQNT010000202.1:0-480 GCA_964418865.1 uncultured Rikenella sp.
ATTAAACTGATCTATTTATGGAGAAACTAACTGGAAAACGGCTCTTCATGCTGACTTTCGGCATAATGATGAGTCTTATTGTCTTCGGTCAACAGGTAAGAGTATCCGGTACAGTTACCGATGCCACCGACAGACAGACGTTACCTGGAGTGAACGTCATTATCAGAGGTACGGTGACAGGAACGACCACCGATATCAACGGAGCATATTCCCTTATGGTAAATCAGGGGGATGTTCTAGCGTTCAGCTTTATCGGTTATCTGCCACAGGAAATCACCGTAGCTGGCCAGACGGTCATCAATGTTGTAATGCAAACTGATGTTCTGACCATTGACGAAGTAGTAGTCATAGGTTACGGTACCGTTAAGAGGAGTGATGCCACCGGTTCTGTGACTGCTGTGAGCTCAAAAGACTTTAACAGGGGAGCCATCACCTCAGCTCAGGATCTGCTGGTTGGCAAGAGTGCCGGTGTGGTCATCA
>CAYQNT010000202.1:490-2887 GCA_964418865.1 uncultured Rikenella sp.
GCGGAGCTCCGGGCAGCGGTTCAACTATCCGTGTGCGCGGCGGTTCATCACTGAACGCCTCCAATGATCCATTGATCATTATTGACGGCGTACCTATTGACAACAACAATGTTTCGGGGAGTTCGAACATTCTCTCGTTTGTTAACCCCAATGACATTGAGACCTTCACAGTTCTGAAGGATGCTTCCGCAACAGCTATCTACGGCTCAAGAGCTTCAAACGGAGTTATCCTCATAACCACTAAGAAAGGCAAGGCTGGCAGCCCGATGACTTTCTCATATGACGGTAATGTTTCGGTGGCCAACGCCATCGCATTTGTTGATGTCTTCTCAGGCGATGAGATAAGGCAGATAGCCCATGAGAGGTCTTCTCTCTTTGGCATTGACAATCTGGCTCTTCTCGGTACCCAAAATACCAACTGGCAGAAGGAGATCTTCCGGACAGCCGTATCACATGATCATAACCTAAGTCTTGCCGGAGCAGTAAAGAGCATTCCCTACCGCGTCTCTGTAGGGTATACTGACCAGAATGGTATTTTGAAGAACACTGATATGCAGCGTTTCACCGGATCGATCAACCTTAACCCATCGTTCTTCAATGACAGGCTGAAGGTTAATATTAACCTCAAGGGGATGAATACTAACCACAACTTCGGTGACTCAGGTGCCATAGGATCGGCAGTGAATATGGATCCGACGCAGGTCGTCAAGGATGGCAATACTTCTACAGCAGGATACTACCAGTGGTCAACCTACGGTGCAAACCTTGGTACGGCCAACCCTGTTGAGCAAGCTCTTGACGCAGACAACAGGTCTGTGGTTAACAGGGTGATAGGAAACATTCAGATTGACTATGCCCTTCCCTTCATGCCAGAACTGAGAGCCAACCTTAATTTGGCAACTGACTATTCCGAGAGTGTCGGACACAATAACCGGCCAACAACATCACCCTCAGTGCTTACATCTCCGCTTTACGGACGAATCTCGGACTACAGCGGCACCAACTACAATAACCTGCTCGACTTTTATCTTAACTATAAAAAGGAGCTGAACAGTATCAATAGCGTTATTGATGTTACTGGTGGTTATTCATGGCAGCATTTCGAGAGGGAAGGTGATAACTACACACATACCAGGATAGATGCTGAGCATCCTTTGTACCAGAAGTCAGACAGCTCATCCTTTATAACGGAAAATTATCTGGTCTCATTCTTTGGCCGTGTCAATTATACCCTGAATAACAGGTATCTTGTTACCCTTACTGTGCGCGAAGATGGTTCATCACGTTTTCTCAAGACAAACCGCTGGGGGCTCTTCCCGTCAGCAGCTTTTGCATGGAAGATTAAGGAAGAATCATTCCTGAAGAATGTCCAGGCTATTTCAGACCTCAAGCTTAGATTAGGCTGGGGTATCACCGGACAGCAGGACGTTTTTAACGACTATCCGGCTCAGGCGCTGTACCGTGAGTCTTCGGAAGGCTCATACTATCCTATAGGAGGAGTGTACCTCCCAACCTTACGCCCTGATGCTTATGACCCTGACATAAAATGGGAGGAGACAACCACAATGAACATCGGCCTCGACTTCGCCTTTGTCAATGACCGCATCACCGGTTCTATCGACCTCTACAAGAGGGTCACTGACGATCTTCTGAACGCCGTTACCGTATCCAGTGGAAGCAACTTCTCCAACACCCTTCTCACAAACGTGGGCAGCCTTGAGAATAACGGAGTTGAACTCTCTCTCAACTTCATACCTGTATCCAAGCAAGACATGAACCTTACGATAGGCTTCAATACCACCTATAATAAGAATGAGATCACAAAACTTCTGCTGACGGATGACCCGAATTATATAGGTATCCTTTACGGTGATGCCTTCACGGGCCAGAAGCAGGTTACGAGGGTCGGTTTCCCGGCTTATTCATACTTCCTCAACAGGCAGGTTTATGATGTCAATGGCAAACCTATAGAAGGTCTTTACGTTGATGAATCTGGTGAAGGCGGTAGTGTAGGCGGAAATAATGACGATAAATATATCTATCATAATCCTGTGGCCGACCTTCTTTTTGGTCTCTCGGCAAGATTCACGTATAAAAACTTTGATCTCTCCGCCACAGCACGTGCAAGCATAGGCAATTATGTTTACAACCAGGTTGCTGCCGGAGCATCATATGACCAGATGCAACAGATAGGATACTGGAAGAACTTCACCAGGGCTCTTGCCGAGACGGATTTTGTCAAGCGTCAGTTTACCAGTGACTATTTTGTTGAGAATGCATCATTTCTAAAGCTTGACAACGTAAGTGCAGGCTACAGGTTTGATAAACTCTTCGGCGCTGTTGGTGCCCGTGTCAGCTTTACCGTGCAGAATGCACTGATCCTGACCAAATACAGCG
>CAYQNT010000203.1:0-2465 GCA_964418865.1 uncultured Rikenella sp.
TTGCAGCCGCAATAGCAGTCATCTTTTCCCTGTTTCGCTTATATGAGGGTGTTTCCCGCCAGGATATTTATTATGAATGCATTGAAACTACTTATGGGGAAAGGAAAGATATTACTTTACCGGATGGGTCAATGGTTATCCTCAATTCTTGTTCCCGGTTGCGTTATCCTACAAAATTCACACAGCAGACTCGTGAAGTGAGGCTTCAGGGAGAGGCTTTTTTCGATGTTGCCAAGGATCCCGACCGGCAGTTTGTGGTAAGTGCCGGGCAGTTTTGTGTGAAAGTCTTGGGTACGGCATTCAATATCAAGTCATACGATATGGATGAAATTACGTCCGTTAAGGTTGATAGAGGTAAGGTTCAGATTGAAATGCCGGAGGCAACCATGAGACTCTCTGCACAGGAACGGGTTGAGGTGAATTCCCTTAGGGGTACGATAAAAAAACATCAGGATCTATACGAGACGGCAGGCTGGAGAAAAGGGTGCCTCTATTTTGACGCTACTCCTATTCAGGACGTAGCCAGAGAGCTGGAGAGAGAGTACAACTGCTCTATAGTCTTTCAGGAGGGACAGGAGTTTGACAACCTTATTTCAGGAGAGCACGACAATCAGAGTCTTGAGTCCGTTTTGCAGTCACTTGAGTATATTTCAGGAATAAAATACAAGAAAAACAACCGTCATATATTTTTATATAAATAACTTACCAAAAAACAGATGCCTATGAATAAAACCTCAACTGCTTAATTATTTCTTATTTTATTAAAAAAGAGCAACCCTGTTCAGGGCTGCTCGGGATGATACTACAAAACAACCCTACTGTTTGCATCTTACGGTTGTTTGTGGTAAATCAGTTTAACAATCTCACTAAAATCATTAAACTTTACAAAGTTATGAATAATCTGACAGCTGTGAACAAAAATCTTAAAAACATTATTCTGTTTTTTTCTTTTCTCTGTCTGAACCTTTTGTTGGCAAATCCTTCCTACGGTCAGAACGTTAAGGAAAAAAACATCACATTTTATGTTAAAAACGGGCAGTTGGTTGATGTCCTCAACAAAATCAGCCGGCAAACAAGTTTTAAATTTTTCTATGACCAGAGCACCTTACGCAAAGTACCGCCAGTGACTATTGATTTAAAGGATGCCGGTATACAGGAGTTGCTGGATGTTATTACCGAACAAACAAAACTCTACTTTTACCGGACAGATAATACAATATCCATAAGCAGAACCCCACCGGTAATACAAAAGGCAATTACAGGCAATCAGAGTCAACAGGAGAAAGTAGTTACGGGAAAAATCACCGATGAAGCCGGTAATCCGGTTATTGGTGCCAACATTATTGAAAAAGATGTCGTAAGTAACGGAACGGTTACTGATATAGACGGCAATTTTTCGCTGAAGGTAAAATCAAATGCAACGATAACCATTTCTTACATAGGTTATGTGGAACAGGAGATACTAGTGGGGGACAGGAGTTTTTTCAGTATTGTACTGAAAGAAGATACCAAAACCCTGGATGAGCTCGTAGTTGTCGGGTATGGGACACAGAAAAAGCTCAACCTTACAGGTGCCGTCGCATCTGTTTCGGGCGATGTGCTGAGTGATAGGCCTATAGGCAATATTGCGCAGGGGTTGCAAGGGGTCATACCCAACTTGAACATCACCTTTACAAGCGGACAGCCATCGGCAGGTGCCGGGATCAATATCAGGGGTAACACATCGTTAAACGGCGGGTCGGCCCTTGTGTTGATCGATGGCGTAGAGGGCGACCTCTCCCTGATTAACCCGCAGGACGTAGAGAATGTTTCCGTTTTGAAAGATGCCTCGTCAGCTGCTATCTATGGTGCCCGTGCCGCATTTGGTGTGATGCTGGTAACCACTAAGCAGGGACGTGAAAACCAGAAAATAAAGATCAACTATAATAATAACCTGGCATGGAGCACTCCGGCACGTTTGCCTGAGATGCCGAGAGCCGATGTATGGGCGAGAGCATGGAATGATGCATACGACAGTGAATCGCCGGGCGACTATTATTTCAACGACCGTTTCCTGGCAGCACTGGATGCACACATTGCCGATCCTGAAAACAATCCCGCCATTCTTGTTGATACCGAAGGCATTCAAAGCCCTAACCATACACCCAACAACCCCGGGTGGGCCTATGTGGGTAATACGGATTGGATTCATGAGTTTTATAAGGATGCCGCATTTATGCAGCAGCATAATCTGAGCATTGCGGGTGGGTCGGACAAATCAAGCTATTACCTTTCCGGCGGTTTTAAAGATCAGGGAGGGATCTTTCGTTATGGGAATGATGACTATAAACGTTACAACCTCTCTTTTACCTTCGATACAAAGATGACCGACTGGCTTGACCTCGGTTTTTCAACCAAATACAATTATACAAATAATGATGAACCGTATAAGGCTGGCTCATCCGCCGAGACCTGGTATTATGAAG
>CAYQNT010000203.1:2475-2884 GCA_964418865.1 uncultured Rikenella sp.
AGTATATAGGATGTTTCCTACACTGTCGGTCTTTTTGCCCAATGGCGATTTTGCAGGAATGTCGCTGAGCCGCGGTAACTTCAATGTGATCGGTCATATGGCTGAGGCAGGACGTAGTATTAGTACCGGGAATGACATGTGGTATACCGGACGTTTCGACCTGCATCCATTCAAAGGCCTCTCTATTAAAGGAAACTATACCTTGAATAAATATTTCGGAAGAAGCAAAATACATCGTAAGACGGTTTACCAGACCATGCCCGAAGGGGTGGCTCCGGTTGAGAGCCAGACACCTAATTTTGTGTCTAACGGGAATAGCGAAAATAATTATCAGACATTCAACGTGTGGGCAGAATATAACTGGGATATAGACAAACTTCACAATTTCAAGGCAATGGGTGGATATAAT
>CAYQNT010000204.1:0-2879 GCA_964418865.1 uncultured Rikenella sp.
AGTTTCTGAGGGTCACTCTCCCCCTGAAGATATAGGTTTTGACCTGTGCCTCGGAGAGTCCGGTTATCTCACCTATCTCTTTGTAACTGTACCCTTCATAGTCGCGAAGGAGTATTACCGACCGCTGTGTTTCCGGGAGTGTATCAAGTGCCCGGTGCAGCACCTCATTTAGGTCACTGCTGCTCTCATCCTCATAGATAGAGTTGTCATCGTAGCGTTCCACACTCACCAGCCTGGAGTCTTTTCTGATCACATCAATCATCCTGTTATAGGCTGATGAAAAGAGCCATGACCTGGCAGCCTTGTAGTCAATTTCGGTAACGCTGTTCCATAGTTTCTCGTAGGTGTCTTGCACAATATCTTCAGCCTTATGACGATCTTTTATGCTTCGGTAGATGAACCGGTAAACATGGTCACCAAACTCATTAACGGCGTTATTATACTCTTTAACGGTCATTCAGATCAATGCACTGATACCATAAAGACGGCCAGCCTATGCCAGATGTTACAGAATTGTATAAAAAAGAGAGATTATCACTAAGCTACCGCCTTCCCGCGACGATACCGTCGGGGTGCTCCTATTTAAGGGAGGAGAATGATATTATACGGATTATTTTACCTGATAAACTCTTACCCAGTCAACTTCCATGGATGAGATGCCTCCAATTGGCTTGTCCACACCGCCGGCAAGGCTTATGTACATCGGCTCCTGGGGCACGCCGGTTGTCTGACGCATGACCTCAATGCCGTTAATCTTCCAGACGAGACTCTGAGAAGTCCACTCAAGTGTATAGATATAAAAATCAGATAGATATTTTGATCCTATACTCTTCTTATGATGACTTCCCTGAGAGGTGAACAGGTCAAACCACACTTTACCCTGGCCTGATCTGCATATATCAACATGTGGTGTAATACGGTCACCGATGAGCCAGAAGGCATTCCTGACATGATGATCGGTAAGCTTTACCTTTGCAGTGAAGATGCCGTATTTCTGTCTGAATGTGTTACCGGTGTTCAATATACCGGATGTGAAGTTGAAATCCTTTGTATAAAATCCTCTCTCCTGATCCCACACCTTGCCGTTAGTTCTTTGCGGTTTGGTGATGATGCGAAGGACACTGTGGCGTACCTCGAAATTGTCTGACGGGGTATAACAGTGAAGATCGGAAGCAATGCTGTAGCTGTCATGCAGAAGCTTGTCGCCCCAGTAGTATTTGTTGAGCCATTTTGTGCTGTCGGGCGCCGTGCCGTCAAACTCGTCACTGAAGGTCATCTCGCGCTGCCTGAGGATATCGAATTTGTTCGAATCCTTTACGCTGAAATACCATTTTATATCCGGTGAGTTTTTCAGTGTATCATAATCTTTCATCTCCTTGTACATCTCCGTCTTCTCAAAGCGGCGCTTGTCAAGCAGATATTCCTTCTTTTCAGTGAACTCCTTCGTCTTCAGGTAATCCTGAAGCTCATGATACCTCTTTAGCCTTGCAGAGTCTTTTACCTGAATGTAGTTATGGTAATCTTTTGATGCTTTGAATTTGTAAAACGAGACAATATCCGGGGCCTTGCTCCTGCTCTGGAAATCAAGCATCTTCTGATATTCAGGGGTATCCTTGAATGTCACCGGTTTCATGCTCTTTTTAAGCAGAAAGGCTGAAGAGATCACCAGTGCCTGCAGCTCTTTGAATTTTGTTACCTTATCAGGATTGAGATTCTTTTTTACCTCCTTGTCTTTTTTAAGGTGCTTATACTCAATCCATTTACCATACTCCTCGGTATCTTTAAAGGTGACCGGTTTCATTCTTTTCTTCTGCATGAATTCAGGAGACTGGAGATAAAGCTGAAGATCTTCTATCTCTTTGATCTTTGAAGAACCGTCAAGAGCGTTGAAATTTTTCAGAGGTTGGCTTCCTTCAGTCCGAAAATATGAGACAATATCTTTTGCCTTCTTCAGATTCAGAAATTCCTTTTCCCTGGCGTGTTGCTCCGAGCCTTTGTATGAGAGTGATTCTATCTCCTTCTTCTTCTGAATAAAGCCTGCAGAGTTTACGCTTTCATTCAGCTGGTTGTATTTTGCCAGCGCTTCTGAACCGGCAAAGGAGATCATCTTTTCATATTCGGCAATCAGCGCCTTCTCGTCCTGTTCCAGTTTAGAGGTTGAGGGGATCATCCCCAGCATCAGCTTTAAGGTTGACATTGCAGATTACTTTTTGGTATAGTCGGTTAAAGTTAAAAATCTTTCAAATATATTTATCGGGACCATCCAATTATTTGTTAGTTAGAGGATAACAAACAAAAGGAACCGATTCCGACAAATGGTTAAATTTCATGATAATAAAATGACTTTATAAGCATGATGGAACCTCCATGTAAAAGATTTTGGTATTATTGTGTTTATCTATATTGATACATAGGTGATTCAACAGAATAAAAACGCATGAAGAAGCTCATTATTGTAGCCAGCATGATTATACTGGCGTCGTGCAGTACTGTGAAGCAGAAGAGTCTGCCGCAGGAGGAAAATCAGGACCAGCTGATACTGGCTACCCTGTGGTACCAGAAATCAGCCGAGATGAGGGCACTTTATTACCAGTGCTTCCGCAATGCCAAGATCGCCCTTGCAGAAAACCTGGCACTGACAAACCGGACAATAGCAGCCGGGGAGGAGGCCCAATCACAAAACCATAAGCCGTTCGGGCGCACAAACCCCCCTGCTGTGGTTCTTGACATAGACGAGACGGTGCTTGACAACAGCCCATTTCAGGGATGGCAGGTGATTGAGAACAGGGCGTTCAACAATGCAGACTGGACCCGATGGGTTGAGCTTGCCAGCGCACGGCCTCTTCCGGGGGCAGTGGAGTTCATCCGCTATGCCGATT
>CAYQNT010000205.1:0-2833 GCA_964418865.1 uncultured Rikenella sp.
CCGGATATCATATTAAATCCGGCAACAAGTATCATCAGCACAAGTATTATGATCACGTTTGTGTCCTGGAATCCCAGCCAGTCAAATATCTGTGGGTAACGGCCCCTGATATTGGTCACCTTTAGTTGTTCCTCCTCTTCGGCTATGCGGTAGCCTACAGCATCGCGAACGACATCCGTCATGTAATCAAGATCGTCGAAATTATTGATGAAGATCTCAAACCCGCTTACCTTGTCGTCTTGCCATCCGTTAAGGCTTCTTATGTGATTTATGTCGCAGAAGAGGTATGTCTTGTCAAACTCCTCGAGGCTTGTCTCATAGATGCCGTGTATTGTGAACTTGCGCATGCGGGGCGGATCCTGCACAAAGAACATTGAGAATGAGTCGCCAAGCTTCAACCCCAGCATGTCAGCCACTTTCTTTGATATGACAACGTCATTTGTTCTGGTGGAATCGTTTACCGTCACCACCTCTCCCTCAACCATATTGGAGTCAAAGAAGCTCCAGTCGTAATCGCTGCCTATTCCTTTAAGCACGATGCCCTGGATGTTATCATCGGTCTTGATTATACCTGCCTTTGTTGCGAAGACCTGTATGTTTCTGATACCCGGATTGTTTTTGATCTTGTCGATGAAGGGTTGTGATGCGCTTACGGGTACTGTCTCATATGATATGTTGGCGTCGAAGTTGACCACCTGGATGTGGGCACCGAAGCCGGCCACCTTGTCGCGTATCTGCTGCTTGAAGCCGGTGAGGATAGATACGGCGAGGATCATCACCGCCAGACCCAGAGAGATACCTATTATTGCAATAACGTTAATTGGTCTTGAAAAGGCTGTTCCCTGTTTGCGCTCCTTTATCAGGCGGCTGGCTATGAAGGTTCCGGTCGACATCTATGCAAAATTAAGAATTAAGAATTAAGAAATGTGAATTACTATCAATGGGTTAAATTATACTTCCAGTGCTTTATAAAAGCTTAATTGAGTTTAATCATGGAAGAGTTTTGGCCTCGCTGTGCCCGCAAGTCGTGGGCCTGCATGCCTTCGCTGTGCCCGCAAGCATGGCTCCCCGCTCCCCATTCCCCGCTTAAAGTTGCGGAGTTGACAATTTGCGAGATTACCTAAAACCAAATAGCCATTGCCGTGTCGAGGCCTTTGTACTTGTAATGCTCTTTTTTATCTTTACACAAAACCGAAAGACAATGAAGAATATTATCATCCTCTCTTTTATGATAGCAGTGGCCGTTATGGCTTGCTCTGCCGACAAGGCGGACAAGACCCTTCAGACCGGCGCCGAACGGTTCAGTGAATATATGCCGCTTCTCAAAGGTAAGAGACTTGCCATCGTAGCAAACCAGACCTCTACAGTAGGTGATAAGCACCTGGTTGACACTCTCCTCTCACTGGGAGCTGACATAAAGCTGATTTTTGCTCCCGAGCACGGCTTCAGGGATCTGGCCGACGCGGGGGCGGTGATAACTTCAGGTGCCGACCCTGTCACGGGTATCCAGGTCATCAGCCTCTACTCAAGCAAGAAGAAGCCTTCTGCGGAAGATCTTTCTGGCATTGACGCCGTCATCTATGACATTCAGGATGTGGGTACAAGGTTCTATACCTACCTGACTACCATGTGCTATGTTATGGAGGCCTGTGCTGAGAACGGCAAGCCTTTTATTGTCATGGACCGGCCTAATCCCAATGGCTATTATGTTGATGGCCCCATACTTGACACATCCAACTACCGCTCGTTTGTAGGATTACATCCTATTCCTGTGGTGCATGGCATGACACTGGGCGAGTATGCCGGAATGGTTAATGGAGAGGGGTGGCTGGCAAACGGTGTAAAGTGTGATCTGACGGTGATCAAATGTACAGGCTACACCCATGAGACCTTATATGAACTCCCTGTTATTCCGTCGCCCAACCTGCCTAACATGAATTCGATATATCTCTATCCTTCAGTCTGCTTCTCGGAAGGAACGGTATTATCGTGCGGGCGCGGTACTGACTTCGCCTTCCAGGTGCTGGGTGCACCAAAGCTGCCTGACACAGGATTCAGTTTTACCCCTAAGCCCACCTTCGGTTCTTCAAATCCGAAATATAACGGAGAGGTATGCTATGGCACTGACCTGCGCAATGCCCTTAGAGATGGCCTGGTGCCGAAACCGGAGATGAACCTTGACTGGATCATTGATGCCTACCAAGCCTACCCAGAGAAAGAGAAATTTTTCACCGGCTATTTTGACACGCTGGCAGGCAGCAGTGCACTGCGAGAGCAGATAATCAGTGGTATGACAGCAGAAGAGATAAAGGCCACATGGAAGAAGGGACTTGACCAATTCAAGGTTACGCGGGCGAGATATCTGCTATACGATTAGAGGAATTCCCCAAACCGATTGCTCAGGATTGGTCAGGGCTTTGATGCCTGAGTCAGGAGAAATCTTTATATCAGCTATTATATTTTACTGATTTTCTCTGGATTCTGTCTGGTATCAAAGACAGTAGCAATGTTAACTATATTAAAATCATTATCAGTCCAGAGAATCTTGAAGACTATTTCCATGTTTTAACCGATTCATTCAAATCCTGAGCACTTATTACCTTCCCCTGCTTTGCATCTTCAACTGATTGATCGATCATTTTATAAAAGTCATCGATACTCATCGGATTAAGATTGGCCTCATAATTCACAGCCTTATCTTCAAGGAGAATTTTCTCAAGCTTTTCGATCAGTTTAATATTTCTGAGTCGTAAGAATTCCTGGATGAAATTTATTTTTCTTGTTTGAATATCCATCTCCCATTACTTTATTGTAAAGATAATACTTAAACGGA
>CAYQNT010000206.1:0-2805 GCA_964418865.1 uncultured Rikenella sp.
CATATTACTGATAACCAATACTTTATTAAATACTCGAATTTACCTACTTTTACACTGGTTTTATATTACTTGTGGATATCCTTCCTGTGTTAGCTGTCTTACATAATAGTTGAGTGAGCCTCTGTTATCTTCCGAGTAGTTTATCAGCCTTGCGTTTTACTTCCTGTTGCGCGATACCTTTCCCATCTTTAAGCTGTTTCAAGCCAATGGTAATGGCTTCCTTTTCCTGGTCGGAAACTGTATCCCACCAATCCACATTTTTACTTTTCAATGTGGTAAAATAAGCCTGTACCTTATTGAGTATGCTTATATCAGCTGTCTCAACAATAAGCTTATGTAAATAATTTTTTATTTCAGCAGTATTTGTATTCATAGCAGTATGTTTTATGCAGTATAAGCCTGCCTGGTTTTAAAATCCCTTATATAAGCACTTTACACCTTAAAAATAGTGTTTTTTTCGCTATCAGGGAGCACTTCTATCGCCTTAAATTGTTTTATCAACTACTTATGCACGTCTATCCCGTAGAGCATGTAGAAGGTATGCTCCAGCGTCTTGACTATCTCGGTCATGTATTCATGAACGGCTTTTACTGACCCTGGCAGAGTGTAAATAAGGGTATTGCCGATGGCGCCGGCTACCCCGCGGCTGAGAAGTGCCCTGGGGTTTTTAGTCCCGTATTTGACCCTTATCTGCTCCATCACTCCGGGTATTTCTTTTGTAAGCAGGGATTTCACCACATCAGCGGTGAGATCACGTGGTCCGATGCCCGTGCCCCCGGTGGTGATTATCAGATCCATCGCCGGTTTTGCTGTCAGTGCTTCCTTCAGTGCATCGGCATCATCTGGCAGGACAGTAGTTTTGATCTCGCACTGCCAGCCTGCAGCTGCCATAGCATATCTGACATACTTGACCACGGCCGGACCGCTGAGGTCGCTGTAGGCGCCGCTGTGAGCCCTGTCGCTGAGGGTGATCACATGAACTCTGAATTTTTCAGGCAATGTCATGTTTCTCTTTTTTAAGCAGTTGGATATCTGTGATGATCATGCCCTTATCAACAGCCTTGCACATGTCATATACTGTCATCAGCGCCACGCTGACAGCCGTCAGTGCCTCCATCTCCACAC
Source organism: uncultured Rikenella sp. (assembly GCA_964418865.1). Classification (GTDB taxonomy): domain Bacteria; phylum Bacteroidota; class Bacteroidia; order Bacteroidales; family VadinHA17; genus SR-FBR-E99. Next base: position 1,126 of record CAYQNT010000206.1, read on the forward strand.
CGGTGCGCCCGGTGCAGCGAACGGTGCTCATGGCTGCTATACCGCCATCGTCAGCCTCAAGAGTCACTCTGACCTGGTCAAGGGTTATGTTATGACAGAGAGGTATCAGGTGTCCGCACTGCTTGGCAGCCTGTATGCCTGCTATCTCTGCAACGGTAATGACATCACCTTTCTTCATCATGTTCTCCCTGACCAGCTTCAGTGTCTCAGGCTGCATATTTATCCGGCCTGAGGCAACTGCCACCCGGTGCTGCACCGGCTTATCTCCGGTATCAACCATGTGTGCCCTGCCGCTCTCATCAGTATGGGTCAGTTTATTCATCGTCTATCCTCCTATGTTATAAAAACCATTTATATGATTGACAGTACCTCGTTCCGGCTTCTCCTCCACTGCCCTGCGCAGCGCCTCTTCGGCGCCCAGTTCCCTGACACTGAACCCCTTGTCGCTGAAAAGGCAGGGGCGCAGCATACCCTCAGGGGTGAGACGCAGCCTGTTACATTTGGCACAATGGCCTCCGCTGCCGCCGTGCACCACGGAGAAGGTGCCGGCTGCAAGATCCATCTGCCTGATGAAGCGCACCTCCAGACCCTCTTTCATGCAGTATTCAGCCACAGCGCGTGCATCCTCCTCGTCAGGGGTGCTCTTGATGACACAGTTGATCTTGACGGGTCTCAGTCCTGCCCTCTGTGCCGCCTCAATGCCTCTCAGAACAGCAGTGATGTCACCACCACGGGTGACAAATCCGAATTTATCAGGGTCAAGCGTATCAAGACTGATATTCACCCGCATCAGTCCTGCCGCAGCAAGTGGCGCAGCATACTCAGAGAGGAGTATGCCATTGGTCGTCATTGATAGATCGGTGACACCCTCAATGGCCGAGATCATCTCCACCAGGGAGGCTATGCCCTTTCTCACCAGCGGTTCACCTCCGGTGATTCTCACCTTGTTTATGCCGGCAGCTACAGCCACGCGTGTGAATGCAGTTATCTCATCATAAGAAAGAATATCTTCATGACTGATGAGCTTCACCCCCTCCTCCGGCATGCAGTAGCGGCAACGCAGGTTACATCGGTCAGTGACCGAGATACGCAGGTAGGTAATATTCCTGTCAAATCTGTCTAACACTTACCATCTCTCCTTTCTGTATCCAGTTCTGTCCTTTTGGTATTGTTATGAGCCCCCATGCTTCTGTCAGCGCCGACATATGTGCCGAGCCATGATATTCAACCGGCAGGGCCTCACCGGCAGGGGTCACCGTGCATGGTATCCATGCCATCCTCTCGGCTCTCTTGCGTGAGTAGGCGGCCCCGAGCTGCATCATCAGCTGCGGCTCTGTTGCTGTCACCCCGAGCATCATGCCGATGAAGGGTCTGACCATCACCTCGAACTGCACGAAGGTGGAGACAGGGTTTCCCGGCAGGCCGAAGACAGCCTTCTTCTCTCCGGTGCAGAAGGTAAGCGGTTTGCCCGGCTGCATGGCCACCTGGTCAAAGAGCATCGTCAGTCCCAGTGAACGCATCACCCTGGGCACAAGATCAAAGTCACCGAAGGAGACACCGCCGGAGATGAGTACCACATCATTCTCCGAGAGGGCCCGCCGTAGCAGTGCGTCTATTGATTTCTCCTCATCAAGGGCTATGCCGTAGTATGTGCCGATAGCTCCGGCCCTGGCCACCTGT
>CAYQNT010000207.1:0-2699 GCA_964418865.1 uncultured Rikenella sp.
GGTGATCGTCGTCGGCCCCGAGCTCAAACTGCATGAGACAGGTATACCAAAAGATATGGCAGCCGAGCTGTACAAGCCTTTTATCATCCGCAAGCTCATTGAACGAGGTATAGTCAAGACAGTCAAGAGTGCAAAGAAGATTGTTGACCGTAAGGATCCGGTTGTATGGGATATTCTTGAGAACGTTCTCAAGGGCCATCCTGTTATGCTCAACCGTGCCCCAACGCTTCACAGACTGGGTATACAGGCATTCCAGCCCAAGCTCATAGAGGGCAAGGCCATACAGCTTCATCCGCTTGTATGTACGGCTTTCAACGCTGACTTCGACGGTGACCAGATGGCTGTACACCTGCCGTTGGGCAACGCTGCCATACTTGAGGCACAGATGCTGATGCTCGCATCACACAATATCCTCAACCCGGCAAACGGTGCGCCTATTACTGTGCCTTCACAGGACATGGTACTTGGACTGTATTACATAACCAAGGCACGCAAGAGCACAGATGAGATCAAGGTCAAGGGCGAAGGAACGAAATTCTACTCACCAGATGAGGTGAGCATAGCTTACAATGAAGGGAAAGTTGACCTGCACGCCATCATCAAGGTCAGGGTAAATGACATGGTTGATGGTCAGAAAGTGATTCACCTGATTGAGACCACGGTGGGCCGTGTGCTTTTCAATGAGTTTGTACCTGAGGAAGTGGGATATATCAATGAGCTCCTTACAAAGAAATCACTCAGAGACATCATCGGAACCGTCCTCAAGAAAGCCGGGACGGCTAAGACAGCTGACTTTCTTGATGCCATCAAGGAACTGGGCTTCCGCATGGCATTCATCGGCGGCCTCTCGTTTAACCTTGATGACGTCATCATCCCCGAAGAGAAGGAGACGTTTGTACAGGAAGGCTATGAGCAGGTTGAAGAGGTGCTTACGAACTATAGCATGGGCTTCATTACCAATAATGAGAGGTACAATCAGATCATTGACATATGGACCCACGTCAACGCACGTCTTACCCAGAGCCTGATGAAGCAGCTGTCGACAGACAAGCAGGGCTTCAACTCGGTTTATATGATGCTTGACTCCGGTGCCAGGGGCTCGAAAGAGCAGATACGACAGCTCTCTGGTATGAGGGGCCTGATGGCCAAGCCTCAGAAGTCAGGCGCTTCAGGCTCGGAAATCATCGAGAACCCTATCCTCTCGAACTTTAAGGAGGGTCTCTCTGTACTTGAGTACTTCATCTCAACACACGGGGCACGTAAGGGTCTGGCTGATACCGCACTAAAAACCGCTGACGCAGGTTATCTCACCCGTCGTCTTGTTGATGTGTCACAGGATGTGATAATAACTGAAGATGACTGCGGCACGTTGCGCGGACTGGTGGCTACGGCTATCAAGAACAACGAAGAAATAGTAGAATCTCTCTATGACAGAATCCTCGGCCGCACAACGGTGCATGACATCTATAACCCTCTTACCGGAGAGCTTATCGTAACTGCCGGTGCCGAGATCACCGAGGTTGTGGCTAACAGCATTGACCAGTCGCCTATTGAACAGGTTGAGATACGTTCGGTGCTCACCTGTGAATCAAAGAAAGGTGTATGTGCAAGGTGTTATGGCCGTAACCTGGCTACAGGCCGGATGGTACAGATGGGCGAAGCCACTGGCGTCATCGCAGCACAGAGTATTGGCGAGCCGGGCACACAGCTTACTCTCCGTACGTTCCACGTCGGAGGTACAGCCTCTAACATAACCACTGAATCAAGGCTTGTTGCAAGGTACGGTGGCATTGCAGCGATTGAAGAGGTCAGAACAGTATCCAGAAAAGATGTTGACAAGGGCAAGGTGGATATCGTCATCGGCCGTCTCGGCGAACTCAGGATAGTTGACAAGAAGACAGGCATAGTTCTGACAACCCATACCATACCTTACGGCAGCAGGCTCTACATTAAGCCTAACCAGGAGGTACAGAAGGGAGATCTTATTTGTGAATGGGATCCGTTCAACGCTGTTATCATCTCTGAAGTAGCCGGTAAAGTGGCCTTCGACTACCTTATTGAAGGTGTAACCTTTCGCGAGGAGTCAGATGAGCAGACAGGCTTCAAGGAGAAGGTGATCATAGAGAGCAGGGACAAGACCAAGAACCCGGCTATCAAGATCATGACTCTTGAAGGGGTGGAGATAAAATCATACAACCTTCCCGTAGGTGCGCACCTTGTTACAGATCTCAACAAGCTGATTGAGGCGGGTGACACCATAGTCAAGATACCCAGGGCAATAGGTAAGTCGGGTGACATCACCGGCGGTCTGCCACGCGTGACCGAGCTCTTCGAAGCACGTAACCCGTCAAACCCAGCTATAGTGACCGAGATAGACGGAGAGGTGACCTATGGTAAGATCAAGAGGGGTAACAGGGAGATTACTATCACCTCCAAGTCAGGAGAGATGAAAAAGTACCTGGTACCGCTATCAAAACAGATACTTGTTCAGGAGAATGACTATGTCAGAGCAGGAATACCTCTATCTGACGGCGCCATCACTCCTTCGGACATACTTGCCATCAAGGGCCCCACAAAAGTGCAGGAGTACATTGTCAACGAGATACAAGAGGTTTACCGTCTTCAGGGTGTGAAGATCAACGACAAGCATTTTGAGATCATCGTCAGACAGATGATGCGCAAGGTCGAGATCATTGATC
>CAYQNT010000208.1:0-2661 GCA_964418865.1 uncultured Rikenella sp.
TCATCAAGCAGCTGAAGCAGAATGTTGAGCACATCAGGATGCGCTTTTTCAATCTCATCAAACAGCACAACGGAATAAGGCTTGTGCCTTATTGCCTCAGTAAGCTGGCCGCCCTCATCGTAGCCTACATAACCGGGAGGTGCACCAATGAGTCTTGAGACACTGTGTCTCTCCTGGTATTCAGTCATATCAATGCGGGTCATCAGGTTCTCATTGTTAAAGAGGTAATCAGCAAGTGCCCTTGCCAGCTCAGTCTTACCCACACCCGTGGTACCCAGGAAGATGAACGATCCTACAGGCCTCTTTTCATCATGGAGGCCGGCTCTTGCTCTCCTCACAGCGTCTGATACAGCCATGATGGCTTCATCCTGACCTACCACCCTCTTATGCAGCTCATCCTCGAGCTTCAGCAGCTTATCCTTCTCACTCTCAAGCATACGCGAGACAGGTATGCCTGTCCATCTGGAGACAATCTCTGCAATATCATCTGAGCGCACATCATCACGCACCATTGCTCCGGCAATACGCTTCTCCTCAATCTGCTTCTGAAGTGATTCTATCTCATTTTCATTCTCTACAACCCTTCCGTAGCGTATCTCCGCCACCTTGCCGTAATCACCTGTTCTCTCTGCACTATCTGCTTCAAACTTAAGCTCCTCCATCTCATGCTTCTTCTTCTGCAGGCTCTCCACCAGGTCTTTTTCTGAGCGCCAGCGGGCTTTCAGCTCATCGCGGCCCGAGGAGAGGTCGGATATCTCTCTGGAGAGCTCCTTTTCCTTGACTGTATCACCGTCACGGCGCACAGCCTCACGTTCAATCTCCAACTGCCTTATAAGCCTGTCGGCGGTGTCTATCTCCTCAGGCACTGAATTCATCTCAAGCCTGAGCCTTGCGGCTGCCTCGTCAATCAGGTCTATGGCCTTGTCTGGCAGGAACCTGTCGGTGATGTAACGGTATGAGAGATCTACAGCCGAAATGATGGCCTCGTCCCTGATTATGACCTTATGATGAGTCTCATACTTCTCCCTGAGGCCCCGGAGTATAGAGATCGCATCTGCCCTGTCAGGCTCATTGATCATTACTACCTGAAAACGGCGTTCCAGGGCCTTGTCTGCCTCAAAGTACTTCTGGTACTCATTCAGTGTTGTGGCTCCAATGGCACGAAGCTCACCCCTGGCAAGAGCCGGCTTAAGTATGTTGGCTGCATCCATGGCACCTTCACCCTTGCCAGCACCAACAAGGGTATGAATCTCATCAATAAAAAGGATCACATCACCCTGTGATGCTATCACCTCATTGATAACCGATTTGAGCCTCTCCTCAAACTCACCTTTGTATTTGGCCCCTGCAATAAGTGCCCCCATGTCAAGTGAAAATATCCTTTTCCTCATCAGGTCCTCAGGCACGTCGCCACGTACTATCCTATGCGCCAGTCCTTCGGCAATGGCTGTTTTACCCACTCCAGGCTCACCTATAAGAATAGGATTGTTCTTTGTCCGCCGCGAGAGTATCTGCAGAAGGCGCCTTATCTCTTCATCACGTCCGATGACCGGGTCAAGCTTGCCGGCCCTGGCACGCTTATTCAGATCAATGGCATACCTGTTGAGTGAGTCATAGGTCTCCTCCTGCGACTGGCTGTTAACCTTCGAGCCCTTACGCAGATCATTAATTGCAGTATTAAGTGTATCTGCCGTAAGTCCGTTTTCTTTCATCAGCAGGGCAACCTTATCAGAACCCTCTGAGAGTGCAAGCAGGATATGCTCTATTGATACAAACCTGTCCTGCATTTTGGCAGCATGATCTGCGGAGCGTTTGAATATCTTCGTGCAGGAGGGTGAAAAATATGTTTCGCCTCCACTGACACGCGGGTACCCGTCAATGATATCATCAAGTCCCTTGCTGAATGAAGCGCTGTTAACGCTAGCCCTGGAAAGGATGTAAGAGACAACACTTTCAGCTTCGGTCATGATACCCTTAAGGAGATGACCGCATTCAACTGCCTGGTGACCTTTGCCCTCTGCTATGGCAAGAGCTTTCTGCACTGATTCCTGTGCCTTTATTGTAAAATTCTCAAAGTTCATTTATAATCTGTTTTTCCTTGACTGTTCAAATTTTCTGCCATCCTCTTTACAGCAATGATTTCATGCCATAATGACATGTAACAGATAATAATGGAGTTCACGCTTCGTTATATATCATTCAGGACCTGTACTACCCGAATGTCAAAGTCACTTATTGATGAATGAAAAGATCCTAAATACCTTAATGCATCTTTTCGCTATCATTGCCCCTGCTCAGGGAAATGAGAGTGATCGTCGCATTGTGGTGGAAGCGTTTCTTAAACCACAGCTGAACCAGGAGGGTGTTGACGCCTATCTCAAAATCTTCGACACCTATTATGCAGAAGCTCAGCTGAGGTTAAAGAAGGGCAACGAGGCACGCAGGAACGCGGCCATCTCCGTAAGGATCATAAAGATATGCTTTGACATCGGCACACAGCTCACTCTGAACCAGAAGATCATTGTGCTTGTGCAGCTTCTGGAATACTGCCGTTCAGATGAGGCAGTGGTGAGCGACACCGAACTGGAGTTCATCATCACAGTGGCAGAAGGGTTTAATGTCAATCCTGAGAAGTACCAGCTCATTCAGCAGTTCGTGCTG
>CAYQNT010000209.1:0-1864 GCA_964418865.1 uncultured Rikenella sp.
TAAAACCCGGTTGAACATTTTCGTATCTTGCCTTTTCTTAGAATCCTTATCTGACCATGACACTTAAACCTTTTATCGTAGCAGTTGCCCTATTAGTGGCAATGCCCTCATATTCACAGGAGAAGGGCCTCGGAGCCATTACCCCGGCAAAGGAGCTCAGCGCCAATACCCTGAAAGAGGGCCTCGGAGCCATTACCCTGGAAACCTCTGAAGAATATATGAAATATTTATCATCCGATGATCTTGAAGGAAGAAGAACAGGGAGTAAAGGAAACGACGCGGCGGCAGACTATATCAAATCTGCAGCACTCAGGATTGGTGTTAAACCCCTTCCGGGTCAGAGTGACCTCTTCCAACAGCTTGATTATCTCAGGGTGACAACTATTCCCGGCCAGTCGGGAATATCTATTAACGATTCCATAGGCAATATCCTTCACACTGCCGGGGTGATGCCTCTGATGCCACCATCTGATAACGTGATGCTAACCGGTGAGGTAGTCTTCGGTGGTTACGGTTATATGAACAGTGAAGAGAAATATAATGACTTCGCCGGCATCAGCCTGAACGACCGGATAGTGATCATCATGACCAGGAATCCGGATCTGCGGCAATCCGGTCTGCCTGGAAAGGGTAGCGAGATAAATGAGATGACAGAGGTGCGCAAGATTCCGATGATCATGCTTCAGAAAGCAAAGGCAGTACTCTTTGTGGCTGATCCGGCTCTTGGTACTGAGATATCAGCAGACCTGCTGTCAATGGGGCCATCATACCAGCTTGTACCGCTCTTCAAAAAACAACTGTTTAATTTTTCCTTGAATGCCTATGCCATCTCAACCGAGACAGCAGATATTCTCTTAAGTCGGTCAGGCCTTACGTTGAGGCAGTTACAAGACAGCATTGCATCATCACGCAAGCCGGCCTCGTTCATTGTACCTGACCTCAGGGCTGATGTCAGCATTAAGGTTTCTAAAGACACTGTGACCTGTAATAATATCATAGGTTATATTGAAGGATCAGATCCGGTATTAAAGGATGAAGCCGTCATGTTCACCGCCCACTATGATCATGTGGGCAAGGATCTTGCCGGGAACATTTACAACGGTGCCAATGATAATGCCTCCGGCAGCGTGGGGCTGCTCAATATTGCCGCAGCCTTCTCCGCTCTTAAGAAGATGCCGGCCAGAAGCGCTATTTTCTTCTGGACCACCGGGGAGGAAGAAGGGCTTCACGGTTCAACCTTCTATACAGAAAACCCGCTCTTCCCGCTTCAGAAGACAGTTGCCGACCTCAACTTTGACATGATAGGCCGCTCACGCCGCGATACCGACGTTGGCGCCTCACTGTCAGGACAAATAGATATCACCGGTCAAGACACCATCAAGATCATTTCCGGCGCAGACTGCCGGGCACTTGATTCACTCGCTGTCACAGCATGCAGACAGACAGGGCTTCATCCCATTGACGAGGGGAAAGGAATACACTTCTCCGGATCAGATCACTACCCATTTTACCGCAAGGGGATACCGGTTCTCTTTTTCTTTACAGGCTTGCACAAGGACTATCACAAGCCCACGGATGATTTTGAATTTATCGATTTTGACAAGCTGCTAAAGGTCTCCCGTGCAGGCTTCCTTACCGGCTATCGTATCGCTGCCGATCCCATCAGACTGGAAAAAGACAAAAAATCGCAGAAGTAGTCTGCTCCACTTCACATGAAGAAAAAGAGAGTAACCATCGGGTCACGGGAGCTGGAAGTTGATGTTGTCAGATCATCGCGCCGGACCGTGGCCTTATATGTCAGACCCGGTGGCACGCTGCTTATACGAGCACCGTGGTATGTGCCTTTTCATCTACTGATGCAGTT
>CAYQNT010000209.1:1874-2655 GCA_964418865.1 uncultured Rikenella sp.
TCAGACTTAAGGATTACCAACCGATACCGGAAACCGTTCCGGTGCACGATGGAAGCGTTCTCACCTTCATGGGCAGACAGATAATCGTCAGCGTGATCACCGGAAAGAGAAACAGTATAAAATTTGAAAACGATAACCTGATTATAACTGCTGCGGGTGACTTGACTGCGGAAAAAATAACTGCACTGTCTGAGACATGGTATCTCCGTGAAGCCAGGGTGTACTTTGTTGCGCGCACCGGCGAGCTTGCCGCCAGGTATTCAGCCCTTCTACCTGCACCCGGACCGGTAGGTGTGCGGAAGATGAAGCGCCGCTGGGGCACCTGCCACTCCAACGGGGCAATATGGTTCAACAGGGAACTGATAAAGAGGGCTCCGGAACTTATTGACTATGTCATAATACATGAGTTATGCCACCTTGTTCACCACAATCACAGCAAGGACTATTATGCCCTTCTCTCTTCCATCATGCCGGATTACAAGGGACTGAGAAAGAGATTACAGACCACATGACTGCAGGCAGGGGGCATGGAGTAAGGTGAAGTCAGCAGTTGGCAGTCAGCAGTCAGCAGTCAGCAGCAGGTTGTCAGCTTAGGACTGAAGACTGTAGACTGGAGACTGTAGACTGTAGACTGGAGGCAGGGAGCAGGGAGCAGGGAGTAAGGTGAAGTCAGCAGTTGGCAGTCAGCAGTCAGCAGTCAGCAGCAGGTTGTCAGCTTAGGACTGAAGACTGTAGACTGAAGACTGTAGACTGTAGACTGTAGACTGTAGACTGTAGACTG
>CAYQNT010000210.1:0-2598 GCA_964418865.1 uncultured Rikenella sp.
ACGAGCAGCCCGGCAATGCTAATGCAGACCCTCACACACACAGGAATCTCGCTGACATAGAGAAGATAATCACTAACAGCACTCTCTCTTCAGAAGTGTCCGGCCTGGCCATGAAGATATTCAGGCATGTAGCAGAGGCTGAATCTGTCATTCATGACAAGCCGCTGCATGAGGTTCATTTTCATGAGGTGGGAGCCATTGATTCAATTATTGATATCGTCGGAGCAGCCATCTGTCTTGATGCTCTTGGTGCTGACAGAGTGTACGTTTCTACTATCGAGCTGGGCAGCGGTATGGTGAAGTGCCAGCACGGTCTGCTGCCTGTCCCCGCCCCTGCAACTGCCCGCATCATCAGCGGCTACCCCGTGCACACTGGAGGTGTCAACTTTGAAGCCACCACTCCCACCGGTGCTGCCATCATTGCAGCCATTGCTGAGCCTCTGCCTCGCGACATGGTGTTTACGATTAAAGGATCAGGATACGGGATAGGCCAGAAAATAAACCCCTCACGGCCGAATATACTGAGGGTTTATCTGGCAGAAACAGTATCACTGGAGGAGCCTGGACATCAGGCTTGTCTTGTTGAATGCAATGTTGACGACATGAATCCGGAGGTGTCAGAATATATAATGTCAAGACTCTTTGCCGCCGGTGCGGGTGATGTATGGTTCACTCCCGTGATAATGAAGAAGGGCAGGCCAGCCTTCACTCTCAGTATCATATGTGAGGAGGAACAGAAAGAGGCGATCAGAGAGATACTGTTCACTGAATCAACCACCATCGGATTGAGGGTGACACCCTTCACCAAGGAGACTCTGCACCGAGAGTTTAAAGAGATAGATACACATTTCGGGAAGGTGGTAATCAAAAAATCATACTTTAATAACCGGCTTGTCTCCGTCAAGCCGGAGGCTGACCGGTGTGCAGCGATAGCCCATGCAACAGGATTGCCCATGAAGCAGATCATTCATGAGATCACGGCACTGGCACTAAAAACAACATGACAGAGCCATCACGATCAGCAAGTCTGAAGACTATTATTGGCGGTGTAAAATCAGCCGTCATAGCGCTCTCAGGTGGTGTTGACAGCACCTTCCTTGTGAGCATTGCCGCCAGTGTCAGCGGACTGAGGCTGATGGCCGTTACCATCAGCACTCCCTATATGTTCTCTTCTGAAGTAAATGATGCCGCAGCTTTTTGCAAAAGTATTGGGGTAAAGCATCTGGTCATAAAAACAGATATACCCCTCGCGGTTGGCTCCAATCCGTCCGACAGATGCTACCTGTGCAAGAAAGAGGTGATGAAGGCGGTCATGTCTGCAGCCAGAGACGGAGGCTATGCTGTTGTCTTTGACGGCACCAATGCTGATGATCTCTCTGAATATCGTCCCGGCATGAAAGCGCTGAAGGAACTGGGTGTGAGAAGTCCTCTTGCCGAAGCAGGTCTGACCAAGACAGAGATAAGAAACCTGGCGCGACAGGGAGGGCTGGAGGTGAGTGACAGACCCTCAAACACCTGCCTGCTGACACGCTTCCCACATGAGACAGAGATCACCCACGACAATCTTCGCAGGGCTGAAGAAGCTGAACATCTGGTAGTAAAGGCAGGGTTCCCCGGTGCCAGGGTAAGGATACATGGCGATCTTGTACGCATTGAGTGCAGGAATGAGCACTTTGCTTCCCTGCTAAGTAAAGAGACCAGAGAAAAATTATCTTCTGCTATCAAAAAGCTGGGATACAAGTATATAACGATTGACGCTGAGGGTTATCGCAGCGGAAGCATGCAGTAATATTTAGAAAAATGAACGCTGGAGAGCTGAAAAAGTTGTTGAAGGAGATTAGCGAAGGAACCATGAGCGTAGACCAGGCTATGGAGACGCTCCGCGACTTTCCGTATACTGATCTGGGATTTGCACGCATTGATCATCACCGCGAGCTACGTACAGGGTATCCTGAGATCGTCTACTGTGCCGGTAAGACGGCAGAGCAGGTAAATGCTATTTTTCAGGCTATGGAAGGTCATGGCACCAATATCATCGGTACCAGGGCTGGAAAGGAGATGTTCGATTTCATCACCGGCACATTTCCTGAAGCTGTCTACTATGATACCGCCCGCATTATCAGTATAAAAAGGAAGGAACTTGTTCCTCCACCAACAAAAATAGCGGTGATTACGGCCGGCACATCAGACATTCCCGTGGCTGAAGAAGCAGCGGTAACGGCAGAGCTTCTTGGCAATGATGTGATAAGGATCTATGACGTGGGGGTAGCCGGGATACACAGGCTGGTTGACAAGCTCCCGGAAATACGCGGTTGCAGGGTTTCAATCGTCATTGCAGGTATGGAGGGGGCTCTCGCCAGTGTTATGGGAGGGCTGGTAAACATGCCGGTAATAGCAGTACCGACAAGTGTGGGTTACGGAGCCTCCTTCGGGGGTATCTCAGCTCTGCTTGCCATGATGACAAGCTGCGCTGCAGGAGTGACGGTAGTGAATATTGACAACGGCTTCGGTGCAGGCTTCGCTGCCAGCAGGATAAACAGTATCTGATGATGATTGAGCAGGTGCTGCTTTCCACAGCATACTTCCCTCCGGCTGAAT
>CAYQNT010000211.1:0-2563 GCA_964418865.1 uncultured Rikenella sp.
TAGAAACTTCAGTTTCTTAAATAAAAGTTCAACTTCTGCCAGTGTCTCCATAGCCAGGCGGAGGTCATCTATCTTCAGTACGTAGGCTACCCTTACCTCGTTTTTGCCGGCGCCGGGAGTAAAATAGAATCCTGTTGCCGGGGCCAGCATCACCGTCTGGTTCTTGTAGTTGAAGTCTTCAAGCAGCCACTGTGAAAACTTGTCGGAGTCGTCTATCGGCAGCTTCACAACTGAGTAGAAAGCGCCTCTGGGCAGCGGGCAGTAGACACCCGGCATGTTATTCAGTTCCTTGACCATAAAGTCGCGGCGGGCGATATACTCATTGTAGACCTCATCGAAATATTCTTGTGGGGTCTCCAGTGCCGCCTCAGCAGCTATCTGTCCCAACCCTGGAGGGCAGAGCCTTGCCTGCGCGAACTTAAGAGCAGCGGTAAGCACCTCCTTATTATGTGTTATCAGGGCTCCTATGCGCACACCGCACATGCTGTAGCGCTTTGACACTGAGTCTAACAGTATGACATTATCACGTATTCCGTCAAGCTTCATGGCTGAGAAGTGTTCAGCACCGTAGCAAAACTCACGGTAGACCTCATCAGAAAGAAGGAACAGATCATGTTTCTTTACAATATCTCTGAGCTGCATCAGCTCCTCACGTGAGTAGAGGGCCCCTGTTGGATTGCTGGGATTGCATATAATGATAGCCTTTGTCTTCGGCGTGATCTTCTTTTCGATCTCGCTGATAGGCGGCAGGGCAAAATCATTTTCAATAAATGATCTTACCGGTACTATGGTTACGCCTGCAGTTATGGCAAATCCGTTATAGTTGGCGTAGAATGGCTCGAAAGTGATCACCTCTTCGCCCGGGTTAAGACATGACATGAAGGCAAAAAGCACTGCCTCCGAACCGCCGTTTGTTATAATAATCTCATTATGATCTACCTCCACGCCTGTCTTCTTGTAGCTTTCTGCCAGCTTACGCCGGTACGATTCATTACCGGCAGAGTGTGAATATTCGATCACTTTCAGATTCATATTCCTTAGAGCGTTCAGAGCTACTTCCGGAGTATGGATATCGGGTTGGCCGATATTCAGGTGATACACTTTTCTTCCTTTGCGTTTTGCCTCTTCGGCATAAGGAACGAGCTTGCGGATTGGCGATGCCGGCATCTTCCCGGCTTTTTCTGAGATCTTTGGCATGACTTACTTTGTTTAAGAACTATGAAAAATGAAGTACAAATGTATTCAAATTCACTTTGATGATCCATGACTTTCGGCATAAGACCACTCTCTTTGCAATATGGAACCATGATTTTCAGCTTATACCAGCTCTCCTTTTCCATAATGGCAACAAAATGTTAATTTTGTCACCTTACATATCAAATCCCATGACAGATCTTCCATCAAAATATGAGCCCGTAGCAGCGGAGCAAAAGTGGTACAGCTACTGGATGGAGAAGGGTTTCTTCCACAGTGTCCCTGACAACCGTGAGCCTTATACCATCATCATACCGCCGCCAAACGTCACAGGTGTGCTTCATATGGGGCACATGCTCAACAACACCATACAGGATGTGCTTGTCAGACGTGCACGTATGCACGGCTTCAACGCCTGTTGGGTGCCGGGTACTGATCATGCCAGCATTGCTACCGAGGCTAAGGTAGTTGACAAGCTGCGTAGTGAGGGTATCATGAAGAAATCACTGACCAGGGAGGGTTTCCTTGAGCACGCATGGGAGTGGACCCACAAGCACGGGGGCATCATCCTTGAGCAGCTCAAGAGGCTGGGGGCATCATGCGACTGGGAGCGCACCCTCTTTACCATGGATGACAAGCGCTACAAATCGGTCATTAAGGTGTTTATCGACCTGTATAACAAAGGTCTTATATACAGGAGGGTGCGCATGGTTAACTGGGACCCCCAGGCTCTCACCGCAGTATCCGATGAGGAGGTTATTTACACCGAGGAGAAGTCGAAGCTTTACTTTGTGCGCTATAAGATAGTAGGCGAGGACAATTACATAATGGTGGCTACCACAAGGCCGGAGACCATACTTGGTGATACGGCTGTCTGCGCTAACCCGTCCGATGAACGCTACGCCGGCATGAAGGGGAAGCATGTTATTGTTCCGATGACCGGCCGCGAGGTACCCTTTATCTTTGACGAGTACGTCGACAAGGAGTTCGGCACGGGATGTTTGAAAATCACTCCTGCGCATGACATAAATGATTACGAGATTGGCTTAAAGCATAATCTTGAGAACATTGATATTTTTAATGACAACGGAACCATAAGCGAGATTGCCGGACTGTTCGTCGGAGTAGACCGCTTTGAGGCAAGGAAACTCGCGGAGGAGGAACTGAATCGCACTGGTGCTCTGTTGAAGGCAGAAGACTACATAAACAAGATTGGCAGGTCAGAACGCACCAACGCCGTCATTGAACCCAAACTGTCACTACAGTGGTTTCTAAGCATGAAGGAGATTTCAACACCGGCGCTTGAAGCCATTATGAATGACACCGTGAGGCTCTTTCCTGACAAGTACAGAAATGTCTACAGACACTG
>CAYQNT010000212.1:0-2486 GCA_964418865.1 uncultured Rikenella sp.
GTGATAACTGCACCTGACAAGCCGGCAGGACGGGGCCGCAAGATCACCCTTACCCCGGTAAAGGAGTACGCACTGGCTCATAACCTGACGCTGCTACAACCGGAACGGCTGCGTGACCCCGATTTTATTATGACTCTCAGGGGTCTGAATGCAGATATTTTTGTTGTTGTGGCTTTCCGTATGCTTCCCGAAGAGGTATGGAGCATACCCAGCCTGGGTACCTTTAACCTCCATGCCTCCCTCTTGCCTCAATATCGTGGCGCAGCTCCTATAAATCATGCAATCATTAACGGAGAGACTAAAACAGGTGTCACCACTTTCTTTATTGACAAAGAGATAGACACCGGCAAGGTGCTTCTGGCCCGCGAGACCGACATAAGACCTGAAGAAGATGCAGGGAGCCTGCATGACCGCCTGATGGAAATGGGGGCAGCACTGGTAACAGAGACGGCAAAGGGACTGTATGACCAGCGACTCACGCCGGTGCCACAGGTGACATTACATAAATCAGAATTAAAGCCGGCACCTAAGATATTTGCCGCCGATATGATCATAAACTGGAGAAAACCGGCCTTCAGGGTGCATAACATGATCAGGGGATTATCGCCCTACCCCGGGGCGGTTGCCACCCTGCGGTCAGATGATAAATCAATGCGTATGAAGATCATGGAAAGCAGAGTCATAGAAAGCGTAACCACTATCCCGGGGACAATCATAGTGGAGGGCAAATCAAAATTCATTGTTTCCTGTGGTGTAGGTGCACTTGAGATTCTTGTCGTTCAGCCTGAAGGACGTAAACAGATGACCGGGACAGAGTTCCTCAGAGGATTTGATCCGGAGGGCTGGGAGCTGGCCTGAAAAAGACACTATTATCTTATCCTGAGCTTCTGCCCGGGACTGCACTCCGAACCCTCTTCCATGAGATTCATCTTGTAGAGTGACGAAAGTCTGACGGCATACTTCTGCGAGATGCTCTGCATTGTCTCTCCTGCCGTGACAACATGCATGTTGAGACCCTGTGCCGCCTTGTTGCGCTTTGGCTGAAGATAGATGATATCACCCGGCTGAAGGAGTGTCCCCGGCGCAAGATCATTGTAACGGCTTATTTCCCACGAGAGCAGCTGGTACTTGTCTGCAAGAGACTCATTTGTGTCACCCGCCTCCACGGTGATGTACTCAACATTGTTATTCTCCTGTATTGTTCTCCCCAGACTTAGGCTGATGACCTTTACCGGTTCTTCTACCTCTGTCGCACGTCTGTCCTGCACCGGCGGCTGCTGATCTACGGTAGCAGAGACCTTCCCGGTCTCATCTCTTGCCACAACCGGCACCGTGGCGGGTGATACCGTTCCTGCTGTTGGCTTATTCACTGTCGTCTCCTGCTTCCCGGTCGCTATACTCCAACCCTTGCCGGTATCATATGCATGCAGTCCATACTCTTCAATCTTCCTGATCAGCAGATCAGCATACTTCGGATCAGTGGCATACCCAGCCTTCTTTAACCCGTGAGCCCAGCCCTTGTAGTCAGTGCTGCTCAGCCTGAAAAGATCTTTATAACGTGATCCGCTCACCAGAAAATCAGAATGATCCCTGTAAGAGTCTCCATCTGACCGGTAAGCCCTGAAACATTCTCCCCGATGATTGTCATCATAATAAATCTTCTCACCCTTCCAGTCACTATGACACTTTATGCCAAAGTGATTGTTGCCCTTTGTAGCCAGGGTGCTACGGCCGTAATTAGACTCGAGCATCCCCTGTGCCAGGGTGATGCTGGCGGGTATTCCCGTCCTCTTCATCTCGCTCACCGCCAGCGTACTGTATCTGTTAAGGTAATCAATGGCATAGGATGGGGTTACTCCTGATGGAGCAACGCTTCTCGCAGCCTTGCGCGACGTGCCGCAGGAAGAAAGCAACAAAATCAATAAAATAAATGTATACCAGAGGAACTTTTTCATCATAAAATAAATTTGATTTTAAAGGAATTATGGAACCGCACATGTTTGATAAAAATGTACTTAAAAGTGTTTACGTTTGAAAACCATGTGGGTTTCATCAGAAGAGTTTTGGCAAAAATATAAAAATGTCAGCAGCATCAGCAAATTCAAACGCCGGAGTGAAAATATTACTACTTTTATTGCGCTATAAGTCACTGCTATTGCATATGAAGAAAAGAGAGGTAAATATCTCTTACCTGGAATACCGGAATACAGATGAGCTCCCTGAAGCTGACAGGCACCTGGTTAAGGAGGCTGTGACAGCTGCCGCAGGAGCATATGCCCCCTATTCCAATTTTAAGGTTGGCGCTGCGCTCATTCTTGACGACGGCACTGTAATCAGGGGAGCCAATGTTGAAAATGCCGCATTTCCATCGGGAAGCTGTGCCGAGAAGACGGCACTCTCTTATACAATAGCTAATCATCAAGATAAAAAGGTTACAGCAATTGCGATAGCTGCCATATCAGAAGGAGAACTTACAACTGACCCGG
>CAYQNT010000213.1:0-2461 GCA_964418865.1 uncultured Rikenella sp.
ATAGAAATCTTTGCAACTATAGACAATCAAAGGGACTATTTAGGAAAATGGCTGCCTTTTGTGGCCTTTACCAAAGAATTATCTGATACTGAAGAATTTGTAGCCTCTGTAGTGAATGCCCCAGAGGAGAGATTTGAATATGTATTCACAATCAGGAAATCCAACATCTTTATTGGGTTGATTGGCTTTAAAGACACCGATAGACTTAACCCAACTTGCAGAGAATGCAACGTAACATTCAGTAATACAGATTGATGAAAATATAGTTTTCATATTTCGGGTACAACGGATTTTTTCATGGTATAAGGTTGGTATTTGCATCCGGTGGCATCATAGATTTGCTTCACTTTTACCTGGGGTACGCTGCTTTTCTTTATCCTGACGAGATTGCCGGTTTTAGTTTTAATGCTTGAGGTAACCAGTTTCTGTGTATTCATTATCCTGACAATATTTCTCCAGTCATGGTTGATATTGTGCATTTTAAGCTGATGTCTGATAAATGCAACCAACTGGTATGCCAGCAATCCCAGAAATAAATGTGCTTCGGTGTTTTGATCTTTTTGATGGAAAACAGGTCTTAGTGAGAGATCCGTTTTTAGTACCCTGAAAGTGGCCTCTATCTCTGTGAGAGTATTATAAATAGTCCACAGGGTAGTCTCCTGGCTCTCTTCCAGATTGGTCTGTATAAAGTATACCCCCTGGCTGGGCCCGGGCCCGGGCATCTTCCTGTACCACTTCAGGTCAATGGCCATCACATTGTCCGTGTCAGGCATGATGCTGATATTGTAATGTTTATTGGCCGTGGGATAGCGTTCCTTCAGCCGGCCAACCCTCTCCCATACCTTATCCAGTTTCTTGGTCCCTCCCTTTTTATGTATGCCCTCACGGATTCCCTCCAGAACCTGTTCGTATCGCTGTGAAAAATGTTCGTTCATCGATGATTCCTTGACGGCCTTCTGCTGACTGCGCACGTACAGGAAGGTATCATCCACTCCTTCAGTCTTTACAATGTCAAGCTCTATCGGGTTATCCCGTTTATCATAGATCACCGTCTTTCCCCCTTCAATGTTAACCCGCTGATAATCCTTCAGCTTCATCCGGCTGACACATAAATAACGATAGCCCTTCTCTTTAAGCATCTTCAGATTATCCTCCGATGCAAAGCCGGCGTCCATCACAACTACCGGTTTGCGGTTTGTCTGAGATGTCCGGGTTGACAGCTCATCAATGGTGGCGCCAAGGGTTGTTACATCCTGGGTATTGCCCTGATATATCTTGCTGTACTTGATAAAGCCCTCGCCATTGATCACCGTGGCCAGGGCTACAATCTTTGCATCACTGCGCTTCTCCTTGCTTACGCCGAAGCGTGCAATACGGCTGCCCTGCTTACGACCCTCGAAGTAGGTGTTGGTCAGATCATAAAATATGATCTTGTCCTGAAGGTCAAACAACTCATTGGTCTTCCGTGAGAGATGGCTCTCAATGAGCGATTTCCGGGCATAAAGCTTTCTGCTGATCTCATAGAGCTTATACCTGTTGACTTTGTTCTCCGGGATATCACATAACTCTGCCACCGAAGAACTTCCGGTGATCCATTGTGCCGTTTTGTGCTCCGAGGCAGGGTACACTGCCCGGCTTATGATATGCATGATCGCCATGGAGGCCTGATTGTCATCAAACCCACACTGCCCTGTTAAAAACCCTTTCAGCTCTAATCTGTCGGCTGATTGTTTACATAGCCATTCTGAACCAAGCTCACGTACCTCTTCATGTGACAGGCTGTTTACATCTACCTGCCTGTAATCCGCTTCTGCTGCTTGCTCAATCAAATGACCACCAACAGGATGAATGTCCATCAGCTTCTCATCGCGGATGCGCTTGAAGGCTGCCTGGGCATATTGCTCTATCAGGGGATTGAAAGTATTATCAAACAAAGACTGGTTTCCCGTGACTAGCATCTCTACCCGGTCAGCTAAAAACTTCTTATCTTCCTTTGAATCTATACCTTCCAGCTTGCCAAGTGAAAGAATGGTGCGGTGACGAACATTATCTCCTATACGGTATCCTTCACATAACCGGTAATAATCGTACCTCTTACCGGTGACCTTATCTGTCTTGACTATAGTTTTGATGAACATACTGCAAAGATAAAAACAGGGATTTTATTATCCAAATACTTTCGGGGACAACAAAGGGCCCTCAAAATGTCATATACTTGTGTACCACATACATATGATTTTAAAGCCCGTGAAAAAAGTGTAATTTTCTTGTTTTTTTAACATTTCCCGGGGTAATATGCCCAAGTTGGGTTAAAAAATATCAGTTCCGTACCGAATGAAACATATATTGTAAAATCGAACAGGGTAATAGAAGTAATGAACTTCATTATGAAAAATAACGAATCAGCTAAATATACCGATAAATTTGAAACTAATCTTTGGAATAGACATCGAATTAATTT
>CAYQNT010000214.1:0-2435 GCA_964418865.1 uncultured Rikenella sp.
CTCTTACAATAAATATCCGGTGGTGGGGGTGAGCTGGCTGCAGGCCAATGACTATTGTGTGTGGCGTACTGACAGGGTCAATGAGAAGATATTGCTTGACAGCAAGTGGCAGAGTGACAATGTAGAGCAGTCAGGCGCCAATAACTTTAACACTGAATCTTATCTCGCAGGTCAGTATGAAGGTGTTCCCGGCCAGAGGGTTGATGAGCTTCATCCAAGGGTACGCCAGGAGGATGGTATCCTTCTGCCGCGCTATCGTCTGCCGACGGAGGCTGAGTGGGAGTTTGCTGCTTACGGTCTTAGGGGCAATACCTTCGAAGAGAGAATTTATGAAAGAGCAATATATCCATGGAACGGCCACAACGTACGTAACTCCGCGAAAAAGTTCAGGGGAGAGTTTATGGCGAACTTCGTCCGCGGCCGCGGTGACATGATGGGTGTAGCCGGCAACCTCAATGATGCAGGAAGTATCACCGTGGATGTGAGGTCATACTGGCCCAATGATTATGGACTGTACTGCATGGCAGGTAATGTCAATGAGTGGGTACAGGATGTGTACCGCCCTCTCTCATCGGAAGATGTTGACATGTTCAACCCGTTTCGAGGTAACGTCTTCACAGACCTCAGACGTGATGCCAACGGTCTTGTTGTTGAGAAAGACAGGCTGGGAAGGCTTCAGATTGACACTGTCAAACCTGATGATGTAGCTGACAGGTTCAACTACCAAAAATCAGATTACAGGAATTACCTCGACGGTGATGTTATCTCCAGCATATCATCCAGCCTTGAGTGGTCAGGCAATGCCGATCTCCCGCAGACTGAAAGGATGTATGCACAGAACGAGATCGACAATGACTATGTAACCCTTATTAACGACAGGGCCAGGGTCATCAAGGGCGGATCATGGAAAGACAGGGCTTATTGGCTCAATCCTTCAACGCGTCGTTATCTCGATCAGGAGGCTTCACGTGATGATCTTGGATTCAGGTGCGCAATGATCAGGGTTGGAAGCCCCTCCGGATTGTAACAGGGAACACATTAAGAGATATAAACAGGCCTCATTATGAATAATAGTGAGGCTTCTTTTTAGATGATCATGGAGATTGAAAGGCTATATGAGCTGTACCGCAGCTCTTCAGGTATAACAACAGACTCACGCTCAGTGGGCAGGAACCAGATCTTCTTTGCACTCAGAGGACCAACCTATGATGGTAACCGTTATGCCACCGCTGCCATTGAAGCCGGTGCTCTGATTGCTGTTGTTGATGACCGTTCACTGTCAGGCGAGAAACTGGTGTTCGTTGATGATGTTCTGGAGACGCTCACTGCGCTGGCGGCTTTTCACCGCCGCAGGCTGAAGGTGCCTGTGATTGCTGTGACCGGCAGTAACGGCAAGACAACTACCAGGGAGCTCCTCACTGCTGTTCTTGCAAAGAGAGGTAAAGTGCACAGTACATCCGGTAACTTAAATAATCACATAGGAGTGCCTCTTACGCTTCTCAGCGCCACCAGCGATGCTGAATTCCTCGTAGTGGAGATGGGCGCAAATCATATGGGCGAGATAGCAGCGTTATGTGAGACGGCAATGCCCAGCCATGGCATCATAACCAATATCGGGACTGCACATATTGAGGGCTTTGGGTCAATTGAGAATGTCAGAGAGGCCAAGTCGGAGCTCTACCGATGGCTCGGTAAAAGCGGGGGCACTGCCATATATAATGATGACAACCCTGTACTGACCGAGCTTGTCACGATGGTTCAGAAAACTGTTCCATATTCCTCGCCGGCAGGCCGGGAGACGAGTGCTGTTCCGGTGACGGATGACAGCATGCACCTCTCCGTCAGGGCAGTTGTGGACGGTCATGAGTACCTCTTTAAGACCGGCCTCTTCGGCTCATACAATATGGATAATATCAGGGCAGCCATGGCCACAGGACTCCTTTTTGATGTGCCCATTGGTGATATTATTGATGCTGTCTCTGAGTATTCTCCGGCCAATAACCGCTCGCAGGTTGTTGATACCGGAAATAATATTGTGATCCGTGATGCATATAATGCCAATCCTTCAAGCATGGAGAAGGCCATTACCTCATTTGCCGCCATAAGGTCAGAAAAGAAGATGGTGATACTTGGTGATATGCTGGAGATGGGTAGTGAGAGTGAGGCAGCTCATGACTCAGTGATAAGGCAGCTCAGGGGCTTAGGCTCATTAAGGGTTGTGCTTGTGGGGCCACGTTTCCGACAGGCGTCAGGTGATTTTACCACCCTTTTATTCGGGTCATCAGCAGAGGCGGCTGAATGGCTCAGATCTGAAGGGCCCAGGGGATATACCATCCTTGTGAAGGGCTCCCGGGGGATGATGCTTGAAAAGGTATATCCGTTACTCTGACCTTCCTCTGATTGTTACTGAGAGTATCTCAGCTTTTGTGCCTAAA
>CAYQNT010000215.1:0-2384 GCA_964418865.1 uncultured Rikenella sp.
TGAGTGATCGTGACGCTGTTTGCGGGGGTGTGGTGATAACCCTTGCTGACTCTTCAAAGCATCAGTTTATCACTGAAGAAGATATCATGATCGCCCTCAGGGCCACGGGAATACGTGTTACCGGAGAGAAGATCAGTGAGATACCCCTCACCAGACTTGAAAACAAGTTGAAGGAGTTTAAGGAGCTGAAGGTAGTTGAGGTGTTTATAGCGGGCGACAGGAAAATGCATGTCTATGCCAGCCAGCGCGAACCGGTGATGAGGGTGGTGGCATCATACGGAGGCGATTTCTTCATTGACCGTGAGGGGGTAATCATGCGCCGCCATAATCTCTATACGCCCAACGTGCACATCCTTGAGGTAGATATGGTCTTCAATGCTGACCAGATGACAGGTATGAATATTTACGATTCAGAGAAGACGGAGAATCTTGCAATGGCTTATGAGCTGGTCAATTATATACGCGGTCACAGTTTCTGGAACCAGATGATTGATCAGATGAGCATGACGCGTGACGGCCGGGTGACCCTGGTGCCGCATGTGGGCAACCATACTGTCAGACTGGGTCGTGCTGAAGACTTTGAAGATAAGCTTAATAACCTGCTTGTATTCTACCGTGAGGCTATGCCTCTTGCCGGATGGGACAGGTACAGGGTGGTGAACATTGAATATAAAGGGCAGGTAGTCTGCCAGAGGAGATAAAAATTGAACAACCATATAAATGTATTATGAACAGCAAAGATCAGTTAGTAGCAGCCATTGACATCGGCACGACAAAGATCGTAGCCATTGTAGGGCGAAGTGACGGCAACGGGGGCATTGAGATCCTCGGCCTGAGCAACACACCATCAACAGGGGTCAAGCGTGGTGTAGTGCTTAACATTGAAGAGACGGTGAAGGCCATCCGCACCACCGTTGATGACCTCGAGGAAAGAACGGGTATGGTCCTGACAGATGTCTTTGTCGGCATCGCAGGCAGGCATATCAAAAGCAAGATGGCGCGCGGCTACATAACGCGCGACTCGCATGAGTCGGAGATAGACATCAGCGATATCCGTCGTCTCACTGCTGATATGTACAAGCTTCCCATCGATGTGGGAGAGGAGATCATCCACGTCATCCCCCAGACCTACATCGTAGATAACGAATCCGGGATAAATAACCCCGTTGGTATCTGCGGCAAGAGGCTGGAAGCCAACTTCCACATCGTCATAGGACAGATCTCTTCGGCACGCAATACCGAGAGGTGCATCAATAAGGCAAACATGAACCTCCTGAGCCTTGTGCTTGAGCCACTGGCTTCTTCAGAGGCGGTGCTGACCGATGAGGAGAAGGAGGCAGGTGTTGTGCTTGTTGACATAGGCGGAGGTACCACTGACGTTGCTATCTTTTATGACAGTGTCATCAGGCATACGGCTGTCATCCCCTTCGGAGGCAACATGGTCACCACCGATATCAGGGAGGGATGCTCCATCCTGCAAAAGCAGGCTGAGGACCTGAAGGTCAAGTTCGGCTATGCTATAGGAGACATTGCACCGGACAATAAGGTTGTCTCCATCCCCGGAATAGCAGGCCGCGATCCTAAGGAGATATCATTTAAGAACCTGGCATACATAATCCAGAGCCGTATGGAGGAGATACTTGATGCTGTCAACTTCGAGATACAGAATTCAGGCTTTGCCGAGAAGCTCACGGCAGGAGTGGTTATCACCGGCGGTGGCTCCATGCTTAAGAATCTGCCGCAGCTGGTTAAGTACAAGACAGCCATGGATGTACGCGTTGGTCATCCAAACGTACACCTCACCGGCAAGGGCAAAGATGAAATCAACCAACCGGCGTATGCCACCAGTGTTGGACTTGTACTCAAGGGACTTGATTTTCTCAAGGAGAACAAGATATTTATACAATTTGGGGAGAAGAAGGCTGAACCGGTCAAACCCAAAGAATATCAGCGCGAACAGGTAAAGGAAGAACCCCTGCAGCCTGTAGATGCTGTAGAGCCCCAGGAAGAAGGGGTGGGGACTGGAAGCACGATAGGTGACAAACTCAGGAATCTGTGGGGAAAGATAATTGAGGCTACGGATGAGAAGATTGATGAAAGCAGCTCAAATTAAAAAGAATAGTCATGTCAGATGATTTGATGAATTTTGACCTGCCGGTAGACAGGTCATCAATAATAAAAGTCCTGGGCATAGGAGGGGGCGGCGGCAATGCTGTCAATCATATGTTCCGGAAGGGTATCAAGGATGTCAACTTCGTCGTCTGCAACACTGATCTGCAGGCTCTCACGAAGAGTCCTGTCCCAGTCAGGGTTCAGATTGGGGAGGTAACCACCGAGGGTCTTGGCGCTGGCAGCCAGCCTGAGAGAGGTCGTGCCTCAGCTAT
>CAYQNT010000216.1:0-2318 GCA_964418865.1 uncultured Rikenella sp.
TGATCAATGGCGTGAATATTCACGACGAGGCTGACAGAGTCAAGGGACTCATAGGATATGTTTCTCAGGATGACCTCCTCATTGAGGAGCTGACCGTGTTTGAAAACCTCTTTTATAATGCCAAGCTTTGTTTTGGCAACCTGAATGATGAAGATATAACAGTGAAGGTTGATGATGTGCTGCACAGCCTGGGACTGTATGACATCAAGGATATGAAGGTAGGCAATCCCCTAAACAAGAAGATATCGGGAGGCCAGCGCAAGAGACTTAACATATCACTGGAACTGATACGGGAGCCCGCCATCCTCTTCCTCGATGAGCCAACCTCAGGACTCTCATCACTCGACTCGGAGAACATCCTTGACCTGCTTAATGACCTTAAGCTCAAAGGGAAGCTTATATTCGTTGTCATCCATCAGCCGTCATCAGACATCTTCAAGATGTTTGACAGGCTCATCTTCCTTGACACCGGGGGTCACATGATCTACTACGGTATACCTGTGGGCTCAATCGGCTACTTTAAAGACAGGATGCAGCTTCCGAAGTACAATGACAGTGAATGTCATGCCTGCGGAAACGTGAACCCTGAGCAGATATTCAGCATAGTGGAATCCAAGGTGCTTGATGAATTCGGGCGTCCAACTACAACACGCAAGGTGTCGCCCGAGGAATGGAGCGCATTTTACAAATCGCGTAGAGAGGAGATGCCGCCACCTAAAAAAAACGGCAACGGCATCCCTGAGATTATTCTTCATACACCCAGCAAACTGAAACAGTTTATGGTGTTTGTAACCCGCGACATACTGGCTAAACTGTCTGACAAACAATACATTGCCATCACCCTCCTTGAGGCGCCTGTACTGGCCCTCTTCCTGGCCTACATCATACGCTACTTTGATGAGAGTGTAAGCAACCCTTCATATACTCTCCTTCAGAACAGCAACCTGCCGGTCTACATCTTTATGTCAGTGATAGTTGCCATCTTCATGGGCCTGACAGTCAGCGCCGAGGAGATCATAAAGGATAGGAAGATACTCAGGCGAGAGGCCTTTCTCAACCTGAGCTGGAACAGTTACCTGCTGTCAAAGATAGGGGTGCAGTTTCTCATCTCGGCCATCCAGGCCGCCACATTCGTGGCTGTGGGTAACTCTATATTCGGCATAAGGGGCATGTGGTTTGAATACTGGCTTGTGCTATTCTCATGCTGGGCTACGTCAAACATGATGGGTCTGCTCATATCTGACAGCTTCAAGACAGTGGTTACCATATACATCCTGATACCTTTTCTGGTCATTCCACAGATTATCCTGAGCGGTATCATAGTCAAGTATGACAAACTGAATCCCAACATCTCCTCACCGGTGTCAATACCCATTTACGGTGAGATAATAACCGCCCGCTGGGGGTATGAGGCACTGGCAGTAGACCAGTTCATGAACAACAGGTTCGAAAAACGCTTTTACCCGTATCATAAGGTAATGAGCATAGCCAAATTTAAGAGAGACGTCTGGTACAATGAGATGAAAAGCATCCTTTCGAGGCTTGAGAGTAACATCGACAAAGAGAGACTGGCTGAGTCCGACAAGAATGATATGATCCTTATCAGGAACGAGATCGGGGAAGAGCTCGGCTTCACTGCCGGCATACCGTTTGACCTCTCTATGACAGATCCTGAAAACATAACCCTTGAAAGCATAGAGGCAGCCCGCAGTTATATTGAGAAGGTCAGAAGGTATTACATCGATGTATCAAAAGAGGCTGTTGATGCCCGTGATCAAAGCATCATGGCATATGAAAATGCCGACAAGGAGGCTTTCATAAAAATGAAAAAACAATACACGAACGAATCACTTGAAGAGTTTGTCAAAAATGATAATGAGAAGTCAAAAATAAAGAGGTACCACAACAAGCTTTACCAGAACTATGACCAGATATTTTATGACCCTGTTCACCCTATGATAAAGGCTCACTTCTACGCTCCGCGCAAACAGGTCTTTGGAATGTATGTAGGCACTCTTGCAGTAAATACCGGCGTCATCTGGCTTATG
This sequence comes from uncultured Rikenella sp., assembly GCA_964418865.1. Classification (GTDB taxonomy): domain Bacteria; phylum Bacteroidota; class Bacteroidia; order Bacteroidales; family VadinHA17; genus SR-FBR-E99. Next base: position 2,049 of record CAYQNT010000216.1, read on the forward strand.
ACCATCCTCCTTTACATACTGCTCTATTTCAGGGTTTTACATAGGATACTGGAGTCTTCGGAAAAAATAAAGAGAGTGATTAGTGACAGGCGGGACAGGAAGTAATGGCATGGGGCATGGAGCATGGGGCAAGGGGCATGGAGCATGGGGCATGGAGCATAGAGCCAGCAGTCGGCAGTCAGCAATAAACAGTCAGCAGTCGGCAATAAACAGTTAGCAGTCGGCAGTCAGCAGTCGGCAGTCAGCAATAAACAGTCAGCAGTCGGCAGT
>CAYQNT010000217.1:0-2315 GCA_964418865.1 uncultured Rikenella sp.
AGAGCCAGGGGAAATATAATTCCCAGGATAGAGCCAAGATAGTCCTTCCTCTTCTGGAATTCAAGATAGATGCGATCCTTTTCAGTATAACCGGCCTTATCCTGGGCATCATTAAAAAAAGTCTGGAACAGCTCCACGGTACCGAAGACATGGTAGTACTGGGGTCTGGGAGGCTGAAGGCCGAAGCTCCGTTGCTCAGTAAAATCCGGATAGCGGCCGCTCTTAAGTGCTTCGGGAGTGAGATATATCTCTGCCTGTTCCTCATTTATCACAATCACCTTTTCGATGTCATGCTTCATGACCATCACCCCTATCTCACGCTGGTCAGCCTTCTGGGTATACTTGCCGGCAAATAGATAATTGAAGACAATGAATGTTACAATCAGTACAGCAAACAGCCAGCTTGAGCTGTACCATGCTTTTGGGTTCTTACCGTCCTTGGTTGGTTTCGGTGTCTCCTTGTTATCTGCCATATGTCAAGCACCTTTATTTTCGGAAGCGTCTACGGGGAATGTTATGCTGCCATCAGCCCATAACGATTCAAGATCATAGAAATCTCTGTAAGGCTGTTGAAAAATATGGACGAGAATGTCACCGTAATCGAGCAATACCCAAATGCAGTTCTCCTTCCCCTCCACATGATAAGGCTTAATCCCTGTCTCCTTTCTTACAACATCCTCTACTGACCAGGCAAGGGAATCGACCTGCTTTGTTGATGCAGCATGACTGATCACGAACCAGTCACATATCCTGTTTTCAATTTTCCTCAGATCAATAAGTGCCACCTTCTCCCCCTTTTTCTCAAACAATCCCTGGACGATAATGTCAGTAATCTGGGTGGCTTTCTTTACGGCTTTTCTCATCAATAAACTTTTCAGCTTTAAACAGTTCTGTTAACTGCCGCGAAATTACGAACATTTATCCGTATTTTCGTTGGGCATATGTTCTTTTTACAATAAGAGTGCCAATTTGACACGGGAAGATAAAAGGGATGCAGACACGAACGAAATCTAATGTCAATAACTGGTAATCATGATTATAGGGTCACATGTCAGGCACTATGAAATAGTGTCATCTACCAATGCGGTAGCTTCTGCCATGATACGTGAAGAGAAGCCTCCTGAAGGAACTGTCATCACAGCATCTTTTCAGGATAGCGGCAGAGGACAGGCCGGTAACAGCTGGGAGAGCGAGCCCGGCAACAACCTGCTTATGAGCGTGATACTCTACCCTGTCATGGTTAAACCGGGAGAACAGTTTGTCATTTTGCAGATGATCTCGCTGGCAGTGCATGATCTGGTAAGCAAGCACGTCACTGGAGTTACTATCAAATGGCCCAATGACATATACGCAGGTGATGACAAAATAGCAGGTATACTGATCGAGAACAGTATCATGGGTGACACGCTCACTAGCAGCGTTGCAGGCATAGGCCTTAATGTAAACCAGACCCTCTTCAGAAGCGGAGCAGCTAATCCGGTCTCTCTAGCCATGATTAGCGGCCGGACTTATGACCTCAGTTTGATAACTGAAGAGCTAATGAGTATGCTTGACCGAAGGTATGAAATGGTTATCAGCGGGAAGAAGTCCATTCTGGCCGGCGACTATCATGCCGCACTTTACAGGTCAGGTGAATGGCACCGCTATGCTGATAAGGGAGGTCAGTTTGAGGGGATGATAGAGCGTGTCAGGTCTGACGGTATGCTTGTGCTAAGGAAAAAGAGCGGGACAACAGGAGAGTATGCTTTTAAGGAGATTGATTATATCCTCTGATCTTGTCGAACCCGTCATATGATTCAATGGCATTGATCAGCATATCAAGGTATTTGCCGGATGAATCTCCCAGGAACATCCGCATCAGTGGGTTCATCTTCAATGCTGCATTGATGGTGAATGATGACCTCACGCCAGATATATATTCAATCATTATCTGCATCTTAACCTTTCCCGTCAGGAATGTCTCAGTATCATATGTTATAATCGAATAAGGCAGTGCGTTTGACAAGGAAGCTGTCACCTTTCCTGTCTTGTCTATTTTAAAGCTGCAATGATCTTCTGTAGCCTCCCATTCCGATATGAGACCGTGGGGTATTATCGTTTTAAAATTGCGCATGTCTGTCAAAAATGCATAGAGGTCGCCGTCTCCGCAGGGCACCTCGCCCCTCCTGCTGCTGTAATTTGTCACTGAACTCATTTCTTATTACTCATTCTTATTTGCTCCTTTCTCCAGTCTTCAGATGACTGCTGACTGCTGACTGCTGACTGCCGACTGCTGACTGCCGACTGCTGACTGCTGACTGCTGACTGCCGACTGC
>CAYQNT010000218.1:0-2255 GCA_964418865.1 uncultured Rikenella sp.
AAACGGGAAATGGGGGAAGTTGCGGTTAAGTGTTTTGTTCAGGAATTTAGTGGTGCCTATCCTACCCGCTACAGCAACTGTTGTAGCAGTGTCAGGGGAAAACGCGACAGAGGCACCCGATACCAACAGCCCGGCTGATACGGAAGTCAGGACAGTGTCAGAGACACTTCTGTCGAAATTGAAATTAACCACTGATGACAGTTTTCCCCCGTACCTTGCAGGGAATCCTCCCTTCATCACTTCCACCTCTGAGACCATGAAGGGATCAATTGCCGAGATCAGTCCCGAAAAGTGAAATGGCTGATATACCGGGAATCCGTTAAGATTAAAAAGGTTCTGATCGTACTGACCTCCCCTGACAATGAGTCCGGCCGATCCTTCTCCCCCTGATTGGACTCCGGGCAGGTACTGGATTTTTTTCAGTAGGTCTTCACCGCTGCCAATCACGGGCAGGAAGCTCACCTCTGCAGGGGCAAAGCCGGTGATTTCAAGATTGGAGTCTCGTTTAAAACCTGGTTTACGGGATCCGGTTACTCTGATCTCTTCAATTGAAACCAGTTTGTCATAATATAGCACCAGGGTAGTATCACTTCTAACGGTCAGATCAGATTTCATCTCTTCATACCCCCCGTACTTAATAAACAGAGTGAGGATACCGGCAGAATGATAAAATGAAAATCTGCCCCTGATATCTGTTAGGTACCTGTCTTGATCAACTTTAATCACTGCATCAGGAAGGGGAATACCAGTCTGGGCATCAAGGACGATGCCCTCGATCCGAAGGCGCTGACCGTTTAATAATGAGCAGACAGCCAACAGAAGTGTTATGAATAACAGTTTTTTCATACCTCGACGATTAGAACTGCAGTGTATCTTTGTCAACAGAGTACATAGCAAAGATGCCGCATCCATTGCTTGTATTGCTGTGAAGTCTTATCGGCTCTGAGAATGGATCATCAGATACTTTATAGTACTTCCACCTGTCAATCATATAGTTGTAGTAATCGTAACTTAACGTGTAGAGAGAAACTACGAAATATGTACCATCGCCTGGATGGGGGGCTATAATTTTAAACGAATGACTGCTGCCGTTAAAACTTTTATCACTCCACAGTAACTCCCACGTTGTCCACTGAGTGATCGGCGCCCAGTTATAACCCTTCAGTGAGCCACTATAACGATGAGCTTTTGATTTATAACGATATGTCATATACGGGGGATCGGGGTCAGAGTAGATTGCGTATTGCATTCTGCAATCTCTGTCAAGATATGTGGACGAAAGATCTATACTATTCAGTCCTATACGGTAAAAATTCTCTATATCGGGTGGATCGTCGATTGTGATTGTAAACTCAATTAGGGAACCATTTTTGCGAGATTCATCAATAAGGCTGACTTTATAAGCCGGAGTGTCAAAAAACCATTCCGGCCATCCACCTGTAAGATAACACCAGGATAACTCTTTAATCTTTACAGTGTTGGGCTTGGTGTCTCTTCCTGTCACAGTTTCAAAGCCTGGGTAGTTAACTTTAAAAGAGTATTCTTTCCCTTCAGAAAGAACAACTGATGAATCTACCGGGAAGTCCAGATAGCCTTTAGTAGAAATGGTTCCTGATAATATTGCCGGGGTGTCAAGGGTTAAACTCTTATAGAACACACCATTTTCAAAAAGGTCAACCTGACAATCAATGTCCATTTGAATCGCAGGATCTTTTATCCCTCTTGCCATAGTCACTCTCACCCTGCTATCATGGTCTGGACCGATAAATGATTGAACAGCTAAAAGAGGATCTGTGTCAGGCAGGCTGAAGGTCATATCATTGGAGCAGGAAGAAATGAGAAGCAGAATGGTAAGGCAGGATGATATATCAATATTTGTCCGAATGGGTCTTGGTATCATAATGATTAATTGAGTGTTATAAAGATCAATCTATAAAATCCTTACATGGCATACAGAACATGTGAATTCCTTTGTAAGGGTATCAAAATGAGATGCCGGGGGTTATTCCGACATCTCATCAGTTAAATTAAGTCTAGTGGTTAACTATCAAATTAGTTGAAGATTTCCAGCTGTCTGTCGATGCAACAATGGTATAAGTACCATTTGACATTGCTGAGGTATTAATCTCAAATAACCTGTCTCTGATATTTGTGTTCAATAAGATGCGCCCACTGGCATCTACTAGTTGTATCTTAATTTCATCGTTCTCCTTAGAAGAATCTAATACAGTGCCCTTTATGTCTATTCGCAATGA
>CAYQNT010000219.1:0-999 GCA_964418865.1 uncultured Rikenella sp.
TTGCCAATAAGATATGGAATGCCTTCCGTCTGGTGATGTCAATGGAGAGGGATGAGACAATTAATCAGCCCGCAGCATCTGTTGCAGCGGTAGCCTGGATACATCACGCCATCAGCAAGACGCTGGCTGACATCGAGGACAGTTTTGTACGCTATCGCATCTCCGACGCCCTGATGCAGGTCTACAAGCTCTTCTGGGATGACTTCTCGGGATGGTACCTTGAGATTATCAAGCCGGCATTCGGCAAGCCAATCGATGGCAAGACACACAAGGAGACCCTGGAGATATTTGAGACACTCATGAAGATCATCCATCCCTTCATGCCCTTTATCACCGAGGAGATCTGGCAGCGGCTGGCGGAGCGGCCTGACGGCAGCAGCATCATGATTGAGATGATGCCTCCTCCGGCACCTTATGAGGCAGGCATGCTTACCCGCTTTGAGACAGTTCGAGAGATAGTCAGCGCCGTGCGCACAATAAGAAAGGAAAGAAATATACCTCTCCGTGAGCCGCTGGTACTATGTGCTATGCCCGGTGCAACAGGCACGGAGTTTGATCCGGTCATTGTACGTATGTGCAACCTGTCAGAGATACGTGTGTCTGAAGGGAAAGTAGAAGGTGCCGCGTCATTCAGAATACATACGTCGGAGTTCTTCATACCGCTGAGCGAGGGTATTGATAATGAGGAGGAGATAAGGAAGATGGAGGAAGAACTGGTCTACACGGAAGGGTTCCTTGAATCGGTGCTTAAGAAGCTGACAAACGCTCAGTTTGTTAACAATGCCCCAGAGAAGGTGATCAATATGGAGAAGAAGAAGGAGGCTGATGCGCGCTCCAAGATAGCCACCCTCAGGGAGAGCCTCGCCCATCTTGGCAGGAAGTAGCTCTCTGGGGTTCCCCTATTGTTTTGTGACTAGATAGCTGCCGTTGCCAGCAGGCACTACTTGCCAGCCATCGTTCAGCACCAGGTGCCATCCGGCGCCTGAGATGTGGGTTCTT
>CAYQNT010000219.1:1009-2254 GCA_964418865.1 uncultured Rikenella sp.
TGCCATGTAGTCTTTGGCGCTCACCCTCAGTGTACGAAGGTCATTGGCTATCAGCGCACCGCCATCGTCTACCGCCAGTCTGCCCCAGTTGTCCGAGACACGCAGTCTCCGGTACAGGGTTCCTAGTGTATCAAGGAAATGGATATCCTCGGGTTCAAAGCTGAAATTCGGGCTCTCCATCGCAATGGTAACCACAGGCTTCTCATTGAATGTTGTCACTATGCGGCGGGTATCCTCGTTGATTGTCGCTTCACGAGCTCTCTCTTCCTCCCTGATTGCCTGTATGTCGTAGTTCAGGGCGAGGGAGCCGGCAACATCACGACAGACTGCAGGAAGGGTCACCCCATATGCCTCAAGGGTGGCGTAGCCCAGGTCAAAGTCGGATTGCTGTACCTGCTTAAAGTCGAAATCCTTATCGCTTAACAGAGTTGCGTAGAGGGCCCCATGTACAAAACCGTATCCCCATGCGTATGAGTTATTCTTGTAAATCCTGTCAAGGTATTCAAGGATCCTTGATTTCATCTCTTCGGGCCCTGAGGTGCACAGCTTTATATATGTAAAGGTTGACAGCCCCTCATAGTTTTCAAACTTGTTCTCATCAGTAACTGCTTCAGGGAAGAGCTCACGGCGTGCACCTCGGAAGACCAGGGCATCACGGATGGCCTGGTTGCGTGTCTCTCCTGAAGTGCTTATGGCATATGTCAGCGCTTTCCATTCTAGTTTAAGATAGAGGCGTGCATTACTGTCGTTCAGATGCCTGGTACTGAAGGTTGATGGATTTATATTATGTCTGTCCTGGAAGCAGTGGAAGAGACTGTGGATGGTACGTGTGATCATCCGGTACCGGTCTTCGGTCTCAGGAAGCGGTACCATGGCGTATTTCACCCCTCCGAACTCAATGATATTGTTCGTTATTATCCTCTCTTTGGGCATGATACCGCTGTAGATACCTTCCTTCTCCTTCAGCAGGCCCTCCTTGTCGGGCACATTGGCGTAAATGACCCTGCTACGGCCGTCGACGTACATCACCGGACCATATAGGTTTTCACCCCAGAGCTGTCCTTCATCCTTGTTGCATACCTCCTCAACAGCTTTGAAATACTCCTCAGCCTTCGCACTACTGAACCACTCTATCTTCTCCTCATTCTGACATGAAGTGATGAATACCAGGGCAAATATGAAGACCAACGTTCTCATCCATTTCCTTTTCGAATTCCAAAAATAGTAAAAATAGCTGTAACAAAG
>CAYQNT010000220.1:0-2232 GCA_964418865.1 uncultured Rikenella sp.
GGAGCAGCTTAAAGGGTCCGGATTTGAACTGGTCAGGCTGAAAATACCACACACCCCAGAATATATCGACTGGCTGGCGGGGAGGCTAGAGAGAGGCAGCCGCGTCACTGTTGACGGCAGAGTGATCTCTGCCAGCCAGATGACCCTGCTTCTTGAAAGATTTAAAGAAAAAGGTATCAGACTGAACCTTAGGAGTGATCTGATAACCCCGCTCTGGAATGACAGGCCATCACTGCCGCCTGACATGGCATGGTCACATCCTCTTGAGTTTGCCGGAGAAGGCAGGGGTGACAAGATCAAGAGGGTCAGGCAGAAGATGAAGGATATGAAGGCAGATTATCAGCTGCTTACCTCCTGTGACGATATCATGTGGCTGCTTAACATAAGAGGGGCAGATATCACATACAGTCCTCTGCTGCTGTCATTTGCTCTTGTAAGTGACAGTCAGGTGATCTTTTTTGCAGATGAGGATAAGATCCCCGGGGCACTCAAGGCTGAGTTTGACCATGCCGGTATTGTGCTGCTGCCTTATGATGCCATAGGCTCTGTTCTTAGGTCGTTGCCGGAGAAGAGTTCTGTTACTCTGTCTCTCTCATCGACCTCTGCAACGCTATACAGATCAATTCCCCGAAGCTGCAGGATAATTGCTGACCTGAGCATCCCGACAAGACTTAAGGCGATAAGGAACGACATTGAAATAAATAACCTCCGTGAGGTTATGATCCGAGATGGCGTTGCACTGACGCACTTTTTCTACTGGCTGGAGAAGAACCCGGGTGGGGAGACAGTCACTGAGATGTCTGCGGCGTCAAAACTCCTGGAGTTCAGGCTTGAGCAGGAGGGATGCATTGGTCCTTCCTTTGCAACCATTGCCGCATTCAATGCCCATGCTGCACTGCCGCATTATGTGCCGGGACCTGATACTGATGTAAAGTTAGGTAAGTCCGGCATCTTCCTTCTTGATTCGGGTGGACAGTATCACGGGGGCACCACTGATACAACCCGTACCATTGCTCTGGGTAAACCTGACAAGGAGATGCAGAGATACTTTACGCTGGCACTGAAGGGCACCATCGGACTGGCTATGGTGAAGTTTCCGCATGGGACACGGGGATACCAGCTAGAGGTGCTTGCCAGAATGGCACTGTGGGATCAGGGCATGAATTATGGCCATGGGACGGGTCATGGTGTCGGAAGCTTCCTTAATGTGCATGAGGGGCCCCAGACCATAGGTTCGGCAGCCACAGGCGACCTGAAAACAGTGCTTGAGCCGGGGATGCTAACATCTGATGAACCTGCTGTTTACAGGGAGGGGAAATACGGTTTCCGTACTGAGAACCTTATCCTGTGCGTAAATGACGACGAAACTGCCTACGGAAGATTTCTCAGCTTTGAGACGGTGACTCTCTGTTATATAGACCGCTCACTTACCGATGTCTCACTGCTTGATGACAGGGAGCTGAAATGGTTGAACGATTATAATGAAATGGTTTTTGACCTGGTTGCCGGCAGATTAAACGCGGAGGAGAGTAAGTGGCTCAGAGAGAAGACGATTCCACTTACCCGTTGAGAGTAGTAATATATAAATGAATTGAAAAATGAAAAGGATTAGTTTGCTCATCATGGCAGGGCTGGTATTCATCTGCATATCTTGCGGCAAAAAGACAATGACTCTTGAAGAAAGACTTGCCACATTGCCTAATGCCACCGTAGTAAGAATTGATAATGATACTCTGTTCTCAGAGGCATACGAGATAAATATCTTTCAGCCACTTGATCACAATAACCCTAATGGCCCGGGCTTCACCCAGCAGGTTTTTCTGGGATACGCTGGAAGTGACAGACCTGTTGTGGTTGAGACTGAAGGCTATTCAGCCCGGTTTAACAGGAACGAGTTATCAAGGCTGTTTAACTGCAATCAGATAACCATTGAGCACCGTTACTTTGAGGATTCAAAGCCTGATTCCATGCAATGGCAGTATCTTACTACCTGGCAGGCAGCTACGGACCAGCATAGGGTGATTGAGCTCTTTAAACCGGTCTTCAGTGGCAAATGGTTAACCACCGGCATAAGCAAGGGTGGTCAGACAGTTATGTTCCACAGCTACTATTATCCTGATGATGTGGATGCCAGGGTGCCCTATGTTGCGCCTCTTAACTTCGGTCCTGAAGATCAGAGGTTCAAGCCTTTCCTGGATAATGTCGGTACAGCTGAATGCAGAGAGAGTGTAT
>CAYQNT010000221.1:0-2188 GCA_964418865.1 uncultured Rikenella sp.
GCTATTCCGGCGGAGAGCTGACCCATATGAGCAAGCTTCTCAGACTGCTTAAGAGCGTTCTGCATCGTCGTCAGCTTGTCATTTGAGAGAGCCAGGTCCTGTACCGATTTGTGGAGCTTCTCTATAGTATATGGCAGGCACATCTCCTCCTCTGCCAGCCCCTTGACGATGGCGATAGCATGATCAATGCAGGTCTCATATCCGCATGCTCCGCAGTCGAGATGGTCCTTTGGCGTCAGCTTACCCATTGAGACAAGTACCTCCTTCACCTTTTCATTTTCAGGGGTATCCTTGCGCATATCCTCTGGACGGAAGCGGGCCGAAAGATCGAGCTTGTCATATAGTTCGACGTTCTTTCTCCACTCTTCCATATTCAGATCACCCATTTTATTCTGTGCATAGGCACTTACCAATGCACGTCTGTTATACTGCTTCCCTCCCTTGCTCATGCCGGGTCCCATTATGCATCCCTCACAACATAGCAGTTCAAGATGCTGCCCTCCTATCATGCCATCCTCATACTCCCTGATCGCCTCCTGAAAGTCAGTCCTGCCCTCGGCAGCAATAATATTTCCGGTAATAGCATCATCATTCACTCCTGCAGCCTGAAGGAGCCCTCTTGTCACAGGGAAGATGGCACCGCGACCGCCAAGCGGAGGATCAAACTCCGATGGTTGGACGTTTTCAGGATTTAGGGAGGCAGCCTCGAACATCTCCCGCAGTTCGAGGAATGTTATTGCCACGTCAACCTCACTGCTCTCTGATTTCTTGGCAACGCACGGGCCTATGAATACCAGCGGAAGGTCATTACCATGTTTCTTCCTCATTACCCTTGCCATGGCAACCATTGGTGAAACAACAGGCACAAGGCTTGGCGTGAGATCCGGGTGGTAGAACCTTATAAAGGATACTATGGCAGGGCAGTCAGATGATATATAGTTCTTTGCTTCGGCCTCGCTGACGAGGTTTCGGTAGCGACGTGCCACCAGGTCAGCGCCAAAAGAGACTTCAGAGACAATGTCAAAGCCCAATGCACGTATCATGCCCACCACCTTGCGATGGTCAGCTATGTCATGGAACTCAGCAGGGAAGCTTGGCGCGATAATTGCCGCCTTCTTACCGGGTTTGGCGAGCACCTTTCTCACCAGGTCAACAGTATTGACAAAGACTTTTGCTCCCTGGCTGCATACTTTTGTACAGTTACCGCATGCGATACATCTCTCAGTGATTACCTCCGCCTGTCCACCGACGATTCTTATCGCCCGTGCGGGGCACTCCCTGACGCAGGTGTAACATGTACGGCATAATTCTTTTATGGTATATACCAGCATAATCACTCCTTTCTAAAGCAGCACTTCTCTCTTGCTGAAATGAGTATGGAACAGCTTCCCATCAGCAAGTTCCTCACATTGTTCAAATACTTTCCCGTACAGCTCTGCCACTGAGGCCGACTGTTCCGGACCGCGCACAGCCTCCTGGTCATTAGTCTGCCAGATGAATTTGGATCTCAGACGGACAGCTTCCCTTGACCCCGCAGGCTTCATTCCTCCGCCATTGACACATCCTCCCGGGCAGGCCATCACCTCAACCAGATCATAAGTTGTTCCACTGTCAAGCATCTGTTTCGGTTTCTCAAGCCCCTTCATGCCATCAACAACAGCAACCGAATAAGCTACTCCCCCTGCAGTAATCCGGGCCTCCCTGAAGACTCCTACGTTGCGCAGCTTCTTTACCGCCTGTCTGTCAGCCTCTTTCTCTCCTGCCCTGATCGCCAGTAACCGAAGTACAGACTCAGCTATTCCTCCCGCAGATTCTGCAAGCAGGGAAGCCGAGCTGCGAAGAGCCATTGGCTCATCAGCCGGCTCCGGATCAATATTATTTATATCAATACCAAAAAGGACGATAAGCCTTGCAAGCTCCCTGACGGTCAGTACTGTGTCTATGTCACTTATCCCCTTCCTGGTCATGCTGTCACGCCGGGCTTCAAATTTCATTGCAGTACATGGTGTGACAGATACTGTATATACATGTGGTTTTTTCGCCGACACGGGCACAACTGACTTGATAATTGCTCCTGATATCTGCTGCGGAGTCTTAAGAGTTGACAGCATTGGTAAAAGCTGGGGAGTAAACTGTTCGCAGTACTTTACCCACGCCGGGCATGCCGAAACGATCAGAGGTTTTCTGT
>CAYQNT010000222.1:0-2130 GCA_964418865.1 uncultured Rikenella sp.
CCAGCGAACCGTCTTCCCATACCGGTTTGAGAATGTATTTCTTCCCCGGGGCAAGCTGTGAGGCTTCTGACACCTTATACCCGCCGGCAACAAGAATCCCGTTAGCTTTCATGAACCTGCGGGCCAGCACCTTGCTGCCTGTAACAAATGCAGCTTCCACAGGGCACCCTGTATAGGGTATGTGGTTCATATTCAGCAGGGCAGGAATGAAATAGAGGATCTCAGCTTTCTTCCCGATAGATTCTACAAGGTTGAAAACAAATTCATAATCTTTGCCTTCAAGGATTGATATCTCGTGAAAGAAGTTGTCAGTAATGCCCTGGCATACCACGCTATACCCGAGATCCCGGAGAGTTGAATCAATAAAGCTGACCTGATCAAGCACATCCAGCTCGTCAGGAAGTGCGTCTGGAGCAGGCTCATTGTATATTATCAGGCACTTTTTCTTCATTATTTTAGTCCGTAACGTTTTTTTGCAGATTCCATTATCATCCCTATCAGGGTTTCAAAGTCTATACCGTTCATCCGTGATAGTATCGGAAGGTCTGAATGGATCTGATTGAGTCCTGCAAGAGGATTTGCCTCTATAAAGCAAATCCTGCCGTTCCTGTCGGCCTTCATGTCAACCCGGCCGGCATCCACAGCGCCAAGGGCTCTCCAGGCTCCCAGGGCAACAGCATCGCACTCTGCTCTCAACTCTTCGTCATACACTCTGTACTGAACATAGTCTTCATAGTTCTCCTTCACCTCAACTGAGTATGGAAGATTATCCCTGCATATCACCTCCATGCCTCCTGTCACCTTTGCATCAGCACTGCTGCCGGTAACGCCTACAGTGAACTCCCTGCCGGGAAGGTATTCCTCAATGAGCACCGGCTGATGATATACTGCAAGCAGCTCACTTACAAGGGACAGTAGTGAGTCATAGTCTCTGACAAGGCTTCTTGCTGTGATACCTTTCCCTGTTCCTTCAGCCACCGGTTTGACAAACAGCGGGAACGCCAGTGACGACACCTGATGCAGGTCATCTACAGAGGTTGCTATGACAGCAGGACAGACAGGCACACCGGCTGCCTCTGCCACCAGGCGGGCAAAGTATTTATTGAGTGAGACCCCCATGACAACCGGTCCGCTGAAGACATAAGGTATACGGTACTGGTCAAGCAGGGCAGGCACAGCTGACTCGCGTCCGTCGCCGTAGAGTCCTTCGGCTATGTTAAAGACCATATCCCATTTCTTGCCTGCTGCGAGTTTCTCAACCAGTTCGAAGAGGTTACCGATGCGCTCGGTTTCATAGCCAAGGTGTCTGAGCGTCTCTTCAAGGCCAGCCACTGTCTCTTCCTTGTCAAACTCGGCTGTCTCGTCCATGGTATAACCACGCTCGAGGTACCACGAACGAAGGTCATAAGTCAGTCCTATCCTCATCCCTACGGTTACTTTTTGTTGGGGTAAGTGTACTGCTTTTTCTTATAGTTTCTGAGGACCCATTTTTCCGGTCCGCTCTCAACGACATATGAAGGCAGTATTGGAATCTTGCCTCCGCCGCCGGGGGCGTCGATGACAAACTGTGGCACCGCATAACCGCTGGTATGTCCGCGGAGATTTTCTATTATGTCTATTCCTGTTTCTATGGTGGTTCTGAAATGGCTTGAGCCCGGTATCAGGTCACACTGGTAGATATAATATGGTCTCACGCGTACCGTAAGCATCTTCTGCATCAGGCTCTTCATGGTTGAAGGGTCATCATTGATACCCTTCAGGAGCACTGTCTGGCTTCCGAGTGGTATGCCTGCGTCTGCGAGCATCTCACACGCCTTGCGTGTTTCAGGAGTGATCTCTTCCGGATGAGTGAAGTGCACACTCATGAAGAGCGGGTGGTACTTTTTCAACATCGCGACGAGCTGCGGCGTGATCCTCTGCGGGAGCACGGCAGGCACCTTTGTTCCTATCCTGAGTATTTCAATATGTTTTATTGCCCTCAGGTTTGAGAGCAGGTATTCCAGCTTGCTGTCATTCATTGTCAGAGGATCGCCTCCGCTGACTATGACATCACGTATCTCTGTATGTTCCGCGAGATACTGAAAGCCCTTATCCCATTCTCCCTTTGTCAGGTGTCCGAGTTTGCCCACA
>CAYQNT010000223.1:0-2126 GCA_964418865.1 uncultured Rikenella sp.
CCTTGACCAAGGCATCTGCATCACGTGCTATCTCTGGCAGTGTTGCGTCAAGCATGTAGCATGGTGTTGTGACAATAAGGTTTTTCATGTCTACCGACACCTCCCCGTGATTTTTATTCTCATGCCGGCCGCCCAGTTTTATTATGTCGGCAACTGTTGCGGCGTCAGAGCCGATAGTGACCGTGATATCACCAAGTACTCTCGTTATGAGTACCGGAGAGATGCAGAGTGCCCCTATGGGTTTGCCTGCATTATGCGTGCTACGTATGGCTTCTTCTACAATCCTGTCGACGTAAAAATCAGGACCGTCAACAGCATAAGTGCAGAGGTTTTTGGCCACTCCGAAGCCTCCCGGGAATATCAGGGCGTCAAATTCATCAGCTCTGTACTCTTTCAGTGCTCTGATCTTTCCCCTGGCGATGCGTGCAGCTTCTGTCAGCACGTTGCGTGATTCGTTCATCACCTCGCCTGTGATGTGGTTGATGACATGGTGCTGCACAACGTTAGGCGCAAAGATTTCAAATGACCCTCCATTATTTTCAATGGCATAGAGAGTCATGACTGCCTCATGTATCTCGGCTCCGTCCATTGGTCCGCACCCGGCAAGAACTACTGCTGCTTTCATTTTGTCTTTTTATTATGTTTCGGAAATAAAGGTACTGAAAAGTTTTTCTGTTATTATATTATGCAGGCTGATAAGGTTGATATACTGTCTCAGGAAGCAGGAAAAAACCGCGCTGGTGACATAAATTGACACTCACGGGGAAAAAATATCCTGAATAATTCGTAAAAATTAGTTTATAACCCCAGGGCTGACAAAATAGTTGACTATCAATTATTTGTCATGGTTAACCTTGACATTGATAATAATAACACCCCATTTATTAATAAAGTATATTGTTCTGATCCTCAACCGTCTATAATTCTTCTGAAAAATTCCATGAATTATTCGGATTAACGTAAGTTTTAAAAACTCCTCCCCCCCAATCAGAAGAAAACAGAAATAATAACTATCTTTACCTTCTTCTGTAGAGTGCCGCGGCTTTACCTGTCATGAGCATCTCGAGATTTACAGAAGATTTATGCCTTAACCTATTGTTAAACTTAAACTTTAATCTATGAACAGACTGAAACTTTTGCTGTCATTGTTTGTGTTTATGGGCTCTATTGCCCTTATGGCGCAGACAGTGACAATTAAAGGTACTGTTACCTCAGCAGAGGATGGTATGGCTTTACCAAGTGTTGCAGTGACAGTAAGAGGTACCACTCTTGGAACATTAACGGATGTGTCAGGTAATTATACCATCAACGCTCCGGCTAATGCCAATACTCTGTCCTTCATCTTTGTAGGGATGAAGACAGTCAACGAGACCATAGGTGGCAGAACCACGATTGATGTAGTGATGCAGGTTGACATGCTGGGCCTCGATGAGGTTGTTGTCACAGCGCTTGGTATCACCAGGGAAAAGAAAGCTCTTGGATATGCAGTCCAGGAAGTTTCCGGTTCCGATCTAGCCGGCACTGAAGAATCCAACATTGTCAATGCTCTTCAGGGAAAAGTTGCAGGGGTTCAGATCACCAGAGCATCAGGTGCTGTAGGATCATCTGCCCAAATACTTATCAGGGGTATCAAATCATTTGGAGACAACCAGCCACTTTGGGTGGTTGACGGAACACCTATCTCCAACTCATCAAGTGGTGCTACCCAGTGGTCAGGTGTTGATTACGGAAACAATGCCTCCGATATTGACCCTGAGACCATTGAGTCCATATCAATACTTAAAGGTGCTAACGCAGCCGCTCTTTACGGGAGCCGCGCCCGTAACGGTGTTGTGCTTGTGACTACCAAGAGAGGGAAAGCCGGGCAGATAAGGGTGAGTCTCTCCAACAGCACATCATTTGACCGTATCGCATGGCTCCCAACCTATCAGAACGAATATGGCCAGGGAGTAAACGGCAGTGAATTTCGCTGGAAGCTCAGGTCAGAAACCGTTGGGTCACCTTACTATGGAATGTCATACCAGGATTATGCGCATGCCTATTCATTCCGTTATGTTGACGGTTTGGGTGGCGGCCGTGGTGACGCTACTGACGAATCATGGGGACCACGCCTTGATGCCGGACTG
>CAYQNT010000224.1:0-2105 GCA_964418865.1 uncultured Rikenella sp.
GAGATAACCCTGCGGGGCAGGGTGCTGCCCGTGGGAGGTATAAAGGAGAAGATACTTGCCGCCAAACGCGCAGGCTTAAAGGAGATAGTGCTCTCGGAACAGAACCGAAAGGATGTTGAGGAGATCAAGGAGAAGTACGTGCGGGGGTTGAAGTTCAATTATGTGAATACTATTATGGATGTGCTTGATCAGGTGTTGCTGCAACAGAAGGTGGCAAACGCACGAACGATAGATTTTGATTAACCGGTAATACTACATACATGGACAGAACTGCTGTTTTCCCCGGGTCATTTGACCCCTTCACAGTTGGGCATGAAGCAATTGTCAGGAGGGCCCTGCAACTGTTTGACAAGGTTATCATTGCAGTAGGTGAAAATGCTGACAAGAAGACCCTTTTCAGCATTGAGATGAGGATCAAGATGATAACGAAGGTCTTCGGAGAAGAGAGCAGGGTTGAGGTGATCAGCTTCAGGGGCCTGACGGTTGATTTCTGCCGTAGGTATAAAGCTCATTACATAGTTAGAGGACTGCGCACTTCAGCTGACTTTGAATATGAGAGAGCCATGGGCCAGATGAACAGAAAGATGGCTCCTGAGATTGACACGGTATTCCTGCTTACCAGCACTGAGCATACCCCTGTGAGCTCAACCGTCATCCGTGACATTATAAGAAACGGCGGCGATGTATCTGCTTTCGTGCCTGAGTCAATAAATATTAACGATTATCTGGGCAGGTGATCGAGTTTATGCCTGCCAGCCGGGCGGTGATTGAATTTATGCCTGCCAGCCGGGCGGTGGATTATCAAACTTTAAGTGTGAAATTCAGAAGATCAAGCAGCGACTGGTAGGTGTTTGATTTTATGCCCGCTATCTGGGCAGGTAAGAGCCATTCTGCATGGGTGATGCCCTCCTCAGCCTGGGGCTCGGTGATCATCTCACCACTGTACTTCATGCAGAACCACCAGGTCTTTTTCATGTAGGGTTTGTTGTCATAGAGGTAGGTGTGATAGCTGGGGGGCAGTGCGCCTGCGATGGTATGCCCGTGAATGTTACACTCCTCAGTCACCTCCCTGAGAGCGCACTCCTCCGGTGTCTCACCCTCTTCCATGTGTCCTTTTGGCAGATCCCAACGCCCGTAACGAGTGATAAAAAGATACTTGCCTGACGGATGGCCTACCAGTCCGCCTGCAGCGTTGATCACCACAAACCATGAGGAAAACAACTTCCAGAGATTGTTGATATCAGATGAATAAATATTAAGTGAGGGGAGTTCATTATTGATAGCAAACGCTGATATTTGGGCGAAGAGTTCTTCCGGCTCATTATATTTGTGGAAAAGGGCGTACTTTTGCATCCTGTCTGGCTCAGGAGAAAGAGTGATAACCCTGTTGTCAAAATATATCTTATACTTCAGCATATGGACGAAACAGCTAACAAAACCGCAGAATATCTCCTGCAAATTAAAGCAATAAAACTGCAACCGACAAACCCTTTTACATGGGCCTCCGGATGGAGATCGCCCATTTATTGTGACAATCGCATGACACTCTCCTTTCCCGTTGTAAGGGGGTTCATCAGGGATGCCTTTGCCGGCAGGGTAAGGCAGTTGTATCCTGATGCCGAACTGATAGCCGGCGTGGCAACAGGGGCCATTGCCCATGGTGCCCTGGTGGCTGACAGCCTGGGGTTGCCTTTTGTCTATGTCAGGTCTGGAGCAAAAGATCACGGGCTGGGAAACCAGATAGAAGGATATTTTGAGAAGGGACAGAGGGTTGTTGTGATTGAGGATCTTATCTCTACCGGCGGAAGCAGCCTGGGAGCTGTCAGGGCGCTCAGCGAAGCCGGCTGCAACGTTCTGGGAATGATAGCAATATTTACATATGGCTTCAGCAAAGCCACCGATGCCTTCGCTGCCGAGGGCTGCAGGCTGGATACCCTCAGCGACTACTCAGTGCTGGTAGATATGGCAGCCGCATCTGGCTATATAACAAAGAATGACGTGGCTGCCCTCAGGGAGTGGCGCAGGGACCCGGCGGCATGGGGCAGGTAGCATGGGGCATGGAGTCAGCAGTCGGCAGTCAGCAGTCGGCAGTCAGCAGTCAGCAG
>CAYQNT010000225.1:0-2081 GCA_964418865.1 uncultured Rikenella sp.
TAGGCATCACCTGCCAGCTTACCGGCCATGGCTGAAGCTTCTGAATCATCACGGCAGCTGAAAAGATAAATATCAAAATGGTCACCTTTTACTTCATATGAAACCCTGAATGCACCTCTCAAAAACTCATGGCCCAGCACACTCTCGTTAAGATAAGTCTCCTGGTTCTGCAGCAATCCTTCGCGGGGAAAAAGCTGCAGGAGAGCCGGGAACTCATTCTTGCCTTCAATTAACGAGGCAATCTGACCTGCAAGACCTAGCATCCGCTCATTTACCTTCAGAGATTTTGAGTGAGTCATGACCTTCACATAATAACGGTCTTTATAGAAATGGACCACACCCTCCTCATTGTAACCCTGAACGCCCGCCTTTATGAATTTGTAAACAGGTGAGCGCTCCATAGAGTAGATCCCAAATGCCTTGTTATCATCTCCAAATCTGTAAATCTCAACCTTTATCCTGTCCCGCCCTTTTACATACTCAGTAATGTTCAGGTCAATGAACCCCATTGCAAGGTATGCATCTGCAGCACCGTTAATATAATCCCACAGGTCATCAGGAGTATACACCGGGTACTCACTTACCGGTTTGTAACCCTTCAATTCCGGAAATAACTGCTGCCCGTTAAGAACTGACAGAGAGGTAATGCAAATGGCAGCTGCCAGAAGATATTTTCTGAAATTCATATTATCATGGTTTTATGCAAGTAAATCATAAGGAACATCTACGAGCCTTGTTATATCAGATATCTTTCCCCTCAGATCGAAACCTCTGACACAACTGGCCGTGCAGATCCCACACTCGGCGCATGGGTCAGATTTTGCCCCTGCCTCTGTCAACAGCTCTGATGCCATTGACAGGTTCTTGTAACCATAGGCATACATGTAGGCACGCATCAGTTCAGGAATTGGCAGATTGTTAGGGCAGCCGGGAACACAGTTGCTGCATGCGTTGCAATAAAGACCCGGTAATGATGCTCCTGCCATAAGCTCTGACTTCTCAGGTTCTGTCATAGTGGGATCGCTCATCACTTTAAGATCAAGGGCTAAATGATCAAAAGTTGTTATCCCGGGTATGGTAGTACATACATTCGGGTTTGAGATGGACCATTTGAGAGCTGCAGATGCATTGACAGGCTGTGTTCTTTCTTTGTCAAGCCACCCGCCAGCCAGGGTCTTCATGGCTACCACGCCCATGCCTGCAGCAGCTGCTCTGGCTAGTGCGCTGTTCATATCATTGATATATGTCTGCCGGTAGTTATATGATGTGAGAACTACATCCCAGATACCGTCTTCTGCCATGGTGTTGATTACAAGAGGCTCGTTCTTGTGTGTTGAGACCCCGATGAACCTGACCTTCCCTTTCTTTTTCAGATCAAGCATGGCATTAACGATCTCCTTATGCCTGACCATCTCCACGCTGTCTGCAGAGTGCATGTACAGGATATCTACATACTCCATCTTCAGCCTGCTAAGGCTTAGCTCAAACTGCTGAAGAAAATCTTCAGCGGTAGTCTCCCTTGAAGGAAGACCGGTACGCTGATCCACACCTGCCGGTTTGACTTTTGTGGCAATGACGAATGATTCACGCGGCACTGTACTGAAAAAATTACCCAGCATCTCTTCATTACGCCCGTTCATGTAACCGTGTGCCGTGTCAAACATCTTCATGCCGGCCTGATATGCTGCCTGAACAAGTGAACTGTTGTCAGACCTCATAACTCCAAAACTGACGACAGGCAGCTTCAGCCCTGTTCTTCCCAGAATACGATATACAATCTCATTTTCTTCAATCATGCCTGTGCCCGCAAAAGCCGTGCGATTGAACATAGTAAGACCTGCAGCACCTGCAAGGCCTGATCTGAAAAAATTTCTGCGCTTCATAAATCTTGAATTGGTATACAGTTAAAACATGGGAAAATATAAAAAAATTTAACACAAAACGTCTTGTATCAGTGCATCATGTGCTATTCGGACGAATATACAAATATTTTACCCTATTTTAGTAGTATCGTCAATCAGCAATTATTCATGCAACCATGGGTCGCTACATCCATAACCTGATCTCCGGCGGTGAGGGAT
>CAYQNT010000226.1:0-2002 GCA_964418865.1 uncultured Rikenella sp.
CTTGCCATACCCGAGATGCAATCAACATACGGCCGCGTGGTGAATACCTCAACAAACACCTACGCACGGTCTGGCGACGGAGCATGGGGTGTTCCTCTTGACGGAAGGGAAGTAATACAGTGGGACCCGATTTCAAAATCGCTGAAAGCCATGCCATACCTGCCTATAGGCAAGGACAACTTTAAAAACTTCCTGGAACAGGGTTTCGTACTAAACAATAATGTGAACATAGTCCAGCAAAGTGAACTGGGCAGCCTGCGTGCCTCTGCAACCTCCGTGCAAAACAAGGGTCAGTACCCCAATTCAATGTTCAATAAGCTGACCTACAGTATTGGCGGTGAGATGAAGATCAAACACTTCAGCCTCTCTTCGGGAATTGCCTATAACAAACAGGTTTCCCCCAACATAGGCTTTGGCGGGTATACCGGTTATGACCCAATGTACAACATGTTGGTATGGGCAGCCCCTGACTATGACATCAGAGATTATACAGATTACTGGCTGGTACCTGATGAGGTTCAGAACAGCAGCTTCACAAGCATAAACAACAACCCCTATTTTGACAGATATGAGAGACTGCACAGTGTAAATAAAGATGTGTTCAATATCAGTCTCGATATGAGTTATGATATTTTATCATGGCTCAAAGCTACTTTCCGCAGTGGATATGACGTTTACAGCGACCGTCAGGAAGTAAGGATATCCAAAGGTTCTTTCCAGGGCGGTGGAAATTCTACGGTCATTCCCGGCGGCACAGAAATTTGGGGTGAATCGCAGCGAGGTTCATATAACATGGGTATCAGCCGTGGGTTCAGCATCAATAATGATTTCCTGATAACAGCTGACCGGAAATTCAACGACTTCACTGTTAGTGCACTCGCGGGTGCCACTATTTACTACAGGCAGGATGATGGCATGGAGGCAAGAACCCAGGGAGGCCTCTCGGTCCCGGGCTTTTATTCACTTAAAGCATCCATTAACCCTGCGGTTGTCGGTTCAAGAATCAGCCGTCAACAGGTTAACAGCTTGTTTGGCAGGCTGGCCGTATCATGGAATAGCCTGATATATGCTGAAGCCACACTGCGTAATGACTGGAGTTCAACGCTGCCTGAATCAACAAGGTCCTATCTTTATCCTTCTGTATCAGGAAGCTTTATCGTGTCCAATCTCCTTCCAGAAATTGACTGGCTTTCATTATGGAAGATTCGCAGCTCATGGACCTCCGCCAAAACTCCTGCCGGTATCTATGCCATTAATTCTGTGTACACCATAAAAAGCAACGACTGGGGTACACTCAGCTCTGCCTTCCTGCCTACAACCATCAGGGGTACCGATGTGCTCCCGGAATCTGCTTCCACCTTTGAAATAGGCACAATGGTCAACCTGTTCAGAAACAGGGCCTCTATTGATGTCTCTTACTACAGCAAGAGGATGTATGACCTGCTTAAATATGCCAATATCACTCCCGCAGGTGGCTTTTACCAAAGGTATATTAATATTGATGAAGAGATCACAAGAAAGGGTGTGGAGATATCAGCAAACGTGACCCCCGTCAAGAATCAAAACTGGCAGTGGGACATGGCAATTAACTGGTCGGCATACGCACGTTATTACTCACAGCTTGACTCAGTCTATTCGCCAGACAAGCCATGGGTTTATGTAGGCGCCAGATATGACGCCTATGTTCTCCGTGAGTATCAGAAAGATCCCGCCGGGAACATCATACACAACAACGGGCTTCCCCTATACTCAGCCTATGATTCAAAATTTGCAAACTACGATCCGGACTGGATTTGGGGACTGAGCAACACCGTGAGATATAAGAACTGGTCAATGACACTCACCGCAGACGGCAGAGTGGGCGGTATAGCGCAGACAACCACTGAGATGTACATGTGGAGAGCAGGGTCACATCCCAATTCGGTTGTTCCTGAACGCTATCTCGATGCTACACAGACAGGTACTAAGAATTATGTCGGTAATGGCGTGAAGGTCATTGGAG
>CAYQNT010000227.1:0-1931 GCA_964418865.1 uncultured Rikenella sp.
GTCAACCGGGTGCATCTTGCCGTCATAGACATAAACCCTTATGTCACGGGCATAAGAGCCTGTCAGAGGACCTATCTCCATCTTTTCCATGATACCCTTGAGTATGGCCGGCAGGAACCGAGCATCAATGGAGCCGCCAACGATGCAGTTCACATAGACCAGCTTGCCGCCCCATGAAAGTTCAATCTCCTCCACATCACGGTTGGAGAGCTTGATCTCCTTGCCGGCGATCTTCATCATTGTCTTGGACTCCGAACCTTCTTCATACGGCTCTATGATCATGTGCACTTCGCCAAACTGACCGGCACCGCCTGATTGTTTCTTGTGTCGGTAGTCAGCCTGGGCTGCCTTGGTGATAGTCTCACGATAGGGGATCTTCGGCGACAGAAACTGTGTCTCTATCTTAAAGATATTGTCAAGATGCCACTTGAGGATATTAAGGTGGTATTCACCCTGTCCGTGAATAATAATCTGCTTCAGCTCCTTTGAATACTCGATAATGATGGTAGGATCTTCCTGATGCATGCGGTTGAGAGCTTCCCCCATCTTCTCCTCATCGCTTTCGCTCTGAGCCTTGATGGCAGCGCGATACTTGGGCTCGGGGAACTTCATGCCATCATAAGTCCAGTCGTTACCCGGAGCATTGAGAGTATGATTTGTCTTGGTGTTCTTAAGTTTGACCAGACCACCGATGTCACCGGCCTGTATCTCAGAGATGCGTGTACGGTTTTTCCCCGCACAGGCAAAGAACTGTGAGAAACGCTCCTTGGTGCCATTGCTGGTGTTTATCATGTCAATGTTCTCAGTGATCTTTCCTGACATCACCCTGAAGTAATTGATCTCACCTATATGCTCCTCAATGGTTGTCTTGAAGACGAAGACTGATGCTATTCCGTTCGGATTGCATTTTATTTCGTTACCCTTTGAGTTAACTACTGCAGGCATATCAGCAGGTGATGGTGCCGAGACAGATACAAATTCAAGAAGCCTGTCAACCCCTGTGTTTCCCTTGGCAGAGATGCAGAAGACAGGGAAGATACCCCTTCCGAGTAATCCCTGGCGAAGGCCACGGCCTATCTCCTCTTCACTGAGTTTGTCATTGGCAAAGAAAACCTCCATGAGAGCTTCATCACTCTCGGCAACCTTCTCTGTGAGGACTGCATGGAGCTCTTCAGCCCTCTCCATATGTTCAGCAGGTATGTCAAGCACCTCAGCCTTCCCTCCATCCTTGCTGTAACGCAGCATCTTCATGCTGATGACGTCAATGATAGTATTGAAACCGGTACCTTCATTTACGGGGAACTGAGCCAGCGTGACATTGTTGCCGAAACGCTCATGAAGCATCTCAACAGACTTCTCAAAGTTAGCCTTCTCATGATCGAGACCATTCACCACGATGATAAGAGGCTTATTGAACTTTTTGGCATGCCTGAATTGGATTTCAGTACCCACTTCAACCCCGTTTTGCACGTTGATGACCAGCATGGCTGTGTCTGCAGCGTACATTGATGAGATAACTCCGCCTGAGAAGTCATCAAGACCCGGGGTGTCAATAATATTTATCTTTTTGTCCTTAAACTCGGCATATAATACTGCGGAATAGATGGAGTTACGGTTCTCCTGCTCAATCGGCTTGTAGTCAGAGACGGTGTTCCTGGATTCTACTGCACCCCGTCTCTCTATGACTCCTCCATTGAAAAGCATTGCTTCCGCAAGGGTTGTCTTTCCTGAGCCCGAGTTTCCTAGCAGAGCGATGTTCCTTAGGTGGTCTGTCGAGTATGTCTTCATCTTCGGATTTTATGGTAAGAATATGTATGTGTCATTGCGTTGATGGGAGCGCAAAAGTAATAATTTTTCAAAAGATAGCATAAAAGTTATCCATGATTGGAAAATATTTCTTTTCTTTGCACCGGTTTTTTGAAAAACAGGAG
>CAYQNT010000228.1:0-1918 GCA_964418865.1 uncultured Rikenella sp.
TGGAGGAACAGCTTGCCTCCCACAGATGCACATCCCATACCCAGGTTCTTCAGTGCACCGCCAAACCCTGTCTGCTCGTGCCCCTTGAAATGGTTCAGGGAGATGATGACGTCAGCATCAGCAATGGCAGTGCCGATCATAGCCTTGTGAGTGTATTCTAGGTTTACCTCTATCTCACGATAGTCAGTGCCCTTGATGCCGTCGCCTATGACTACATGACACCCTGCACTGAGGGGATTATAACCGTTTGAGAAGGCTGCCTGAAGATGATCGGGGCCGTTGGCCCGCTCACCGTAGTAAAGCGTGTTGCAGTCGGTGAGGAACGGCTTGCCGCCTCTCTCCCTTACCATCTGTGCTATCATGGCCGCAAAGTTGGGCCGCAGGTATGCAAGATTGCCAGGTTCGCCGAAATGGATCTTCAACGCCGTCATCTTGCGGCTGAAGTCTATGCTGTCAATGCCTGCCGCCTTCACCAGCCTGTCAAGTTTCTTCAACAGGTTCAGCGAGGAGGTGCAATGCATGTCAGTGAAGTATACCTCCGATGGTCCCATTAGTTTATGTCAGTATGACTATCAGACATTAAGAATATCAATAATATCAACAATGTGCTGGTTTAGCGGTTTGTGCTGCTTAACGGCTTTTCTGAAGGGTACGAGGGCTATCACATCGTTCTGTAGTCCTACCATGACGCTCTGCTGCCCGTCAAGAAGTGCCTCAACGGCCGCGTTACCCAGCCTGCTGGCGTTTACCCTGTCTAGGGCTGACGGTGAGCCTCCTCTCTGCAGGTGACCAAGGATGACCACCCTCACATCATAGTCCTTCAGCTCGGGCTTGAGCCTCTCGGCAATTGCAAGTGCTCCTCCCTCTTCGTCGCCTTCTGCTACAATGATAATATTACTTGATTTTTTTCTCTTGTTGCCGGTCTCAATCATTTTGGTGATGTCACGTGCCTCACCCTTTATCTCCGGCATGATTATGGCCTCAGCCCCGCTGGCTATGCCGCTATAGAGGGCTATGTGCCCGGCCTCTGCACCCATCACCTCAACAAAAAACATGCGGTTGAGCGCGCTGGCTGTGTCACGTATCTTGTCAACGGCCTCAACAACCGTGTTCAGGGCGGTGTCATATCCTATCGTATAGTCAGTACCAAAGATATCATTGTCTATCGTGCACGGTACGCCAACAAAGGGTATGTTGTACTCTTCATTGAAATAGCTGGCACCCTTGAATGAGCCGTCACCGCCTATCACCACTACAGCGTCAATGCCTGCAGCAGTAAGGTTCTCATAGGCTGTCTTCCTTCCCTCTGGTGTCCTGAACGAATCGCATCGCGCTGTCTTCAGAAAGGTGCCTCCACGCTGTATCATGTCGGATACGGAGTGTGCATAAAGGGGTTTAAAATTGGCATTGATCATGCCCAGGTAACCATGCCTTATGCCTACCACTTCTAGTCCGTGATAAATTGCTGTGCGAGTCACGGCCCTGATGGCGGCATTCATTCCGGGAGCGTCGCCACCTGAAGTGAGGACGCCAATCTTGTTAATCTTAGCCATTAGAAATCGTATTTACTGACAATACGAAATTAATATTATTTTACGCATTAGCAATTTGTGACTGTAACAATATCACATCTCTCTAATGATCTCAGCGACTTTTTGCATTAGCCATTTGGGTGTTGATGTGGCGCCGGAGACTCCTGCACTTTCAGCGTTATAGAACCATTCACTATCAATCTCTGCAGGTGAAGAGATGAAGTAGGAGCGACTGTTTTCAGTGCGGCATACGTCAAAGAGCATGCGGCCGTTAGAGCTTTTTTCGCCGCTGACAAAGATGATGACATCATGCTTCCTGGCAAACTCTCTCAGATGAGGCTCACGGGCCCATACATGGTTACAGATAGTGTTATACACCGTCAGGG
>CAYQNT010000229.1:0-1918 GCA_964418865.1 uncultured Rikenella sp.
TGTTCACATAGCTTTGCATATTTATCCTTGTCCTTGGCAGGCTGACCCTCCAGGTATGCTGTGAGGAGTCGGTGTACCATCATATCGGGATACCGGCGGATAGGAGAGGTAAAGTGGGTGTAATGGCTGAAGGCAAGACCGAAATGGCCAATATTGTCTGTTGAATATATTGCCTTGGCCATGGTGCGCAGGGCGAGGGTCTCAATCACATTCTGCTCTTTTTTCCCCGAGACGGTATCCATAAGCTTGTTCATGGCGGCAGGGAGTTTTTTTAAGTTTTCAGTATTGAGCTCATAACCGAACCGTTTGATGAAATAACTGAATGAGCTCAGCTTCTCAGCATTAGGTTTATCGTGGATACGGTAGATGAAGGTTTTTCCGTGCAGCTTTTTGCCTACATATTCGGCAACGCGCCTGTTTGCCAGCAGCATGAACTCCTCTATGAGCTGGTTGGCGGTACCGAACTGCTGGAAGATAATGCCAAGGGGTACACCTTTCTCGCTGAGGTTGAACTTCACCTCAAGCCGCTCAAAGGAGAATGAGCCCGATGCAAAGCGCCGGGTGCGCAGCATCTGTGCGAGGTTGTTAAGGGTGAGGAGCTGCTTCTTCATGTCGCCCTCGCCGGTGTCAATAACCATCTGTGCCTCTGAATAGGAGAAGCGACTGTCTGATTTGATGATTGTACGTCCGAACCACTCACTGACCACATTGGCTTTACTGTCCAGCTCGAAGACGGCTGAATAGGTCAGTTTATCTTCCATGGGGTTCAGCGAACATATATGGTTTGAGAGTCTCTCAGGAAGCATAGGGATGGTTCTGTCAACCAGGTAAACAGAGGTGGCTCTCTCCTGGGCCACTTTCTCAATCAGTGAATCGGTCCTGACGTAATGGGTGACGTCGGCTATATGTATACCCACCTCCATATTTCCGTCAGGTAGTTCCCTTAATGACAGTGCATCATCAAAGTCCTTCGCATCTGCCGGGTCAATGGTGAAGGTTGGCACATTGCGGAAGTCGCGCCTGACAGCTATATCCTCAGCAGTGATCTCAGCAGATATCTTTGTGGCAGAAGCATCAACCTCCGGATCAAACCTGCTGGGGAGACCAAACTCTGCGAGTATGGCGTGCATCTCAGTCTCATTTTCACCTGGATTGCCAAGCACCTCAGTTATCTCGCCCATGGGGTTGCGCGACCGCTGATCCCATTCAACCATCCTGGCTATAGCCTTTTGTCCCTGCTTTGCCCCGTTAAGTTTGGCAAGCGGTATGAAAAGGTCAAAGGGCATGTTCTTATTGTCGGGAATAAGGAAGGCGAAGTTAGGAGTGAGCTCTATTGTACCAACAAATGTAGCGCGTGACCTACTAATAATCTCAACCACCTCTCCTTCAGGCCTTTTCCCCTTATGACGTGCATAAAGAAGCACCTTCACCTTGTCGCCATGCAGGGCGGTGTTGAGATTGCGAGCGGCAATAAAGACATCATCTTCCAGTTCATCGGTGGTGATAAAAGCATATCCGAATTTTGTAAGATCTACAGTGCCGGTTATAGATCCGGTCACAGCCTTAAGGAGGTACTTGCCCTGGCCCCTCTCTCCGGCAAGGCCATCTTTCTTCATTTTCATGAGAGCTTCCGAGAGAGCTTTCTTCTCTTCCTTTTCAAAAATATGCAGTCGTGCTGCTATCTGTTTATAATTAAGTGGTTGCCTGGGGTTTTTGGCCATAGACTTCGTGATGAGCTCTATGAGTTTTTTCTGGTCGATCCCTGGATTTTCAGGTTGTTTTTTTCTTACCATTTCAATGTTGATTTTGCATTTATAAAGATAGGTTGAAATTGGCTATCTTTGAGTTGATTATAGATTTAATGATATCACTTTCTTCAATACCTGCCCATTCTCCATCGGTTGTTTTCCGCAGGATC
>CAYQNT010000230.1:0-1885 GCA_964418865.1 uncultured Rikenella sp.
ATTTTTCAATATTGGGTGAAAATGACGACATTATCCGTAACTTCCGGCTTAAACTGTCAGAGATGACAGGCCGGGTGCTTGAGAGCGGATTGTGGTTACTGGGCATTGAGGCCCCTGAAAGAATGTAAAAAAATATTATCGGATAATTATGTTTGAAAGCCTGAGCGAAAGACTTGAACGCTCCTTTAAAATACTGAAGGGAGAAGGAGTAATTTCAGAAATAAATGTGTCGGAGACACTGAAGGATGTGCGCAGGGCACTGCTCGATGCTGACGTGAACTTTAAGATAGCCAAGCAGTTCACTGATACCGTCAGACAGAAGGCATTGGGCCAGAATGTTCTGCAGGCGGTGAAACCTTCACAGATGCTGGTCAAGATCGTCCATGACGAGCTTGTTCTTCTGATGGGAGGAGAAAGAATCGATATCAATATAAAGGCGAATCCTTCGGTCATACTGATAGCGGGACTTCAGGGTAGTGGTAAGACCACCTTCAGCGCCAAGCTGGCCAAGCACCTGAAGAGCAAGCGTGGCAAGAACCCGCTGCTGGTGGCCTGTGACGTCTACAGACCTGCGGCCATCGAACAGCTGAAGGTACTGGGCACCCAGACAGAGGTGCCGGTATATACCGAAGAGGGCAGCCGGAACCCTGTGGAGATTGCACGTAATGCCATCAGGGAGGCAAAGAAAAACGGTAATGACATTGTCATCATTGATACCGCAGGCCGACTGGCAGTGGATGAGGTGATGATGAATGAGATAGCCGCCGTGAAGAACGCGGTTAATCCCCACGAAACACTGTTTGTCGTCGACTCAATGACTGGTCAGGATGCTGTCAACACCGCATATGAGTTCAACGAGAAAATTAATTATGACGGGGTGGTGCTCACAAAACTTGACGGCGACACCAGGGGAGGAGCAGCCCTATCTATAAGATCTGTTGTCAATAAGCCGGTGAAGTTCGTCAGCGCAGGCGAGAAGATGGATGCCATAGACATCTTCTACCCTGAGAGGATGGCTGACAGAATACTGGGCATGGGAGATATTGTCAGCCTGGTTGAGAAAGCACAGGAACAGTTTGACGAGACTGAAGCACGCAAGCTGCAGAAGAAAATCGCCAGGGACCAGTTCGATTTCAACGACTTCATCTCGCAGATACAACAGATTAAGAAGATGGGTAACGTGAAAGACCTTATGGGCATGATACCCGGAGTCAGCAAGGCTGTAAAGAATCTTGACATAGATGACGATGCATTTAAGGGCATTGAAGCCATCATCTCAAGCATGACGCCGGAAGAACGTACGAATCCGACCCTGCTGAACGGAACGCGCAGAAAGCGCATTGCCGAAGGTAGCGGAACAACGGTAATGGATATCAACAGGCTGCTCAAACAGTTCGATGAGACACGTAAAGTGATGAAGATGGTCTCTAAGGGAGGAGACCTCTCTAAACTAACCCCCAAACGATAAAATCAGACGACTGGACTGCCGGACCGCAATACCAGGGCCGAGCGTTAAGAAATGACCCGGTGGGTTATTTTAGAAGGCGCCAGACTGCAGGGGAGGCAAATAAGGCGACAGACCTTCAGACATCAGACCTTCAGACTTTTAATTTATAATCGATATGCACAAGATCATTGACGGAAACGAAACAGCTGCAGTAATAAGAGCGGAGATAGCTGCCGCAGTCACGGAGATGAAGGCGCGCGGAGCACGTGTGCCACACCTGGCCGCCATCCTTGTTGGACATGACGGTGGAAGTGAAACCTATGTATCTCACAAGATAAAAGACTGCGAAGAGGTCGGATTCAAATCAACCTTAATCAGGATGGATGAGTCAGTGAGCGAGCAGGAGCTGCTTGCCAGGATTGACGAGCTCAACAGAGA
>CAYQNT010000231.1:0-419 GCA_964418865.1 uncultured Rikenella sp.
CCAGAAAATAATCATGTCACCGGGTTTGAGCTCACGATGGAATGACCAGTCGCCCATGAAGTCGCCCGAGAGGCAGGAGTTTCCTCCCATGCGATATGTGGGTTTGCCATCTACGGGGTCAAATGCTCCGATAATGACAGGCTTGTACGGCATCTCAAGGCAGTCGGGCATATGGGCGGAAAAGGAGACATCAAGCATAGCCGTTTTGATGCCATCACGCACAATTATATCCTCAACAGTGGCGACCAGTTCACCTGTCTCCCAGGCAAATGCGCTGCCCGGCTCAAGGATGAGGTGAATATTATACTTTTCTTTGAATCTACACAGAAGGCCAATCAGGTGATCAGTATCATAGCCCTTGCGTGTCATCAGGTGTCCTCCGCCCATGTTCAGCCATTTTAGTTGCGGCAGCAGATGGC
>CAYQNT010000231.1:429-1882 GCA_964418865.1 uncultured Rikenella sp.
AGCACCTTCTCCAGGGCATAGGAATCTGATTCAAAGAGTACGTGAAAATGGAGACCCTCCACTCCTGCCGGCAGTCCGTCAGCCAATTCTGCGGCATTGACACCCAGTCGTGACCCCGGTGAGCAGGGGTTGTACAGACTGGTTTCTATCTCCGAATATTCAGGGTTGATACGCAGTCCCGGTGAGATATGCTGCCCCTCTTTTTCAAGCACAGGCATAAATTTCTCATACTGAGCCAGTGAGTTAAAGGTAATATGGGAGCTATATCTTAACATCATGCCAAATTCCTCTCTCCGGAATGCAGGGGCATAGGTATGGGCCGGTGCTCCCATCTCCTCAAAGCAGAGTCTGGCTTCATTGACAGAGCTGGCTGCTGCGCCGGAGACATATTCGCGCACTATTGGAAAGACTGACCACATGGCAAAGCCCTTATATGCGAGAATTATCTCTGCACCTGAGGCCTGTGATACATTTTTTATAAGCTCAAGGTTACGCCTCAGTCTCTCCTCGTCAATGACGTAACAGGGCGACGGCACTTTGCGGTAGTCGATCATATCAGAGCTCCAGATCTATGTCAAACTTCTCATGCCATGGAAGGCCTTGCACGGTTAGCTCTGCCAGGAAGGGATCAGGGTCAAACTGTTCAACATTCCATACACCAGGCTTCTTCCAGAGGTTTTTCATGTACATCATGGCGCCTGTTGCCGCCGGCACCCCGGTGGTATAACTCACAGCCTGTGTTCCTGTCTCACGGTATGCCTCCTCGTGGCTGCAGTTGTTCCATATATAATAGCTCCTCTCCCTGCCTTCCTTGTCCAGCCCTCTTATACGGCACCCTATTGAAGTCCATCCCTTATAGTTCTCTCCCAGTTCACCCGGATCAGGGAGCACAGCTTTCAGAAACTGTATTGGAATGATCTCCACACCATTGTATATCACCGGGTCAATACGTGCCATTCCAATGTTCTGTATCACCCTAAGATGAGTCAGATACTCCTGTCCAAAGGTCATCCAGAAACGTGCCCGCTTAATTGTAGGGAAATTTTTGACAAGCGATTCCAGTTCCTCGTGATAAATAAGGTATGACTCTTTTGGTCCAATGCCAGGGTAGGTCAAAGGTTTGTGTATCTCGTGCGGTTCGGTGAAGACCCATTTGCCATTGTCCCAGTATTTGCCTCTCTGCGTCACCTCACGAATGTTGATCTCGGGGTTGAAGTTTGTGGCAAACGGTTTGCCGTGGTCACCTGCATTGCAGTCTACTATATCCAGGTAATGGATCTCACTGAAGTGATGTTTTGCAGCATGGGCAGTAAAGACGCTGGTGACGCCGGGATCAAACCCACAGCCCAGGATGGCCGTGAGGCCTGCATCGCGGTAACGGTCATGGTATGCCCATTGCCATGAATACTCATATTTTGCCTCTTCCGGAGGTTCGTAGTTGGCCGTATCGAGG
>CAYQNT010000232.1:0-1861 GCA_964418865.1 uncultured Rikenella sp.
AGCCTGCTTAAGGGTGAGTTGAACCATTCTCAGAGCTGCCAGCTGGAAGCCGGCATCTGTGATCCGTGTAATTATTTTACCCGCATAGCCTCTGCTCATGGCATCAGGCTTGATGATTGAAAAGGTTATCTCTCTGCTCATAATTCTTGGGAATCGGGTTAATTGGCATGATTTAAAAAAACATTGTTATTTTTCTTACCTTTGTCGCCTTAAAACGCTATTACAGTGCCAGAATTTGGTAAATATACAAAAGAATTAAAAAAGCTAATTAAAGAAGCCGATCATATTCTTTTGATCTGCCACATCAATCCCGATGGCGATGCCATAGGTGCAATGCTAGCTTTAAGAAGATGGATTCTTTCCAGCGGGAAGGATGCCGGAATGATCTCTCCGAACGCCCTGCAGAAGTTCCTCCTCTGGATGAATGATGTTGACAGGGTAGTTGACTTCCATCATAATGTTGCAACCGGTACTGCCATGATCAAAGAGGCTGACCTGATCATTATGGTTGATTTCAACTCCACCTCACGGATGGGTAAGGCAGAGCCACTGGTTGTGGCTTCATCAGCTAATAAGGTGATGATTGACCACCATCCCGATCCAGGTCAGTTTGCTGACCTGATAGTATCAGATGTGAGCCGTAGCTCAACATCTGAGCTGATCTACTTTCTTGTTAACGGGATGGAGGGTGAGGAGTTCAGTGATAGCGATTTCTTCACTGCCGTATATGTGGGCATTATCACTGACACCGGCAATTTTGAACACGGTTTCTATACCGGCGACACCATGCGCACTGTAGGTCATCTGCTTGACATGGGGGTAGACAAGGAGAGGGTCTTCAACCATATCTTTAGCAATTTTACAGCAGACAGAATACGCCTGAAGGGATATGCCCTTCACAGCCGTATGGTGGTGCATCCGGAGTTACATACAGCCTATATCTGGCTGACAAAAGAGGATCTTGACAACTTCAGGCATGAGAAAGGAGATACCGAGGGATTTGCAAATGTGCTGCTCACTATGAAGGGTATAGTGTTGTCGGTTCTGTTTGTCGAGCGTAATGAATTTGTCAAGATGTCGCTTCGCTCTAAAGGCAGCTTCAATGCCAATGTGCTCTCCCGCAAGTGCTTCAACGGCGGAGGCCACCGCAATGCTGCAGGCGGCGAGATGAAGGGCTCAATACATGAGGTGGTGAAACACTTCGAGGATACACTCCCTTCATTCAGAGAGGAACTGGAAATGGCCGCAGCTGAAGTGTTGAAATGAGAACACTTGTATTCATCCTGATGCTCCTGATAACTTCCGGATGCCAGAACAAGCCGGACAACAGAAGTCAGGCAGGGAAAACCCCCGATAATGATCTTATTGAGATCAATAAATCGCTTATCGCTGAAGACCACGCAACCATTTTAGCTTTTATAGGTAAAAGCGACATGGTGTTCACCGAGACAAACACCGGACTCTATTACAATATTATTGAACAAGGATCCGGGGATACGATAAGGACAGGAGATGATGTCAGATTTGATTTTGAATGTACTTTGCTCAACGGTACACCCTGCTACAGTGGTATCCAGACAGTCAGAGTGGGTTATACCGGTGCAGAGAGCGGAGTTACCGAAGGACTGAAGATGATGCAGGTAGGGAGTGATTATCTGTTTATCATTCCGCCCTACCTGGCATACGGACTGACAGGCGATGGCAGCAAGATACCGGGAAGGGCAATTCTCATTTACAGGATAAGAATCAAAGACATTGATTAGTTTGGAACGATATTTGAGGTGGGAGAGAAAATGATTAAAACGATGAGAAAGATATTATATGCTGTGGCACTGACCGCAATGGCTCTTAACATAGTTGC
>CAYQNT010000233.1:0-1754 GCA_964418865.1 uncultured Rikenella sp.
ATGAGCCGGATGCAAAAGGTATCGCATCACGCCTTTCATCATCCTTCGATACGTTGCTCACCTGCAGCCGGTATTCGGGTATATCCTCATCGTTGAGGTAGTCTTCAAGATCGAACTCTTCCTGATCACGCTCCTCCTGTTCCTGATCAATATCCTCCTCTTGCTCATCATGTATGTCGTCCTCCTCGGGGCCCTCCTCAAGGGCAGGGTTCTCTTCCAGCTCTTTCTTGATACGCTGCTCCATCTGCATAGCAGGCACCTCCAGCAGCTTGATCATCTGAATCTGCTGCGGAGATAACTTCTGAAGCAGCCTCTGCTGCAATCTCTGGTCGAGCATACCGCTTTTATTTCTGTAGCTTAAAAGTCAGCATTCCGCGGGGTACGCGGGAATGGCATCACATCACGAATATTGGACATGCCTGTCATGAAGAGCATCAGCCTCTCAAACCCCAGGCCGAAGCCTGAATGGGGTACGGTGCCGTACCTCCTTGTATCAAGATACCACCAGAGATCCTTAACAGGCAGCTTCATCTCCTCTATCCTCTGCATGAGCTTCTCCATCACCTCTTCCCTCTGTGACCCTCCGATGATCTCGCCGATGCCCGGGAAGAGCACATCCATGGCCCTGACCGTCTTGCCATCGTCATTCTGCTTCATGTAAAAGGCTTTGATATCTTTTGGATAGTCAGTCAGTATCACCGGCCTTTTGAAATGAGTCTCTACAAGGTAACGTTCATGTTCAGCCTGCAGGTCGCGCCCCCATCCCACAGCATATTCCCACTTGCGGTCAGCAGCCTCAAGTATCTTTACAGCTTCGGTATAGGTAAGCCTCATATAACTGTTTGCCAGAACAAACTCCAGCCTCTCAATCAGCTTGGTGTCAATCATCTTGTTGAGAAACTCCAGATCCTCCCTGCAGTTGTCAAGAGCGTATCTTATCAGATACTTGGTGAAATCCTCCCCAAGATCCATATTATCAGTTATGTCCCAGAAGGCCATCTCCGGCTCTATCATCCAGAACTCGGCCAGGTGACGCGGTGTGTTGGAGTTTTCAGCACGGAAGGTAGGTCCGAATGTGTAGATCTCACCCAGCGCCAGAGCCCCTGTCTCACCCTCAAGCTGACCTGATACGGTCAGGTTGGTAGCCTTCCCGAAGAAATCCCTGTCATAATCAACCTCACCACTCTTTGTGCGGGGAATGTCATTCAGATCAAGAGTGGTAACGTGAAACATCTCTCCCGCCCCTTCTGCGTCACTGGCAGTAATGATTGGCGTATGCAGGTAGAAAAATCCTCTGTCGTTAAAATACTTGTGCACAGCAAAAGACATAGCATGTCTTAACCTCATCACCGCTCCGAAGGTGTTGGTCCGGAAACGAAGATGGGCTATATCCCTGAGGAACTCCATTGAGTGACCCTTCTTTTGCAGTGGATAACTGTCAGGGTCACACTTGCCGTAAAGAGTGATCTCCGTGGCAAGAATCTCAACACTCTGTCCCTTGCCTTGTGATAGCTCAAGGGTACCCGTAACAGCCAGGCTGGCACCGGTTGTAATATCCTTCAGAAGATCAGCCGGATATGTAGTTATATCAATGACAATCTGGATGTTGTTTATGGTTGATCCATCGTTCAATGAAACAAAGGCCACATTCTTTATCTCCCTCTTTGTCCTGACCCATCCCTTGACCAGCACCTTCTCGCCTGTCACAGGGTTTGCAAGCAGTTCCTTTACTCTTTTCCTCTTCATAAAATGAT
>CAYQNT010000234.1:0-1751 GCA_964418865.1 uncultured Rikenella sp.
CTCAAGCCGGTGTTGCTATAGATAGAAAAATCCTTGCAGATTTAGCTGTTCACGATGCAAATGCTTTTTCAAAATTAGTAGAAGTTGCTAAAAACGTAAAATAAAAAAAATGCAACTTTATTTTCAGAATAAAAGCTGCTATCTGTCATAACGGCCGGCCGGCCTCTCTGCAATCAGGTTCAGGCTGAAATG
The DNA here is from genome assembly GCA_964418865.1 of uncultured Rikenella sp. Taxonomy (GTDB): domain Bacteria; phylum Bacteroidota; class Bacteroidia; order Bacteroidales; family VadinHA17; genus SR-FBR-E99. The sequence continues at coordinate 193 of CAYQNT010000234.1, forward strand.
ACGAGACCCCCTCAAAATATCTTCTTCCTTTATTATTGACAATTATCAGGTGTCCTGATGTGGATGTGAATTATCTTTGAACGGGTAAAGCCTACTGACCTTTCTAACAAAATCCAGTAACTTTCAGAGATTATGAAGAAGAAAATAAGATTCAGTCTTGTGTATCGCGATATGTGGCAGTCCTCCGGCAAGTACCAGCCACGAGTTGACCAGCTGACCGCGGTGGCTCCGCATATTGTGGAGATGGGGTGTTTTGACCGTATAGAGACCAACGGCGGTGCGTTTGAGCAGGTACAGCTTCTTTATGGAGAGAATCCCAACAGAGCTGTCAGAGATTGGACAAAGCCGTTCAATGAGGCCGGCATACAGACTCATATGCTTGAGAGAGCCCTCAACGGCATAAGGATGTTTCCGGTTCCGGCCGATGTGAGACGCCTGATGTTCAAAGTCAAGAAAGCGCAGGGTGTTGACATAGCGCGTTCTTTCTGCGGACTGAATGACCATCGCAACCTTGAGCTGTCAGTCAAATATGCACGTGAGGCAGGCATGATATCCCAGGCTGCCCTCTCTATTACCACATCTCCTGTTCACACCGTCAATTATTTCATGGAGATTGTTGACAAGTTAGTAGAATACGGTGCCGATGAGATCTGCCTAAAGGACATGGCCGGTGTAGGAAGGCCTGCATCACTGGGCGAGCTGGTGCGCCGGATAAAGAAAAAGTACCCTGAAATTATTATACAATACCATGGCCATAGCGGACCTGGCATGTCTGTGGCCTCAATGCTAGAGGTAGCCAGGGCTGGTGCTGACTATCTTGATGTAGCCATGGAACCTCTCAGCTGGGGAATGGTACACCCTGACGTTATTGCTATACAGGCTATCATGAAGGATGCAGGGTTTGATGTGCCTGAGATCAATATGGACGCCTATATGAAGGTGAGATCGCTGACCAATGAGTTCATTGACGACTTCCTCGGTTATTTCATCGATTCCCGCAACAGACAGATGACCTCTCTCCTTATAGGCTCCGGACTCCCGGGGGGCATGATGGGCAGCCTGATGGCCGACCTCAAGGGGGTGCATCAGGGCATCAATGCAGCACTCAAATCAAAAAATAAACCCGAACTGACAGAAGATGAGCTGGTTGTATGGCTCTTCAGGGAGGTGGAGCATATCTGGCCGATGATGGGTTACCCGCCACTGGTCACTCCATTTAGCCAGTACGTTAAAAACGTGGCACTTATGAACATCATCTCACTGGTAAACGGCAAAGAGCGGTTTGCCATGATAGATCCTAACTCCTGGGACATGCTCCTTGGCCGTGCCGGGAAGCTGCCTGGTCCTCTTTCGCCTGAACTTATTGAACTGGCGAACAAGGAGGGCAAGGAGTTCTATGAAGGCAATCCGCAGGATAACTACCCTGATGCACTTGAGGGCTACCGCAAGGAGATGGCCGACAATGGCTGGCTTCCCGGTGAAGATGAGGAAGAGCTCTTTGAGCTGGCAATGCATGACAGACAGTACCGCGATTACCAGTCAGGTATCGCCAAGACACG
>CAYQNT010000235.1:0-1734 GCA_964418865.1 uncultured Rikenella sp.
TCCAGACCTCATTAATGAGGGTAACCTCGGCCTTATCAAGGCTGCAGAAAAATTTGATGAAACAAGAGGTTTCAAGTTCATATCGTATGCTGTATGGTGGATCAGACAGTCTATACTCCAGGCTCTTGCCGAGCAGTCGAGAATAGTTCGTTTACCACTTAATCAGGTAGGCTCTCTTAACAAGATTAACAAGGCCTTCGCCCGTTTTGAGCAGGAGAATGAGCGCCAGCCCTCTCCTGAGGAGTTGGCTGAGGTGCTTGATCTGCCGAAGGAAAAGGTAGCTGATACACTTAAGGTCTCCGGCCGTCACGTGTCTGTAGATGCACCCTTCATCGAGGGCGAGGACAACAGTCTGCTTGACGTACTCACAAACCTCGACTCACCAATAGCTGACAAACTGCTCATTGATGAGTCTCTCTCCAAGGAGATAGACCGCGCACTGGCTACTCTGACTGAGCGTGAGAGGGATATAATACGTTATTTCTTCGGCATAGCTTGTCAGGAGATGACACTGGAAGAGATAGGAGAGAAGTTCGGCCTCACACGTGAGAGAGTGAGACAGATAAAGGAAAAGGCTATCCGCCGCCTGCGCCACACATCAAGGAGCAAACTGCTGAAGGGATACCTGGGATAGTATTCTTAATAGTATTAAGGAGACAGGAGAGGGGTGCTGCAAGGCTCCCCTTTTCATTAGCATAAAGAGTAATACGGTTTACTACAGGATTACCTCATGAATATCCTGAATTGTTATTTTTGTTCCAGTATTCTGTTTTATGGAATTCAGACTTACATCAGACTATGTACCTACAGGTGATCAACCGGAAGCAATACGCCTGCTTACAGAGGGTTTCCGGCAGGGTGTGCCTTTTCAGACGCTGCTTGGCGTCACCGGCTCCGGAAAAACATTCACCATAGCCAATGTCATTGAGCAGCTCAGGAGACCTGTGCTTGTACTCAGCCACAATAAGACCCTGGCGGCACAGCTTTACGGAGAGTTCAGACAGTTTTTTCCTGATAATGCCGTAGAGTATTTTGTTTCCTATTATGATTACTACCAGCCTGAGGCATACATGCCGGTGACTGATACCTATATAGAAAAGGATCTGGCAATAAATGATGAGCTTGAGAAGCTGAGGCTGAGCGCCACCTCATCACTGCTCTCCGGCAGGAGGGATGTCATTGTTGTCTCATCGGTCTCCTGTCTGTTCGGTATAGGCAATCCTGACGACTTCCGGGCCAATACTGTGCATGTCATCCGCGGCGCAAAGGTCACCCGCACGGTTTTACTTCGTAAACTCGTTGACAGCCTGTATGCACGCAATGAGGTGGAGTTCACTCATGGCACCTTCAGGGTGAGGGGTGACACTGTAGATGTGTTTCCGGCATATGCTGATATAGCCCTTCGCATTGTCTTCTTTGGCGATGAGATTGAGGCGGTGTCAACATTTGACCCGCTAAACGGCCTGCATATTGAAGAGATGGATGAATATGTGATATATCCGGCTAATCTCTTTGTTACAACACGTGAGCGCATCAATATTGCCGTCAGCCAGATACAGGATGACATGGTGCTTCAGGCAAAACACTTTCGTGACACAGGCAGGCCGGAGGAGGCAAAACGAATTGAGCAGCGCGTTCAGTATGATCTTGAGATGATCAAGGAGCTCGGTTACTGCAGCGGAATTGAGAATTATTCGCGTTATTTTGACGGGAGGGCACCGGGAACCAGGCCTT
>CAYQNT010000236.1:0-434 GCA_964418865.1 uncultured Rikenella sp.
ACCGTCATTGTCACGTTCTTAAGGTTATTGCCTGTGGCACCGGTGATTGTCAGGTGTTTGCCATTGCCTGCCCTCCTATGCTCCGGCAATGCTATCTGCTTGACGCCATTGAGGTATTCAGCTGTGAGTGTATCAGCTTTCAGTATCTCTTCAGGTGTACCCTCCGCCACTATCTTCCCACCGAGTACGCCTGCTCCCGGACCAATATCTATTATATGGTCAGCACTGAGAATCATGTCTCTGTCATGCTCCACCACTATCACTGAGTTGCCCGCATCACGGAGGTTGCGCAGTGATCCTATCAGCCTCCTGTTGTCACGCTGATGCAGCCCTATGCTTGGCTCATCAAGGATATAGAGCACATTAACAAGCTTCGATCCTATCTGCGTGGCCAGCCTGATGCGCTGGCTCTCCCCTCCTGACAAAGTTCTTGC
>CAYQNT010000236.1:452-1571 GCA_964418865.1 uncultured Rikenella sp.
ACAGGTAATCAAGACCCACATCAAGCAGGAAGCCAAGGCGTGACTTAATCTCTTTGAGCACCTCCGAGGCGATCATCTTTTGTCTCTCCGACATATCAGTGGTGACATTGTCAAGGAAGAGCTTCAACTCATTGAGGTCCATCGCAGCCAGCTCCCCGATGTTCTTATCCCCTATCCGAAACCAGAGGGCTTCTTTTTTCAGCCTTGTTCCGTCACACTCAGGGCAGACATGGAACTGCACATACTGATCACGGCCTTTTACTTTAGCAGTCCGACTGCTGACAGCTTCCTGATTTCCTATGTAGTTGACAACACCCTCATATGTCATGAAGTAATTGGAGGTGACCCCCAGTGGTGTGTTTGAAAGCTTGAGCACCTCATCTGAGCCAAAGAAAATCTTATTGAGCACATCTTCAGGGATATCCTTCACCGGGGTGTCAACCGTGAAGTCATACTTCTCACCAAGAGCTTCAATCATCCAGAATATCCAGATGTTGCGGTACTTTCCCAACGGTTCAATGCCGCCCTTTCGTATGCTCAGCGAAGGATCCGGCATCATCCGGCTGATATCCACCTCGGAGATCTCTCCTAGCCCGTTGCATTTCGGGCAGGCGCCCTGAGGTGAGTTGAATGAGAAGGTATGCGGAGCCGGCTCATTATATGATATTCCTGTTACAGGACACATCAGGTGACGGCTGAAATAACGGAAACTATTGTCTTCGGCATCATACACCATCATGATGCCATCACCCTGATCGAGGGCCAGCTGCACGGCATCATGCAGCCTCTTTGAAGTGACATGACCGGCCTGGAACTTGTCAATGACCAGCTCAATGAAATGAGACTTGTACCTGTCAAGCTTCATTTGCGGGGTGATCTCCCTTATCTCTCCATCTATACGGGCAAAGAGAAACCCTCTCCTCCGCTGTTGCTCAAAGAGCTCCTGATAATGGCCTTTCCGGCCCTTAATCAGCGGAGCAAGTATGTATATCTTCCTTTGGTCATAGCGTGATGTGATCAGTTCAAGTATCTGGTCATCAGTATATTTGACCATCTTCTCTCCCGACTCATATGACCAGGCATCAGATGCCCGGGCATACATCAGCCTTAGGAAATCAT